>DAIQNY010000286.1:0-3540 GCA_036788155.1 Actinomycetota bacterium | reverse complement strand
TCGGCGCTGCAGAACGCCGCGTCGATCGCCAAGAACGTGCTCACCACCGAGTGCATCGTCGCCGACAAGCCGGAAGAGAACGGCGGCGGCATGCCCGGCGGTATGCCCGGCGGCGGTATGCCGGGGATGATGTGAGCTAGCCCGCGTCGCGACACATATCGAAAGAGCAACGCCTCTTTCGCGTCCGGGAAGGCCGGCGGTGCGACTGCACCGCCGGCCTTCGCCGTACCGGTGAGCGGCCGCGCTCCGCTGCCGTGGCGTCACCGTCTGGATACCTTGACGGGGTCACGCGCTGCTGGATACCGTCGCGGCATCTGTGGCGCCGCCGAGGCGGCGCCGTTCCAGACGTTCAGGGGGACCGCGGCATGAGCGCTCGACTGGCACATCTTCATCGTCGGCATGGCGTCGTCATCCTCACCTTCACGGTCGTCGTCCTGCTCATGCTGCTCGCCGCGAGCGCCGGAGTCGGCTCCGCAGTCGCTTCCTCGTCGCCGTCCGCAGAGGGCGAGACGCTCCATCGGCGGCGCCGGCGCATGGAGGAGAAGTGACGGCGCCTCCGGGAGGCGCGCGCGCCGTCCCGCCGGGCGACTACCACGTGCACACGGCGTGGTCGGACGGCAGTGGCACCGTCGAGGACGTCGTTCGCCGGGCGGCTCGGCTCGGCCTGCCGGAGCTCGCGACTGCCGAGCACTTCTCGCCGGGGCCCGGGCCGGACGACGACTGGTGGCTGCGGCCCGAGCGCCTCGGTGACTACGTCGCCGACGTGCGTGCCGCGGCCGCCGCGCACGACGACGTCAAGGTGCTCGTCGGGGTCGAGGCGGAGTACGTCGACGGGCAGGAGACCCTGCTGCAGCAGTTCCTCTCGGCCTGGCCGTTCGAGGTCGTCGTGCTCGGCGTCCACGAGGTGGACGGGTTCGCCTTCGACGACCCGTCTCTCCGCGGTGATGAGCGCTGGGACGACCCGGACGCGCTCCTTGTCGCCTACTATCGCACCGTGCGTCGGGCCTGCGAGTGGGGCCGCTTCGACATCCTCGCGCACGTCGACTACATCGGGCTCTGGGGACACCGGCCCGGGTCGTCCGTGCTGCCGGAGATCGAGGCGGCGCTCGACGCTCTCGAGGCGTCCGGCGCCGCCATCGAGCTCAACACGGACCGCTTCAGCGACCCGGCCGGCGTCATGTACCCGTCCGTGGAGATCCTCCGCGCCGCACACGCTCGCGGCATCCCGCTCACCATCGACTCGGACGCGCACGAGCCCGGCGACGTGGGCCGGGCCTGGGACGAGGCCATCGGCCACGCGCGCGCGGCAGGATATCGAAAGACCCTGCGCCTGTCTGATCGGGCGCTCGTCCCCCTGCCCGACTGAGCGAGGCAGAGCCGGGGAGCACGGATCGGGCGGGCCGCTCCGTTGCGCCCGCAACGACGCTGCCCGCCGCGAGTGCCGTCGCCGACGGCTGCACTGCTCGCCACCCGTAGTATGGTTGCGACCAGACGGGCGGGGACATCGCGACGTCGGGGTGGAGCATGGAGACCGGCAGGAACCTGATCGGCGGCGAGTGGTCGGACGCGAGCGATCACGCCACGTTCGAGACCCGGAACCCGGCGCGACCTGACGACGTCCTCGCCGTGTTCCCGAGCGCGACCGCCGCGGACGCGGCGCAGGCCGTCGCCGCCGCGGCGGAGGCCTTCCCGGGCTGGGCAGCCTTGCCGGCGCCGTCGCGGGGCGCGATCCTCTTCAAGGCGGCCGAGCTGCTCACCGCGCGGCTCCCGGACGTCGCGCACACGCTCACGCGTGAAGAAGGAAAGACGCTCGCCGAGGCCACGCGTGAAGTGACGCGGGCCCGCGACATCCTGCGATACTACGGCGGCGAAGGGTGGCGCATGTCGGGCGATCACCTGCCGCCCACGATGCGTAGCGCTATGCTGTTCAGCCGGCGCGAGCCGCTCGGTGTCTGCGCCGTCATCACGCCCTGGAACTTCCCGATCGCCATCCCGGCCTGGAAGATCGCTCCGGCGCTGGCATTCGGCGACACGGTGGTGTTCAAGCCGGCGTCGGCCACGCCGCTCACGAGCCTGCGACTCGCCGAATGCCTCGTGGACGCAGGCCTCCCGCCCGGCGCGCTCAATCTGGTGACCGGCGCAGGATCCGTGGTGGGCTACTCCCTGGCCGCCGATCCGGTGGTTCGCGCCCTCACCTTCACCGGCTCCAGCGAGATCGGTGCCCGCATCTACCCGCGCGCGACGGAGCACTTCGCGCGCGTCCAACTCGAGATGGGCGGCAAGAACGCTACGGTCGTGCTCGACGACGCCGATCTGGACCTCGCCGTGCAGATCGTGGTGGCCGGCGGGTTCGGACAGACCGGGCAGACGTGCACCGCGACGAGCAGGGTCATCGTGGAGGAGGGCGTGGCCGACCGCTTCGCCGCCGCCCTGGCCGAGGCCGCCAACGCGCTCACCGTCGGTGACGGCCTCGAGGACGGCGTGCAGATGGGCCCAGCTGTGAGCGAGGACCAGCTCGCCAGGGATCTCGACTACATCCGGGTGGGTCGGGAGGAGGGCGCCGAGCTGCTCGCCGGCGGCGGCCGGGCCGGAGACGAGGGGTTCTTCCTGCGCCCCACGGTGTTCGACGGCGTCGACGTCCACAGCCGCCTCGCCCAGGAGGAGATCTTCGGGCCGGTGATCGGCATCGTCCGTGCGCGTGACTTCGACGACGCCATCTACAAGGCCAATGCCGTCGGCTACGGACTCGCAGCGAGCGTCGTGACCAACGACCTGCGCCGCGCCATGACGTTCGTCGACCGCGTCGAGGCGGGAGTGGTCAAGGTCAACGAGCCGACCACGGGCCTCGCCCTGCAGGCACCCTACGGCGGGTTCAAACAGTCGAGCGCCAACACCTTCAAGGAGCAGGGGCCTGCGGCGATCGACTTCTACACGCGCACCAAGACGGTGTACGTCACCTACGACTGATCCGGCTATCCCCTTCCACGTCGGATCCGGGGGCCGCCTTCACGCCCGCCGGCGGTCGCGGGCGGCCGCCTCGACGATGCGCCAGCGCCCGAGTCTCCCCGCGCTCCGCCACTACGCTTCGCCCGTGAGGGCGGCCTCCTGCGGCGGGTACAGTCAGAGTATGGCGGCAGACGTGACGACGGAACCGCGGCACTATGTGCTGTTCGTGACCGGTCCGGTACGAGAGCGGCTGTACCGGCGGTTCGTCGCGCTGTTCGACGGCCGGGACGTCGAGGTCCGCCTCGACCGGCGCGTCGCCGACCGGCGCAGGCAGCGGCGTGAGCCGGTCCGCGCGGAACGGCGCCGGGGTGAGCGCCGCCGGCGCCGGCCGGACTGGATCGTGCCGCCGCCCGAGGGCGTCTGAGCAGTCCACGCGCTGGTTCCTCCGCGCACACCGACTATATACTCTGCAGAGTCCGTCCCGGGTAATCGTCGTGGAGGTTGTTCAATGCTGTTGATGGGTGAATCGATCAACGGGACGCGCAAGCAGGTCGCCGAGGCGATCCAGGCGCGCGATGCCGAGTTCATCAAGAC
>DAIQNY010000285.1:0-3567 GCA_036788155.1 Actinomycetota bacterium | reverse complement strand
GACCGCCGTGCGTATGGGCATCGAGGCCGACCCCCGTGGCAAGGACGGCGTCGACGACTTCCTCGCTCGTCAGAAGAAGCGTCACGACGGCCTGCCCGACCACCTGAAGGAGCTCGCCGACCCGGAGGAGCTCACGAACCCGTTCGCCGACACCCGCATCTACGTCGGCGATCCCGACACCGAGGTCACGGCCCTGCTGGGGGGCATCGACATGAATCCCGCCGAGGTCCTCCTCGCCGACCGCCTGCGCGAGAAGGGCACGCAGATCGACGCGATCTACACGCACCACCCGGAGGGCTGGGGTCTCACCAGGCTCGACAGCGTCATGGAGGTCCAGGCGGATATCTGGTCCTCGCTCGGCGTACCCATCCAGGCCGGCGAGAAGCTCATCTTCGAGCGGATGGACGAGGTCAGGCGCCGGCTCATGCCGGTCAACTACGACCAGGCCATCGATGTGGCGCGTCTGCTCGACGTGCCGTTCTTCTCGGCGCACACGCCCACCGACAATCTCGTGGTCGACTTCCTGAACAGGTGGTTCGCCGAAAAGCAGCCGGCGACCGTCGAGGACGTGCAGAAGGCGCTGCTCGAGATCCCGGAGTACCGCATCGCGGCGCAGAAGGGCGCCGGTCCGTACACCGGCAAGAGCGGAGGCGCCTCGCGCGCCGGCCGGATCTGGGTGGACATGACCGGCGGTACCGAGGGTCCAAAGAAGGTGGTGGAGAAGCTGGCCGACGCGGGCGTCGGTACCATCGTCGGCATGCACATGGGTCAGGAACTCCGAGATGAGGCGGACAAGCACAGCATCCACGTGATCATCGCGGGACACATGAGCAGCGACTCTCTGGGCATCAACCTGTTCCTCGACGAGCTCGAGCGGGGCGGGGTCAAGACCATCGCGACGAGCGGGCTCATCCGTGTGCACCGCGACGAGCACGGCACCGTCACGAGCGAGGAGCCGGGGGCGCTGCCGGTCCGCTGACGCCTGCCGGATCTGCGGCACACGCCGATGTCCGCACAGCCCCCACAGCCCGACACTAGACCTGAGCTGCTGGCGCCGGCGGGGGAGCCGCGCGCCCTGCGCGCGGCCCTCTCCGCCGGCGCGGACGCCGTGTACTTCGGTCTCGAGCGCTGGAGCGCGCGTGCCTTCGCCGGCAACTTCGGCGGCGACGCCGTGCAGGAGGTTGTCGAGACGGCGCATCTATACGACGCGCGCGCGTATCTGGCGCTCAACACGCTGCTCAAGGACGAGGAGGTGGAGCCGGCGCTCGCGGCGCTTGAGGCGCCGTACCGCGCCGGCCTCGACGCCCTCATCGTCGCCGACCTCGGCTTCGCCGCGCGCGTGCGTGATGAGTACCCCGGGCTGACGTTGCACGCCAGCACGCAGCTCAACACACACGGATCGGCGCAGCTGGCGGCGCTGCGGCGGCTCGGCTTCTCGCGCGCCATCCTGGCGCGCGAGCTCAGCCTCGCCGAGATCGCCGCCCTCGACGCTCACGGGCTCGAGCTCGAGACCTTCGTCCACGGCGCTCTCTGCTATGGCTACTCGGGCGACTGTCTGCTCAGCAGCATGGTCGGCGGGCGCAGCGGCAACCGTGGCCGGTGCAGCCAGGCCTGCCGGTTGCGCTACGCCCTGCGCCGCCGCGGGCAGGCGCCGCTCGAAGCCTCGCGCATCATGTCGACGAGCGACCTCTCGGCCGTCTCCGTCCTGCCGGACCTCCTGGCAGCGGGCGTGGTCTCCTTCAAGATCGAAGGCCGTATGAAGGACGCCGCCTACGTCGGCGTCACCACGGCGGTCTACCGCGAGGCGCTGGACGCGGCGGTTGCCGACCCGCGGGGGTTCTGGGTGCGGCCGGAGTGGAGCGCGCGGCTCGAGCAGAGCTTTTCGCGCTCATTCACGACCGCGCACCTGGAGGGACGCCACCACGAGGTGCGCAGCGGCGGCCGCGGCAGTCACCGGGGAGTGTTGGTGGGGCGTGTGGGTCGCATCGACGAGGATGCCGGGACCGTGGAGGTGAAGCTGAGCAAGCCGGTCGCCGAGGGCGACGTGGTGTACCTGTATACGCCGTGGGGACAGACCGAGCCGCAGCGGCTGGAGGCGGGAGGCGACGAGCGGCTCACGCTGCGCGTGCGCGAGCACGTCGCCGTCAAGGACCGTCTGTTCCGGCTCTCGGCCGCCGACGTCGGAGAGCTCGGCCGCGATCTCGCGGCGGGGCGAGTGGCACTGCGGCCACTGCGCTTGCGGATGCGGCTGAGCGGGGAGGAGGGGGCGCCGGCGGAACTCGCGGCGCTCGAACCGGGGTCTGGGACGTCCGTCACGGTGCGAAGTCCGGAGCCGCTCGCCGCAGCGCGGACCGCGGCGCTCGACGAGGCGCGCGCCCGGGACGCGCTGGGCGCCCTCGGCGGCACGCCGTACCAGCTCGCCGAGCTCGAGTTCGCCGTGTCCGGCGAAGTGTTCCTCGCCGTCGGTGCGCTCAAGGAGTTGCGGCGGCGGGCGGTGGCGGCGCTCGGGGAGCGCCGCCTGGCGGCCCGCCGCCGGTCCTCCGGGCGCCGCATGTCCGGCCCGCCGCCGTCCTCGACAACCCCCCGTCCGCGCCGTGTGGACGTGCGTTCCCCCGGCCGAGACGCTCCCGTGCCGGGTGCGCCGCCGGTCGTCGTGCGCCTCCGGCCCGGCGAGGCGCCGCTCCCGCTGCCGCCTGGCGGCGCCTGGTGCGTGGACGTCCTCGCCGGCGACGAGCGGGAGGCAGTGTCGCGCGCCCTGGAGACCCTGCGGGCGCAGGGCGCCCCCGTCCGCCTCCGCCTTCCCGAAGCGCTGTTCGATGGGCAGGAGCCCTGGCTGGCCACGCTCCTTGCCCTTCCGTGGGACGCCGTGGTCGCGCGCAACGTCGGCCTGCCGGCCCGCGTCGACCGGCCCCTGGTGCTGGAATACCCGCTCCAGGGACTCAACGGGCTGGGCGCCGGTATCGCCTCCGCCCTCGCCGGCCGCCCGCCGGCGGCGGTGACGCTCTCACCCGAGGTCTCGCTCGAGGAGATCCCAGCCACGGCTCAGGCTCTGTGCGCCGGTGTCGTCCCGGCGCTCGAGATCCTCGCCTTCGGCCGCCAGCAGGTCCTGCACACGCGCGACCTGCTCGGCCGAGCGGAGGGACTGTACGAGGCTCCCGGCCCTTCAGAGCACGTCGCTCTCGTCCTGGAGGACGCGAAGGGGTACGAGTTCCCGGCGCAGGCGGATGCCGGCGGCACCAGGATCTTCAACGCTCGCGTCACCAACCTCGCGCCAAACCTGCGCGAGCTGCGCGAGGCCGGAGTCGCCACCTTCATCGTCGAGCAGGCGGCGATGGACGAGGCCGAGCGCGCCGCCTTCGCGGCTGGAGGGCTCGAGGCGCTCGCGCCGCTGGCGTCGCGCGAGCGCTCCACCACCGGCCATCTCTTCCGCGGCGTCGCCTGAGCCGGCGCCTCGGCGCCATGCGCCGAGGTCTCTGCACGCTGAGGCGGCCACTCTCCTGGTGCGCTCGGGCCGCCCCTGGCCGCTCCCGGCTGCGCTCGGGCCGCCCCTCGCCGCGCCGCGGGGCC
>DAIQNY010000284.1:0-3585 GCA_036788155.1 Actinomycetota bacterium | reverse complement strand
TCTGCTGGTTCGAGGAGGTCTTCAGCGGCATCAAGGCGCGCTATCCGATCCATGTCCATTCGCGTTCGCCCCCGGAGATCGTGCACATCGCGCGGATGAGCGACCTCACGGTCGAGGAGACGCTGACGCGGCTGTACGCCGCCGGACTGGACAGCCTGCCCGGCGGCGGTGCGGAAGTCCTGGTCGACCGCGTACGCACCGCCATCAGCCCCCACAAGATCCCTACGGATACGTGGCTGGATGTGATGCGGGTCGCGCACGGCCTCGGCATGAAGACCACGGCGACGATGATGTTCGGCTCGCTCGACACACCTGCGGAGCGCATCGAGCACCTGGGCCGCCTCCGCGATCTGCAGGACGAGACTGGCGGCTTCACCGCCTTCATTCCGTGGACGTTCCAGGCCGGCAACACGGAACTGCAGGCAGGCCACGTGCCCACCACCGGCGTCGACTACCTCATGATGCTGGCCGTCTCACGCATCTACCTGGACAACTTCCCCAGCGTGCAGGCATCGTGGGTCACGCAGGGTCTGCGCATGGGGCAGGTCGCGCTCGCCTTCGGTGCCAACGACATGGGGTCGACGATGATCGAGGAGAACGTCGTCGCCGCTGCGGGCGTCCGGAACCAGTGCGACGTGGGCGAGATGGTGCGGCTGATCCGGGCCGCCGGCCGTATCCCGGTCCAGCGCGACACGCTGTACCGGGAGGTGCGGCGCTACTGACGCGTCAGAGGCCGTAGGTCTCCTCGGCCGATCTGTCACGGGCAGGCCGGGCAGGCTCCGCCCGCCGGCCCGGCCTCACTGATACATCTTCGCGAGCAGCGCGTTCGCCAGCCGGCTCCCGAAGTCGACCGGATCGTCGGCGTAGACGGTGGCATCCCAGTCGACGCGGACCACAGCATCGCCCTTCTGTGCGATCACGCCGGTCCGCCCATCGGAGAAGGTGACCAGCGTCGCTCGGTCGCCTACGTTGCTCACGTCCGCTGTGGACTCGGAGGCATACGAGAGCATGTCCTCGTACCCCGCCTCGCCCCCCTGAACATCCGCGCCGAAGTAGATCTTGGAGCCGTCAACGCCTGCGGCCGTGTAGCTGCCGGCCGGCTTCCCGTCCTGTGCCGCAGACGACGCCTCGGGGAAGACCTCCATGGGCTTGCCCGTGATCGCGCCGACTTCCTCCGCGCTGAGTGCGTCGGTCATCGTCCAGCCGTCGGGGAGTGAGACGCCTGCTTCGGCGGCGGCGGTGCCGGCGGATGCGGCGTCGGCTGAGCCTCCATCGGATGACGATCCACAGCCCGTCAGTGCGACGCCAAGGACGAGGCTGAGCAGGACGAGAGTCACGAGCCTGGGCATGGACGACCTCCGATCCGGGTTCCTTGGCGCATACTACCAGTGTCGTCCTTGGCTGGACAGGCTCCGCCGACCGGCGCCGACACTCACACCGGTCGTCCGTTCACTCCGGCCCGTGCGGTGGCTCCCCGGCGAACACCGGCCGCGCGTCGTCCGCGAGTCTGTCCAGCTCCTCCTTCGAGGGCATCTCGCCCGCCGCCTTCAGCCGCTTCCACGTGCGGTACAGGATAGGCGCGGCAATCAGCAGACCGGCAAGCGCGATGAGACCCGAGAGCGTCAGCACCCTGCCGGAGATCCTCGCGTACATGAGCGGCGCGGTCAGAGAGCCCAATAGGCCGGCCAACTGCATCGAGGTCGCCTCGACACCGGTGATGGTGCCGAGCCAGCGGCGCGGACTCACCTGGATGAGGAACGCCTGTTTGGCCGGGTATGAGAAGGCTATCGCGAAGCCCTCCAGTACGTTGACGACAAGGAGGGCCGCGAAATTGGTGGACATCCCATAGAACATCCAGGCCAGGCTCGAGAGCGCGTACCCGGTCATGAAGAGCCAGAAGCGGCTGTAGCGATCGGCGATCATACCGCCGACGAAGCTGAGGAGCATGGGCACGCTGAAGGCCACCCAGGTGAAGCTGATGAAGGCCTTCGAGGCCCCGAGGTGGGCCAGGTACAGACTCCACACCACATCCCAGGCACCCATGGCATAGTGGCTGGTGAAGGCGATGAGGAAGAACGCGAGGATGGGCAGCGTGAAGATGCCGCGGTAGCGCCGCAGCGCGGCTCTCCGGCCCTCGTGGCGTTCGCGGTCGCGGCGGCGCTGCGTGCGCCGCACGGCCAGCGCCGCCGGCTCCCGCACCAGCACCACGATGGCCGTGAGCGAAACGGCCGCGAGGGCCGCGCCGACGTAGAAGACGGCGTAGAAGCCGCTCTTGCCCTCGCCGACGATCGTCATCAGCCCCGCCGCCAGCGCGGGTCCCACGATCAGCCCGCCGAACTGGGCCGTTGTCAGGAACCCGTACGCCTTGCTCCTGTTCTCTTCGGACGTGATGTCGGCGACGTACGCCTGGGCGGCAGGCCCGAAGGCAGCCGTGCCGACGCCCTCGAGGAGGCGGAACACGATGAACCAGTAGGGGTTCATCGTGGTGGTGAAGAGCAGCAGGGCTACAGTGTAGACGAGTGCTCCCCCGATCATGACGGGCTTGCGGCCAACGATGTCGCTGAGCCAGCCGAGCGGTGATGAGAAGAGCAGCGTGCCCACGTAGAACATCGCCGCGATGACCGCCCAGAGGGCCATGGAGGCGTGGGCTTGCTCCTCGAGGAACAGCGGCAGGTACGGGATGATGGCGCCGAAGCCCGCCCAGACCACGAATTGGGCGACGCTGATCACGCCGAGCTGCATCCAGCTCGTGCGCGGCGTGCTGGCAGGGGTCTTCATCTGGGTCTGGTCGGACGTCATGGCTCCTTGGTCTGCCCCCGGATTAGACGGGCGGAAGCACGTTCGTTCGTCGCCCGCATGCCCCAGTTCAGGCTATCACCAGGAGTGGAGGCGCTGTCGGCTACGAGTCTCGGACCTCGCGGAAGAGGAGTCCGACAAGCGCGGAGAGGGCGACGAGGGCGCCTGCGCCCACCAGCAGGGACCGCACGTCGACCAGAGCGGCGAGCGCCGCTCCTACCAGGACTGAGAGCGCGTACATCCCTTGTGTGATGGTGAATCGCGTGCCGAGCACCCTGCCGCGAATGCCGTGCGGCACGATCTCCTGGAGGTAGGTGTCCACGGCAATCAGCACGAATGCGTTCGCGATCCCGAAAAGGGCCAGCGGCACGGCAGCCGACCAGATCGACCAGGTGGTGGCGACCAGGGCGATGCACCCGCCCATGACGGCGAGCCCCCCGATCATCACCCTGCCCTTGCGTACTCGTGGGGCGAGGGCGACGAGAGCCAGCGAGCCCAGGAAGAAGCCGGCGCCGACAATCGCCTCCAGCGCCCCGAACACGCCGGCCCCGCCGCCCAGCACCTTGACCGCGAAGAAGAAGGTGAGCGGATACACGGCGCCGAGTCCAGCGGTGCAGACGACGATCATCAGCGTGTTCGCGAGCAGTCGGCGGTCGCCCCGCAGCAATGCGAACCCCTCTCGAAGCTCGTGCCCGAACCCACGTGACAGGCGTTCGGCGCCGGTTCTGGCCGGCTCCCGGTAGCGCATGAACACGAGCGCGACGGCGGATACGCCGAAGGTGACGGCGT
>DAIQNY010000283.1:0-3611 GCA_036788155.1 Actinomycetota bacterium | reverse complement strand
CGCCGGCGCGGACGATGTAGTCCTTCTCGCGGGTGTAGAGGACGTTGGCGCGCAGGGCCTGGTTGACGTGGTGGACGATGGAGACGTTGGCCGCGTCGTAGAGCCCCTTGCGCACCAGTTCCAGAGTGCTCGGCGCTATGTCGACCTTGCGCGACGCGGTGGGGCGCAGTTCACGTACCGTCTGTCCGGCGGCGTCGGTGATCCTCAAGCCCATGTGGGGGGTGACGATCTTGCCGCCGTTGGCGATCGCCGCGTAGGTCACGGCGAGCTGCAGCGGCGTGGCTTCCAGGTCGCCCTGGCCGATGGAGAGGTTGATCGAGTTGCCCGGCGTCCACAGCTTGTCGACCTCTGTCTCGAAGTACTGCTGGCGCCACTTGGGCGTCGGCACGCGGCCGGCCTGCTCGCCCTCGATGTCGATGCCCGTGACCTTGCCCATGCCGAGGCGCTTGGCCCACTCCTGCAGCGGGCTCCCGTTGGCCGAGTAGAACCGGTAGCCCACGTTGTAGAAGTACACGTCACACGACTGGGTGATCGCGCCGACAAGATCGAGGCTGCCGTGGCCGTCCGCGGCCCAGCAACCGAAGACGGTCTTGTCCGTGGCCACCGGCGGCTTGTAGCTGCCGTTGCAGAAGAAGGTCTCGTAGGGCGTGATGATGCCCTCCTCGAGACCGGCGACGGCGTCGACGACCTTGAAGGTGGACCCGACGGCCTTCGTCTCCATGATCGGCCGGTTCAGGAGCGGGTAGTTGGCGCTCTTCTTCGAGAGTCTCTTGTAGTCCTTCTCGCTGATGCCGCCGACCCATACGTCGGGGTCGTAGGTCGGGTAGCTCGCCAGGGCCAGGACGTCGCCGTTGCGCACGTCGAGCACCACGGCGGCGCCGCCGTTGGCCTCCACCTTGCCGTCGCTGTGCGCCAGGGACATGCCCGTGCGCAACGCCTTCTCGGCGGCCGCCTGCACCTTCGCGTCGAGGGTCGTGACCAGGGTGTCCCCGGGCTCCGGCATGCGGCCGCCCACGGGGTCCGTCTGCTTGGGGCGGCCGAACGCATCGACCTCGATCCGCGCGACTCCGTCGCGACCGCGCAGCCAGCGGTCGTACGTCTTCTCGAGGCCCTCAACGCCGACGATGTCGCCGGCCTTGTAGCCCTTGAAGTGCTTCTGCTTGAGCTGCTCGGCCGAGATGTCGGCGAGGTGCCCGAGCACCTGCGCCGCCATCGTGCCCTGCGGGTAGGCGCGCAGGTAGTTCTCCTGGATCTCCACTCCGGGAAAGGTGAGCGTGTGCTCCTTGAGGTAGGAGACCGTGCGCTCGCTCACGTCCTCCTTGACGATCACGAGGTCCAGACCGGTGATCTCCCGCTCCAGCACCTTCTCCCAGGTGAGGTAGCTGTGCCACCGGCCGTCGTCTCCCAGCTCCATGGTGCTCGGGCGCAGGTGGTCCATGATCTCGGTGCGGATCTTGCCCGGGCGCATCTTGAGCACCCGTGCGAGCCTGACGATCTCGTGGTCGAGCTGACCCTCGGGGACGTCCATGAGGCGCACGCCGACGGCCAGGCCCGGGCGATTGTCCACGATCACCTCCCCACGACGGTCGACGATGTTGCCGCGCGGCGCGACGATCTTGACCTCCTTGAGGCGGTTGTCGTTGGCGCGCGCGACGAACTCCTCGCCGCTCAGGATCTGCAGGAACCAGAGACGGAAGAAGACGACGCCGAACAGCACTCCCGCGATGCCCACGATCACCGCCACGCGCAGGGCGACGGAGGGCAGCTGGATGATCGGCTTGTCGCGGCGGCCGGTGCGGATGGGCCGGTCGCGGCGCGCCGGGTCGCTACCGAGCAGCGGCACGGAGCCCTGCCTTTCCCTGCAGCCACAGCCGGACCAGGACGTAGAGCGGCGCGGCCAGCAGCGTGTTGAAGACGAGCGACGGCAGGAGCACCCTGCCGAAGAAGAAGCTCAGCGGCACCTCCCGTCCGAGGAGGAACTGCGCGAGAGCGAACAAGAGGTTCGCCAGCAGGGTGGCGGCGAACACCGTGAGCAGCGGGGCGAGGCCGGCCGGCAGGTCCGCCGTCTCGGCGTACCGGCCGGCGAAGAAGCCCACGAGCACGAACACGAACGCGCTCAGGCCGAAAGGCTCCATGAGCGCGACAGCCGTCAGCATACCGGTGAGGAACCCGAACACCGCGCCTGTCTCGGAGCCCTTGACCAGCGCCACGCAGACGACCGCGATGAGGGCGAAGTCCGGGTTGGCGCCGAGCAGACGCAGGTGCGGCGCCACCGCCGTCTGCAGCAGCACCGCGGCGACGAGCACCACGGCGAGCCGGACGATCTCTCCCGTGGTCGGCCAGGACCGCTCGTCGTTCTGCACCGCAGGGCGCACGAGGCTCACCGGGTGATCACCGCTACGATGTCGAGCTTGCGGAAGTCCACGAACGGCTTGACGGCGATGGACTGGTACAGCTCGACATCCTGCCGCCCGACGCTCTCGACCTGTCCGATGGGGATGCCCTTGACGAACACAGACCCGTTGCGTCCGGACGTCACCACGTACTGTCCTGCCTCGACCTTCTCGTTCTTGTCCACGTAATCGAGCGTGATGTCGCCGGTCACGCTGCCGCTCACGATGCCCTGCGCGCTTCCCGTCTCGCCGCCGGGTTCGATCATGGCGTCGACGAAGCTCTGCTGGTCAGTGACGAGCATGACCTGGGCCGCGTTCAGATTGACCTTGGTGACGCGGCCCACGAGCCCCTGCCCGTTGACCACGGGGTCGTAGACCTCGACGCCGTCGGAGCTCCCGGCGTTGATGGTCGCCGTTGAGTACCAGGCGCTGGTCGAGCGCGCGATCACCCGCGCCGTCACCAGCTGTGCGCCCTTGGGGAAGACGCGGTCCTCCTGGAACGCGAGGAGGGCGCGCAGCTGCTCGTTCTCCGCCCGCGTCGCGAGCTCTTCGGCGACGGCCGCACGCAGTTGCCGCACCTCGTCCTTCAGCGCCTTGTTCTCGGACTTGGCGCTGAACAGGTCGCCGACCCAGTTTCAGGCGTCGCGGAACGGCTTGGTGAGGGTGGCGGTGCCGCTCTGCAGCGGCGAGACCACGGCGAGCACGCCGTCCTGCACCTTGTGCGCCACGCCGCTGTCGGACTCGCGGAAGTAGGCCGTGAGCAGCGCGACCGACAGCAGCAGCAGGACTGCCACGACGATCCGCCGCCGGAGGACAGACCGGCGATTCATGGATCAGCGAGGGGTGGGACTACCGGCCCCGCGGCCGGGAGTTGCGCTTGCTCTTGACCAGGACATCGAACTCCTCGAGGTACTTGCCCGAGCCCACGGCCACGCAGGTGAGCGGAGATTCGGCGACGTGCACCGGCATCTGTGTCTCGTCGCGCAGACGCTCTGCGAGTCCCTGGAGGAGCGAGCCTCCGCCGGCCAGCATAATGCCGCGGTCCATGATGTCGCTGGCCAGCTCCGGCGGCGTCTTGTCGAGAGTCGCCTTGATGGCGTCGATGATGGCCTGTGTGGGCTCCTCGAGCGCCGTGCGGACCTCCTCGGAGGAGAGCACGATGGTCTTGGGCAGACCGGTGACGAGGTCGCGGCCGCGGATCTCGGCCTGCTCCTCCTG
>DAIQNY010000282.1:0-3636 GCA_036788155.1 Actinomycetota bacterium | reverse complement strand
AGCACGAAGTTGCCGAACTTGGACCAGCGCGTGATCTGCGGCTTCTCGCTGGTGTAGACGCGGGTCGGCAGCGCCAGCAGCAGGATGATGCCGTCGCGGATCAGCAGCGGCAGCACGGCGAGCCACGGGAGGGTGCCGAAGTACCAGAGCATCGCGACGATGACGAAGAAGAAGACGCGGTCGACGACCGGGTCCACCCAGCGGCCGAACTCGCTCTGCACGTGGTAGTGCCGGGCGATGTAGCCGTCGGCCACGTCACTGAGGGCGGCGAACAGGATCAGCGTGGCCGTCGTCCAGCTCGCGCCGGGCGCATCGAAGCTGTACAGGTACACGATGACCGGCAGCGCGCAGAGGCGCAGCACCGTGAGGGCGTTGGGCACGTGGCGGATGAGTCCTGTCGGCGTGGCTTGCTCCATGACCCGGAGTGTAGCAGGCGCGGTCTCCTCCCCGCCGCCGGCGGTACCGGAGCGGCGGCGCTCCAGCGCCTCCCGGGCCTTGTGCTAGAATGCCCGCTGTACGGTCGGCGTGTGGCGCAGCCTGGTTAGCGCACTAGTCTGGGGGACTAGGGGTCGCCAGTTCAAATCTGGCCACGCCGACCATTTACTTTGCAGGGGCTTCCTCTGGCGGACCAATCTACGATACTCCTCGGAGAGTGTTTCTCTGTCCCGATTCGCTCCCACTGCGCTCCGCTGCACCTCCTCTTGTTCGCTTGACTGACTGGGCCACGAGCGCCGCCGCGTGCTCCTGCACTAGCGTGGCCGTGTGTGCGGTCCGTGACTGCCGTTCCACATGCCCGAGTTGGTCTGCGATCACCAGTCCGGCCACATCGGCACGCCGTAGCGCACCGGTCGCGAGACACGACAGCGGTTCCTGAGACCCGTACAAGGCCGTTAGGCTCGCCCGCGGGTGACAATGGCCCCAGAAAGCCAAGAGGCCCCGGAGCACCGTTGCGCTCCGGGGCCGAATGGTGCGAGCGACGCGCCTAGACGCCGGCAGCCCGGTCTGTGGGCGGCAGCAGCAGCAAGACGATGATAGTGATCAGTGGAAAGAAGATCGCGAGGATGACCCAGAGAAACGGACTACGACCCTTGCTCGCCGCAAGTGCGAAGGTGAAGTAGATGAAGATCACCCACAAGACGACGATGAGCAGCCACCAGAACCACGCCAGTCCCCACATGTGTGTCTCCTCGGAATCCAGTCAACAGGTCTCACGCTTCATACTCGATACGAGTGCCGCTGACAAGGCCACGCGGTCTGTCGTGTCCACGTAGCTCGAGTGTTCCTTACACCACCGTGCTCCCCCGCGCCGGCCATTCTGGTGCCCGCTCCCGCGGCGCGCACTCTCAGGCGGCTCGACGGCTCCGGCTCTCGCTTGCGCACAGCGGGCAGGCGCAGTCCACCCTGTGGAACCAGCCGTAGCGGGGCGCCTGCCAGGACGTGATGCGCTTGAAGGCGGCGGCGCCACACGGCCGCCGCCAGAAGCACAGGCCGTCGAAGTGGAACAGCACGGCCCTTCGGTCGACTGCCCACGCAGGTTTCGCCTCGGTGAGCACCTCGAACCGGCTGTAGTACGGCAGCTTGTCCTGCGTCGTCGGCACGCCTCTCCCCCAGTCCCCTCTCGATAGTACCCACCGCACCAGGCCGAACCGGTGAGCTTCGCCGTTGCGCCGGGCGTACGGTCGACGTAGGCGACTGACGCGCGACCTACACCGTGGTCGTCAGGAGCGCAGAGGGCGCGGGAGGGTTTGGACCCGCAGGGCGGCGGACGAAAGACGACCGCCACAACATGCGAGCACGCGTGGCGGCCGTGACGCGACCGGCGAAACGGGGACAGACGAAGGGGACCTCATCCCCATCAGCGCCTTTCGCCGGCCACACAGGAGTTCTCGGCGGGTGCGGCGGTTTCCTTTACTGGGCGGCCGTTCGGCGCGTACGTCGACGCCCGCTCCGCGCCCCAGGAGGCTACGATGGGCCAGACACGTGAGAGCGGCCGGGGGGACTGAGGTGGATCGGAGAAACGGCGTGGCGCGGGTGCTGCTCGCGCTCTATGCGGCGGCGAGCCTCGCGGTCGTCGTGCCCCTGCTGCTCAACGTCCCCGGGACGGGTGAGCTGGCGGGCACGACGTCCGGCAGGATCCTCGCCGCCGCCCTCCTCGCGCTCGCGTGGGGCGCAGTGCGTGCCGCCCGCGACCCGTGGCGCAACCGCGTCGTGATCCAGGTGCTCATCGCGTTCACCGCGCTGGCCGCCCTGGCGATCGCCGTCCGCCTCCTCTTCCACGACGAGCCCTACGACGTGGACCCCGCCTGGATCGTCCTGCCGTTCGCGGCGGCGGCTCCGATACTGCTCGCCGCCTTCTACCCTCGCCCGCCGCAGGACTGACCGCCGCGGCCCGCCGCGCGTGGGCCCGCCTCTGCGGCCGGACGGTGCACTGACGGCACTTCACCCAGCCGGGAAGGAGAAGGAAGACCCGTCCACGAGCCGGCACGAAGGGATGTGACGCAGTTGCCCAAGAGCAAGGACACGCAGAAGGGAAGCGCGGGCGGCGGGGACACCGAGATCCCGTCGACGATCGCCCGCTCCGACAAGAAGGCGCAGCGCACCTGGAAAGAGGCCCACGACAGCGCCGTGGAGAGCTACGGCGACGGCGAGCGGGCGCACCGCACCGCCTTCTCGGCGCTGAAGCACACGCACGAGAAGAAGGGCGACCACTGGGAGCCCAAGGGCGAGAAGGGGCCGTCCGACCCGCGCGCCGAGAAGTCGGCCGACGAGGCGCGGCGCGGCGAGGGCAAGACGTACGGCGGCATCGACTTCCACGGGCACACCAAGAAGGAGTTCGAGGAGCGCGCCAGGGACCTCGGGATCAGCGGTCGCAGCAGGATGAACAAGGAAGAACTCGTCGAGGCGATAGCGAAGCGCGAGCGTTCGGAGGAGGCAAAGCAGCGTCGCAAGAAGGCGGCGTGAGGCTGGTATCCGGGGCGGAAGGCTGCTCTGGTCAGAAGCCGACGGCGGCGGACGCCCGCGAGCCGTGGCCGTTACCGCCGTTGCCGCCGTTGCCGGTGGCGCGCAGCGATTCTGCGATGTCCTCCGGCACCGGCTGGCGCCGCAGGAGGATGGCATAGAGCTTGTCGGCGAGCGCCGGCGAGCCGTCGAGGACGTCCGCGATCTGCCGCAGGCGGTACTCGAGGAAGAAGTCAGGCTCCACGTGCAGCGCCTCGGCGATCACCGCGATCACGGGGTCGGCCGGCACCGGTCTCGTCCCCTTGGTGAGGTGGTTGAGGTACCCGGCCGAGAGCTTGGTCTTGTACGCCAGCTGGCGGTAGCTGAGCTGGCGCTCGTCCATCAGACCCTTCAAGGCCGTGGGGAACCGCTCCTGGGAGAACCGGTTCCTCGTGATCGGCGTGGTGTACATCGCTCCCATGCTTGGTGTATCGCCCAGAAGGGCTGGATACTTGAGAGGCAACGGCACCCTCGTTGCCCGTTCTGACAACGCATTGCGCCGGGCGAGGAAGGATTGACCGGGGCGCCGGGGGACCGGCGTCCGCGGTGCTGAGGCCGCGGCCGCGGGACCGGCGCCCGACGCTGAGGCCGCGGCCGTGGGAGCGGCGGCCAACGCTGGGGCCGCGGCCGGGGGACCGG
>DAIQNY010000281.1:0-3717 GCA_036788155.1 Actinomycetota bacterium | reverse complement strand
CCTCACCTGCCCGTCGCCCCACAGCTCGTACTTGATGCAGGTGAGCTCCTGCAGCGCGATGGGGCCGCGTACGTGCAGCTTCTGGGTCGAGATGCCCATCTCGGCGCCCAGGCCGAACTGGCCCCCGTCCGTGAAGCGGGTGGACGCATTGACGTAGACGCAGGCGGCATCGACCTGCGCCGTGAAGCGGCGCGCGGCCGCGAGGTCCTCGGTGACGATGGCCTCCGAGTGCCGCGTGCCGTAGGTGGCGATGTGGTCGAGAGCCTCGTCCAGCGAGGTCACCACGCGAACCGCCAGCTTGAGCGCAAGGAACTCGCTGTCGTAGTGCGTCTTGTTGGAGCGCTTCAGCGATGGGTCGCCGATGATGTCGCCGGCCGTCTTGTCGACGACGAGCTCGACGCCGCGCCGCTTGAGCTCTTCCGCGGCGCGCGGCAAGAAGGCCGCCGCAACGTCGTGGTGCACCAGAAGCGTCTCGGCGGCGTTGCAGACGCCCGGACGCTGGCACTTGGCGTTGACGAGGATCGGCAGCGCCTTGTCGAGGTCGGCGGCCGCGTCCACATAGACGTGGCAGTTGCCGCCGGCCGCGTAGATCACCGGTACCTTGCTGTGCTCGAGGAGGTACTCCTTCAGGTCCTCCCCACCGCGGGGGATGACGAGGTCCACGTACTTGCGCTGTTTGAGGAGCTCGGTCAGCTCCTTGCGGTCCGGTCCGAGGTAGGAGACCGCCTCCTTTGGCAGACCCGTCTCGATGACCGCGCCCTGCACGACCTCTGCGAGGATGCGGTTGGAGTGCAGGGCGGCGCTGCCGCCCCGCAGGACGACGGCGTTGCCCGACTTGAGACACAGGGCCGCCGCGTCGACAGTGACGTTGGGGCGCGCCTCGTAGATGACCGCGATGACGCCCAGCGGGACGCGGACCCGCCGCAGCTCGACGCCGTTGTCGAGCCGCCAGCCGTCGACCAGCTGGCCGATGGGATCGGGCAGCGCGGCGACCTCGAGGACGGCGGCCGCGACCTCGGCCAGCCGGTCCTCGTCCAGGAGCAACCGGTCGACCAGTGCGTCGGCCAGGCGGTTCTCGCGAGCCAGGCGGACGTCCTCTTCGTTCTCCGCCAGGATCTCGGCCGACCGACGCCTGAGCGCGTCGGCCACTGCCCGCAGCGCCTCGTCCTTACGCGCCCTCGGCAGGCCGGAGAGCACGCGGGACGCCCGCTGTGCCTCGGCGCACGTCTGCTCGACCTTCATCCTGCCTCCTCGCCGATCAGCACCAGGCAGTCCCGGTGCACGACCTCGTCCTCCAGATGCGGACTCACCGCTCGCAGCTCGTCGGTGCGCAGACCCCGGACCCGGCGCAGGTCGCGGGCGCTCATCGTGCTGAGCCCCCGGGCCACCTCCTCGCCCGACGGACCGACGATGGCCACGGCGTCTCCTGCCAGGAACGAGCCGTGTACGGCGGCGACACCCACGGGAAGCAGGCTGCTCCCCCCCTGCGCAAGGGCACGCGCGGCCCCGGCATCGACGTCCAGCGTACCACGCACTGGCTTGGCATAGCGCAGCCACAGCTTGAAGGCCGACGCGCTGGTCGCCCGAGCGAGCACGTGCGTGCCGACGTCCGTACCGGTGACCGCCGCGGAAAGCACGCCGGGCATCGAACCGTTGGCGATGACGGTGCGCACGTCTGCGGCCGCGGCCATGAGGGCCGCGGCCGTCTTGCCGCGCATGCCGCCGGCGCCGCGCCGCGAGGCGTCCCCGACCTGGAGCGCGGCGAGTTGCGCCGGGTCCGTGACCCGGCGCACCAGCTCCGCAGACCCGTCCCTGCGCGGGTCGGCGGTGTACAGGCCATCCTGGTCGGTGAGCAGCACCAGATGGTCGGCGCGCAGCATGATGGCGACCTGCGCGGCGAGCACGTCGTTGTCGCCGAACCGGATCTCGTCCGTGGCCGTGGTGTCGTTCTCGTTCACGACTGGCACGACGCCCCACGAGAGCAGCCGGCGCAGCGTGTTGCGGGCGTTGACGTAGCTCGAGCGACGGTTGAAGTCCTCGCTCGTGAGCAGGACCTGCGCCGCCGTCAGCTCGTGGTCGCCGAACAGGCGCTCGTAGTGGGCGAACAGGCGACCCTGACCCACGGCCGAGGCCGCCTGCAGCGCCGGCACCTGGCGCGGGCGCTCCTTGACGCCCAGCACGTGCTGTCCGCAGGCGATGGCGCCGCTGGACACCAGCACGACGCGCCGCCCCCCGTGCACCAGGCCGGCGATGTCCGAGACGAGGCCGGCGAGGAGGCGGCGGCGTAGGCGCAGATGGTCGTCGGCGACCGTGCTGGAGCCGACCTTGACGACTATCGTCTTCACGGCGGGGATTGTAGCAAAGGGGCCGGCGGGCTCGCGGGCGCCGTCACGCGAACTCGAACTCGGACTCGCCGACGATCACCGTGTCGCCCGGGCGGGCGCCGGCGCGCCGGAGCGCGTCGTTGAGTCCGGCGCGCTCCACCACCTCCTGCAGATACGCGACGGCGTCCTCGTTGTCGAGGTCTGCCTTGGCGAAGAGGCGCTCGAGCTGCCTGCCGTGGACCACGTAGGCCTTGTCCATACGGTCGATGGTGAACGCTTCGAGCCTGTCGGCGCCGGGACGCAGCACCTCGACCGGCCCCGCGGCCGCCTCGGTCGCTGCTGCGTGGGCGTCCGACACCAGCACGCCGAGGCGCTCGGCAAGGTCATCCAGTCCGCGTCCGTCCTCCGCCGACGTCACGATCCCGTCCGCCGTCCACCCGAGCGCGTCCAGGAACGCCTCGGCCTCCTCGACCGCGGCGGCGTCCAGAAGGTCTGCCTTGTTCACCACGACGAGGGACGGCCGCTCGAGCAGCTCTGTGCGGAAGGCGCCGAGCTCCGCCCTGACCGTGCGCAGCGCAGCGGGCCAGGCGCCGGGGCCGTCGCCGCCGTCGAGCACGTACACGACCGCGGCGGTACGCTCGATGTGCGCCAGGAACCGGTGACCGAGTCCGGCCCCCTCGCTGGCGCCCTCGATGAGCCCGGGGATGTCGGCGAGGACGACCGGGCCCCGGTCGAGCTGCAGCACGCCCAGATTGGGCTCGATGGTCGTGAACGGGTAGGCCGCGACCTTGGGCTTCGCCCTGGTCAGCGCGGCCAGCAGCGACGACTTGCCCGCGTTGGGAAGCCCGACCAGACCGACATCGGCGAGGAGCTTGAGCGACAGCGTGAGCCACAACTCCTCGCCGTCCAGGCCCTTCTCCGCGAAGCGCGGCGCCTGGCGGGTGGAGCTCTTGAAGTTCACGTTGCCGCGCCCGCCCTCTCCCCCGCGCGCCACGAGCAGACGCTGGCCCTCGCGGACGAGATCGCCGAGGACCTCTCCGTCCTGGTGGTGCACCTCGGTGCCCACGGGGACCTCGACGAGCAACTCCGGCCCCTCCGCCCCGCGCCTGTTGCCGCCGCGGCCCGCGCCGCCGTTGGCGGCGCGGAAGTGGTGCTTGTGGCGAAAGTGCGAGAGGTCGTGCACCTGGCGCGTCGCGACGAGCACGACGTCGCCGCCGGACGCGCCGTCGCCGCCGTCGGGACCGCCCTTTGGCACGTACTTCTCCCGGCGGAAGCTCATGGAGCCGTTGCCGCCGCGACCGCCGCGCACGCAGATGCTGGCCCTGTCGAGCATGCCGGTGGAGAGGCCGGCGGAGCCGGCCTCAGGTCATGCCTCGGGGACCACCGAGATGAA
>DAIQNY010000280.1:0-3723 GCA_036788155.1 Actinomycetota bacterium | reverse complement strand
ACGAGGCGCAGGTTGGCCTGGATGAGCTGGTTCTTGGCCTCCATGTCGCCGCGCTCGATGCGCTTGGCGAGCGAGACCTCCTGTTCGGCGGTGAGCAGCGGCACCTTGCCGATCTCGCGCAGGTACATGCGCACGGGGTCGTTGCTGGCCGTCTTGATGGAGAGGTCGAGCTTGGTCTCGCTCGTCTCGCCCTCCTGCTCCTGTTCGCCGTTGCCCTGGGCGCCGCTGTGCGTATGGTGGACGCCGTCGGCGCCGACGACGTCGATGCCGAGGTCGTGGAAGGCGACGTAGACGTCGTCGATCTGCTCCGGCGTGAGGTCGACGTCGGCCAGGACCTCCAGGATGTGCTCAGCCGAGAGGTAGCCCTGCTCCCTGCCCTCGTCGAGCAGCGTGCGGACCTCCTCCACCGTGCTGAGGATGCTGTCGTCAGGCTGACGATCTGCTGCTGACTCTGTCACTGAGTTCTCACTGCTCCTTCTGCAGCGGCGTCGGGAGCGGTGCGGCCCGGCCGCCCCGCTCCCTGCTCCGCGGTCGTCTTTCGTGGTCGACGCCGGCTTCCCTTGCGCGGCGTATCGCTGTGAGGTGCTCCCGCGTGCCCCCTCACTCGGAGCTCGCTTCGTACTCTTCAGTCGAGGAAGTCGCGGAGTCGCTGAGAGTCGCGGTACGCCTTGAGCTTGGCCAGCGTCTTCGCCTCGATCTGCCGGATCCGCTCGCGCGTGACACCGAACTTCTGCCCTACCTCCTCAAGCGTCCTCGGGTGCTCTCCCTTGAGTCCGAAACGCAGCTCGATGACCTTGCGTTCACGGTGCGTGAGCGTGCCGAGCACCGTGCTCAGCTCCTCCTTCTGCATGATCTCGCTCACGGCCTCGACCGGCATGGTGGCGTCCTCGTCCTCGATGAAGTCGCCCAGCTGCGAGTCCTCTTCCTCACCGATAGGCGTCTCGAGGCTCACCGGTTCCTGGCTGATCTTGAGGATCTCACGTACCTTCTGTGGAGTTGTACCCATCTCGGCCGCGATTTCCTCAGGCGTGGGCTCCCGGCCCATGTCCTGCAGCAGCTGGCGCTGCACCCGTATGAGCTTGTTGATGGTCTCGACCATGTGCACCGGGATACGGATGGTGCGCGCCTGGTCGGCGATGGCGCGGGTGATGGCCTGACGGATCCACCAGGTGGCGTAGGTGCTGAACTTGTAGCCCTTGCGGTAGTCGAACTTCTCGACCGCGCGGATGAGGCCCAGGTTGCCTTCCTGGATGAGATCAAGGAACAGCATGCCGCGGCCCACGTAGCGTTTGGCGATGGAGACCACGAGGCGCAGGTTCGCCTCGATGAGCTTGCGCTTGGCGTCCATGTCGCGCCGTTCGATGCGCTTGGCGAGGGAGACCTCCTCCTCGGCGGTGAGCAGGGGGACCTTGCCGATCTCCTTGAGGTACATACGCACCGGGTCGTTGGTGGGCGTCTTGACGGAGAGGTCGAGCTTGGGGATGACCTCTTCTTCGGGTTTGGCGTCGCCGCCGTCCTCGCCGGCGGTCTCGCCCTCGAGGATGTCGATGCCGAGGTCGGCGAACAGGTTGTAGATGCCGTCGATCTGATCCGGCGAGAGATCGACGTCCTTGAGCACGTCGGCGATGTGGTCGCCGGCCAGGTACCCCTGCTCGTGTCCTTCGTCGACGAGCAGCCGGACCTCGTCGATGCTCAGTTCGGCGGCTTCGGCGGCCGGCTTGTTGCGGTCGTGGGCGGCGTCGGTCACGTCACTCGTCCTCACCGTTGTCCGGAGTCGTCCTCCACGGGGATGGCGCGGAGCGCCTCACGCAGGCGGCGGCGCACGCCCTCCAGTCTCGCGAGTTCCTCACCCTCCCCACCTGTGTCGTCACCCTTCATCTGCAGCTTGAGCCGGGCGATGAGCCGGCTCACCTGCGCCTCCTGCAGGCGCAGGAACAGTTCTTCCACGACGGTCGCGGTGAACCGCTCCCGCCCGGCGCGGACGATGACCTCGGCGAGCGCCTCCGCACCCCCGTCCGCTGTCTCCTGGTCGCCGGCCGGCGAGGCGACGCCGTCGGCGCCGGCCGCCAGCCGCTCCTTGACGCGGCCGAGGGCGCCGCGCGTCTCCGCGGTGGCGAAGAAGCTCTCATCGACGCTCGCGATGGCCTCGCGGCCTGCCTCCGGCCGCGCCAGACACCCGGCGAGGAACCTGACTTCGAGCTCCCGCCCGCCACCTGCCTGTCGCACGGCCGGCGCATCGGTCAGTCCTCGGGATTCCAGTTGCTCCAAGGTGTCGGCGGACGCGATGCGCCGCCTCGTCCGTATGCCGGCTTCCGTCTGGCGAAGCAACGTTCGGACGTTTGCCTCGGAGAGCGACAGTCCCTCGGCAATCTGGCGAACCGAATCGTCGTACTCCAGCTCAGAAGCCTGTGCCAGCATTGCCTGGAGACGACCGAAAACTCGGACGCGACCCTCGGGTCGTGCGGTCTCGGGATCGGTCAGCGCCAAGCGGACGTGGAATTGTAGCAGCGTCTCCGCGTGGTCCGCAAGCGTGCGGAAACCATCCCCGCCGGCGCCCGACAGCACGTAGTCGGCGGGGTCCAGGCCATCCGGGATCCGCACCACGTGCAGCGCCAGACCCATCCGGCGGCCGAGCGCGAGCGCCCGTTGCATGGCGCCGACGCCGGCGGCGTCGGCGTCGTAACAGAGATACACGGTGCGCGTGAGCCTGCGAAGCCGATCGAGTTGTTGCTCCGTGAGCGCCGTGCCCATGCTGGCGACGACGTTGACCACGCCGGCCTGAGCGAGCGCCAGGACGTCCGTGTAGCCCTCGACCACGTAGACCCGGTCCTCCTGGCGAGCCGCCGTCTTGGCCTTGTCGAGGCCGAACAGGGCCTCGCTCTTGTGGTAGAGCGGCGTCTCCGGCGAGTTGAGGTACTTGGGCTTCTCGTCACCCATGGTGCGGGCGCCGAAGCCCAGGGTGCGCCCGCGCTCGTCGCCGAGCGGGAACATGATGCGGCCGCGGAAGCGATCGTAGGGGCGGCCGCGCTTGCCCGGGATCACGAGCCCGACGTCCAGCAGATCCTGTTCGCTGAAGCCCTTCGCGAGGGCGCCGTCGCGGAGACGCTCCCACCCCGGCAGACTGTAGCCGACGCGGAAGGCGCGGCAGACCTGCTCCGAGAGGCCGCGCCCCGTGAGGTACTCGCGGGCGGGCGCCGCCGCCGGCGAAGTCCAGAGGACGCGCTCGTAGTAGCCGGTCGCGTCCTCGAGCAGGGCCCGCAGGCGCTCGCGGCGCCGCCGCTCGGCGTCGCCGCGAGCGCTCGACTCCTCGTACTCGAGCGCGATGCCGAACTTGTCGGCCAGGTACTCCACGGCCTCGGGGAAATCCATGTTCTCCCTGGCCATCACGAACCCGATGAGGTTGCCACCGGCGCCGCAGCCGAAGCAGTAGTACAGCTTCTCCGTGGGATTGACCGAGAACGACGGCGTGCGCTCTTCGTGGAAGGGGCAGCGTCCACTGTAGTTCGCGCCGGCCTTGCGCAGCTCGGTGTACTGGCTCACCACCTCGACGATGTCGGCCGTGGCCACCACCTGATCGATGCTGCTCTGGGCGATGCGGGCCACGCTCAGACGCCCCCGCCGCCGGACCCGTCGCCTCGGCGCCAAGCCTCGTCGCGCTCGCGGTCGCGGCGCCGCCGCGCCTCGCGCTCTTCGCGGCGGCGCATAGCCTCCAGCTGGGCCTGC
>DAIQNY010000279.1:0-3728 GCA_036788155.1 Actinomycetota bacterium | reverse complement strand
TGGGTCCCCTCGTGGGCCGCTAGCTCAGTTGGGAGAGCGCCGCCTTTGCACGGCGTGGAGCACGCCCAATCATCGCCTTAAGACGCAAGAGACGAAGCGACGCAGGAATTGGCGTCCCGCAACCACACGTGCAACCCCACGTCATAGATGAGCCTTCTATCGCCTCGGTCGCTTGGGTCGCAACCCCGCCTCGGTCCGATCCCTGTGCTCGGCACGTCATGGAGACAATGCCTGTACAAAGGTGCGTCTTCGCCCCTCCCCGGGCCGCTGGGGGCGCGCCTCAAGGGTCTCGGGCAAGTGGCGCTTCGTGAACGGAACGCCTGACGAGCGGCGCCGCTCACGATCTGTCATTGGCACGCTCCTAGCCTCGTGGTGCCGTCTCTCACAGCGTGTGCCCACGGCGGCGGATCGGCCACCGCCGGTCCCGACCCGTTCGTCGGCACAGCCAAGGCATGAGCACGGCACCCCCTTCTCGACGCACTCGACTCGGACGGCAGATCTCGATCGGCATCGGCTTGCCGAGACCCTAAGTCTTCCCTTAGCATGGACCACGCTTCTCCGAGCACCGGAGTCCTATGGGCGCGCGTCGCCTACGGAGCCGGGCCGTCAGGGTGCAGCGGGAAACGGCTGCGCCTCCCAGCGCGGAAAGGAGAGCGATGGACAAGGCTCGCTCGCGAGTTCGGCGGGCCTCAGTGCGTCGTAGGGCCGTGTCGTCGTGCCGGGAACCCGAGTGGTCGGGGAGCAGGCGGAATGTCCCGCACGACAGAACGGAGACGACATGATCAAGACGCTACGTTCCCATGGCCTGCTCGCGCTTGCGGTGCTGGCCCTTCTAGCAGTCATCGCGCTGCCGCTCATCAGCGGCTGCGGCTCCGGGTCCGACGAGCCCGCACAGGCGACCGTCGCGCGCGATCAGCTCGTCGTCGCGACAACGACTAGCCTCAACGACTCCGGCCTCTTCGAGGACGTGGTGCTCCCTGCCTACGCCGAGATTGCACCCGATGTGACCGTCAAGGTCGTCGCCGTCGGGTCGGGCGAGGCAATCGCCATGGCGGAGCGGGGCGACGCCGACGTGCTCACCGTGCACTCTCCCGCCGCCGAACAGGAGTTCATGGACGCGGGGAACGGGACGATGCGCCTGCAGTTCGCCTACAATTACTTCATCATCGTCGGCCCCGAAGATGATCCCGCCGGCATCGCCAAGACCGAGACGGCGGCCGAAAGCCTCGCGGCAATCGCCGCGAGCGAGTCTGTCTTCGTCTCCCGCGGCGATGAGTCGGGGACGAACAGCAAGGAGCTCAAGATCTGGGAGGCGGCCGGCATCGAGCCGTCCGGCGACTGGTATCTGAGCACAGGGCAGGGCATGGGTGACACGCTGCGCGTCGCGAGCGAGAAACAGGGCTACACCCTGACCGACACCGGTACGTTCCTGGCCCAGCAGGACACGCTCGACCTCGTGCCGCTCTCGCCCGAGAGCGCCGACCTGCAGAACACCTACTCCGTGATCCTCCTCAACCAGGACAAGAACCCGTCGGTGAACACTGCCGCGGCGGAGAACTTCGCCGCCTACCTCGTGAGCGAGGATTGTCAGAAGGCGCTCGAGGTCTACGGCACCGAGCAGTTCGGGCAGCCTCTCTTCCGTCCCTACGCCGACACGCTCGGCACGTACCAGACCTACTGAGCGGGAGGGCTGCTCGAGACTCTCGGAAAGCCGCTGACAGGTGAACCTGCTCTGGCAAGGCCTCGTCGAGGCCGTCCGCCTCCTTCTAGGAGGCGACGCGGAGCTCTACCAGATCGCCCTGCGTTCCCTGTGGGTCTCGGGGCTCGCCCTCGCGATCGCCGTCGTCATCGGCATCCCCCTGGGCGGGCTCATCGCGCTGACGTCGTTTCCGGGGCGCCGCCTGACCGTGACAGTCGTCAACACGGGGATGGCGGCGCCCCCGGTCGTCGTCGGTCTGCTCGTCGCCCTGTTCCTCACGCGCAGCGGACCGCTGGGGCAGTTCCGCCTCCTGTACAGCAACTGGGCGATGGTGATCGCCCAGGTGATCATCGCCCTGCCGATCGTGACGGGCCTGTCGCTGGCCGCGCTGCAGCAGCTGGACGTGGGCCTGCGGCAGCAGATCGCGGCGCTCGGCGCCGGTCGGTCGCAGGCGTTCCTCTACCAGCTGCGCGAGATCAGGGTCGCCCTTCTTGCGACCGTCATGGCGGCCTTCGGCGGCGTCATCAGCGAGGTCGGCGCCGTCATGATGGTGGGCGGCAATATCAAGGGCCAGACCCAGGTGCTCACCGGGGCGATCGTCCAGGAGACGCGCATGGGCCGCTTCCCCACCGCGATCGCCCTCGCCATCATCCTCGTCTCCCTCGCCTTCACGACCAATCTCGTGCTCACCGCGATCCAGCAGCAGGGACGGCGAGTGTGAGCGAGGCGCCCAGGACGCACGCGCCGATCATGCGGGTGCGGGGGCTGAGCGTGCGCCGGGGCGGCGCGACGCTCGTCGCGGTCGACGAGCTCACCCTGCGCGGCGGCGAGGTCCACGTCCTGCTCGGCCCCAACGGCGCCGGCAAGAGCACGCTCCTGCGCGCCCTCAACGGGCTCGAGCCGGCCACCGGCGAACTGGTGTTCCACGACGTCCCGGTCAGGACAGGCCGCGACCGCCTCGCACTCAGGCGCGGCACTGCCGCCGTCTTTCAGAGCCCCCACCTCCTCAACACGACCGTGCAGGCGAACGTCGAGAGCGGATTGCGGCTGCGGGGCGTCTCTCGCAGCGAGGCACGACGTCGCGGCGCAGAAGCGCTCGACCTGCTCGGGGTCGCGCACCTGGCCGGGCGACGTCCGGTCAAGCTCTCCGGCGGCGAGGCCCACCGGGTCAGCATCGCCCGAGCCCTGGCGGTCGATCCCGCCGTCCTGTTCCTCGACGAGCCCCTCGCCTCGCTCGACCCGCCGACCCGTCGTACGCTGGTCGACGAGCTGCTGCGCATATTCGAGACCTCATCGATGGCGGTCATCTGGGTCACGCACGACCGCGACGAGGCGCTCGCGGTCGGCGACGTCGTCACCTACCTCGAGAACGGCAGCGTGGTCCAGACCGGTCCCGTGATCGACGTCTTCGCCAGGCCGGCGACGACATCGTTCGCAGCCTTCCTTGGCCTCGATACGTTCGTGACAGGGCGTATCGTCAACGATCCGAACGGAGTCACGCGGCTGGTGCTCGAAGGGGGCGGCGAGCTCGTCTGTGCCGACGCCCCGGACGGGCCTGCCGTGGTCGCCATCGCTGCCGAGGACGTCGTTCTCTTCTCGCAGCGTCCCGACAAGCGTGGCGCCAGCTTGCGCAACGTCCTCGAGGGGCGGATCAAGGCAGTCGTGCCCTCCGGGCGCGTGCTCCGCGTCGATGTCGACGCCAGCGGCCTGGAGGTCTCGGCTCTCATCACCCGGGCGGCGTTCGAGGACCTCGGCCTCGCCGTAGAGGGCCCGGTCGCCGCCGCGTTCAAGGCTGCCGCGCTTCACCCGTTGACGCGACACGAGCATCGCGACGAGGTGAGACACTTGGGCGGAGAAGGGGCCGGGCCGGCGTCTTGAGCGCGCAGGCCACCGGCCTCCGGGTGACAGGTGCGCTCCTCAAGCCCGGATTGGCGCCGCGTGAGGATGTGGCTCTCTTCCACCACGGTGGCCAGGGCGGCGATTGACTGCAAGGATCTTACCGTCGCCCTCCGCCACGAGCACGCAGACA
>DAIQNY010000278.1:0-3815 GCA_036788155.1 Actinomycetota bacterium | reverse complement strand
AGGGCTGCGTCGGCCGCAGCTCGGTAATGATGCGGCGCATCTGGGCGAGCGCCTGCTTGGCCAGCTCCTGCAGGCGCTCGAGCTGCGGCGCGGCCTGCTCGGGCCGCGCGAGCGCGGCCCGGGCCGCCGCGCCGGCCGCGAGCGCTTCCTCGAGCGTCCCCGAGACCGACGCGTCCAGCTCGGCCGCGACACGTGCCCGCTGCTCCAGCGCCGCCAGCTCGTCCGCCTGCCCGGCGTAGTCCCGCAGCCGGTCCTGGGCCGCCCGCAGCTCCTCCACCAGGCGCTCCGCGGCGGCGCGCTCGGCGTCGAGCTCGCGATTGGCGACCACGTACATCGCGAGCACGACGCCGGCCGCCATGGAGACGAGCCCGAGCGCGAGCCCGCGCACGAGGCCCAGCTCGAGCACGAGCGAGCCGCCGATGAGACCGACGAGGACGGCCACCCAGACGGTCCTGGCCGCCGCGGCGAACACGACGGCGGCCTGGTAGCACTGCAGCACCAGCAGGACCGTGACGAAGTCGCGGTCCGGGTCCACCGACAGAAGCACGAGCACGATCGCCGTCTGCAAGGCGGTGAGCACATGCAGCAATGGCGCCGGCAGCGGCCGCAGCACCGCGAGGAGGAGGATCGCAAGGAAGACGCCGAACCCCGCGAGATACAACGCCCACTCGCCGGTCGCGGCCACTCCCAGTACTCGGGCGAGGACCGCACCCCACACTGCGAGCATGGCGACCACGCCCAGCGGGCGTGGCGGCGACCCGGGATGGACCTCCGCGGCCACGCGATCCCTCTATCCCCGGTCGCCGGAGTCGGGCTCGCCGGGCGATTCCTCTCCGGCGAGCCCGTGCTTCAGCGCGTAGATGGCCAGGAGCGTGCGGTCCTTGAGACCCAGCTTGGCGAGGATGTGCCCGATGTGGGTCTTGACGGTCTTCTCGCTGATCACGAAGCGCTCGGCGATCTCGCGGTTGCTCATGCCCCGGGCGACCAGAGCGACGACCTCGAGCTCGCGCTCCGTGAGGTCGGTGGGCGGCGAGGCCGCCGGCGGGCGGGCCTCGCCCGCCCGCGGTCCCATCGCCGCCTCCATCACCTTGCGGAGCGCGTCCGGGTGCAGTCGGGGTTCGCCGCGGTGGACCGCCCGGATCGCCTCGACGAGTTCCTCCGGGCTGACGTCCTTGAGCAGGTAGCTCGACGCGCCGGCCTCGAGCACGGGCAACACCTGCTCGTCCCCGGCGAAGCTGGTCAGGGCGATCACCCCCGTTCCCGGCGCGCGCGCCTTGATCCGGCGCGTCGCCTCGATGCCGTCCAGCTGCGGCATCACGATATCCATGAGCACCACGTCCGGCTCCAGCTGTGCCGCCAGCTCGACCCCCTGCAGCCCGTCGCACGCCTCACCGGCCACCTCGATGTCGTCCTGCAACTCGAGGAACGTCCGCAGGCCCCGTCGCACCACCTGATGATCGTCCACGATGAGCACGCTGATGCGTCCCTGCTCAGTCACGTCCGGGCCCTCCCTCAGTCGCCGCCGCGCTCGGCGTCGGCGTCCTCCTCGACAACCACCCTCGTCCCGGCGCCCGGGCTGCTGGTCACCGCGACGCTCCACCCTCTCTCTGCGGCGCGCTCCCGCATGCCCGTGATCCCCAACCCCGAGCCCTCGACGTCGCCCGGCTCGAACCCGCAGCCCTGGTCCTCGACCAGGAGGCGCAAGGGGCGACGCAGCCGGAGCTTCACCGTCGCCCGCCCGACTCCCGCGTGCTTGACCACGTTGTTCAACGCCTCCTGTGCGATGCGCAGCAGGGCACGCTCCTCCTCGGCAGAGACCGCATCGGCGTCGCCCACCGCCGCGACCGCCCCGCCGCCGCCCGCCACCGGGACCGTCCCTGCGTCCTCCACCGCCGGGACCGTCCCTGCGTCCTCGATCTCGAGGTCGACCGCCAGCCCGTCCCGCCGGAGGCGCTCCGCACAGTGAAGCGCGAGGGCGCCGGAGAGTCCGCCCGCAGCCTCGGCCGCGGGCGCCGGGCCGGCGCCGAGCGCGGCGAGCTCGGCACGAGCCGCCTGAGCGAGCTCGTCGAGCTGGTCGAGCTGTGGCTCCACACCACGTGGGTCGCGCTCCAGCAGCAGCAACGCGGACTGGGCGGTGAGCGTCATGCTGAACAACGTCTGCGTCACCGAATCGTGCAGATCTCGGGCGAGGTTCTGCCGCTCTCGCGCCGCGCCCAGGAGCTCCGCCTGCTCCGCCGACCTCTCCAGGCGCCGGTTGGCCTCCCTGAGGTCGGCGGCCAGCGCCTCACTCCGCCTGCGGGCCGCGACGGCGCGTCGCGCGGCGTAGGCGTACGCGGCGAAGAACACGTTCGTCGCCGCGTACAGCGCCACCAGCGGCAGCGCACCCGCGCCGTACTCGACGGCAAGGCCGACGCCGGTGACGATGGCGAACACGACGATGAGCGCCGCGACCGCGGGCGGCCGCCAGCGTGCCATGGCCCGCATGGTCGGGACGGCGAACAGTACTGCGAAATAGTCGCTCGCGTCCGATTGGGTCAGCAGGACGACCACCAGGACCACCTGTGCGACGAGCGACCACGCGAACGACGCTCGCCGGCGCCGTACAGCCGGCGGCTCGACGACGACCACGACCAACCAGGCGGCCAGCAGAGCGAGCACCAGCACCCGCTGCCGGCCGTCGAATGCCAGGACGGAGCGCAGGACCGCCGCCGTCCAGAGGAAGGCGACGGTGAGCACGAACACCCAGCGATGGGCGAGCGCCGGACGGGCATCGCCCGCCAGGCACGCCTCGCCCGGCAGGCCCCTCTCGCCCGCCGTCTCGTCCCGCGCGCCGGCAACGGGCAGACCGGCTGTGCCGGCGCTCAAGGGATCCGCTGGCGTCATCGACACGTCCACTCCTCACGCTCGACGGCCGCCGCGCGAGATCGCGCGGAACGGCGGCCGTTCGGATGAGAGCATCTTATGCCGCGGAAGGCCGACCGGCAGCGCCTCGTGTCTCCGATCTGACGGCGGCCGGCTCGCGACCTCTTCGCCGTCGTCGAGTCTTCTCTCCGAGGCGCGAGGGGGACGGCTACGCGAGCGCGCCGAGACGGCGCGCGGCGACGATGCGCGCCTGCAGCTCGTGCCCGGTGGCGGAGGCGCGCAGGCAATCGTTCGCGCCGGCGGCGAAGGCCTCGTCCACCTGCTCGCTGCCGGGGGCAATGAGGATGATGTAGGGGGAGCGCGAGCCGCAGCGCCGCCGCACCTGGCGGCAGAGCTCCGGGCCGCTCACGCCGGGCAGGTCCCAGTCGACGACCGCGAGCGCCGGTGCGTCGTCGCCGGTGAGCAACTCCATGGTCTGCGCGCCCTCGGACGACTCCACAGGCTTGAGCCCGAGGGCGCTGAGGTCCTCCGCGACCTCGCGGAGCGCGTATCTCGAGACCGCATCGCCGTGCGCGATGAGTACCTTCACGTGATCCCCCCTGGGATCGCGCCGCTTTCGGAGGCGCAGAAGCTTTGCGCACATCTTCGGCCCTCCTGCCGCGAGGCCGGATAGAACAGTCGCCCATGCGCCATGGGGAGCGAATCCCGGCGGCCGCGGGAAGACGCATGCCGGACGGCGGGCTGCGAGCGAAGAATCATGGCCGCGGCCCCTCCTGCCGATGGTGCTGCCGAGAGCGATGAGAGCACCGGAAGACAGGACAGACGTGCCGCCGGCCGCACCGGCGCTGGAGCGCCCGCCGGCGAGCGGACCTGCGGCGAGCGGGGCGCCGGCGAACGGACCTGCGGCGATCGTGGCGCCGTCGACCGGACCGACGGCGAGCGGAGCGCCGGTC
>DAIQNY010000277.1:0-3821 GCA_036788155.1 Actinomycetota bacterium | reverse complement strand
GTCGGCGCCGCTCCCGCTTCGAAGTACGCGAGCACGCAATCGAGCGGGCCGTTGCGCAGGTCCGTCTCACGCTTCGGCGCCAGGCCGACGGCGGCGAGCTGGCGTCGGCTGCCGGCGAGGAGGGCCGCGTTCCAGCCCGCGAACTCCGTGCGCAGCTTCTCGCCGAGGTCGCGGTAGACGACCTCGGCCTGTGTCTCCTCCAGCCGCTCGCCGTACGGAGCGTTGGTGGCGACGAGGCCCTGCGCAGCCGGCGCCTGGACCTGCGTGAGCTCCACGTGGTCGATCGCCACCAGCCCGTGCAGGCCCGCGCGGCGTACGCACTCCCGGGCGAGCGCGACGGCGCGGGCATCTCGGTCGGACCCCCGGACGGACACGCCTGGACGCGCCGCGGCGAGGCGCCTGAGTCCTGCCGCACGGCGGTCGCGAGCCTCCGCGACGAGGTCGAGCCACAACTGCTCCTGGTGCCCTCGCCAGTGCAGGAAGCCGAACGCCGGCGCCGTCTTGCCGGAGCGACCCTTTCGTCCGGCGCCGGGATCGGCCTCCGCGCGCAGGAGTCCCGGCGCGACGTCGGCCGCCATGAGGGCCGCCTCGATGGGCAGCGTACCCGACCCGCACAGCGGATCGACCAGGCTGCCCCCCGCCGCGGCCACCTTCGGCCAGGCCGCGTACGACAGCACGCCGGCGGCCAGGTTCTCCTTGAGCGGCGCTTCGACCTGCACCCTGTCCGCGCGGTACCCGCGCCGGTGCAGGCTCTGGCCGCTGAGGTCGAGCGAGATGGTCACGTCGGCGCCCGCGAGGTGCGCGTTGACGCGCACGTCGGGCGCCCGGGGGTCCACGGATGGTCGCTCGCCGGTCTTCTCGCGTGCCTGGTCGACGATCGCATCCTTGACGCGCACGCCGCCGTATCGCGTGTCCCGGATGCGCCGGTTCACGCCGGTGAAGTCCACGGCCAGCGTCTCGTCCGGGCCGAGGTGCTCGCCCCAGTCGACGTCGCCCACGGTGGCGTACAGCTCGTCTCCGTCGCCGGCCGCGCCGTTCGTCAGGGGCAGCAGCACGCGGACGGCGAGCCGGGACCACAGACACACGCGGTACGCCGTCTCCAGAGAACCGGAGAAGGAGACGCCGGCGCGAGCCTGCCGTACGTGCGCCGCGCCGAGGCCCCGTAGTTCGCCGGCCAGGAGCGATTCCAGGCCGCGGGGCACGGTCGCGAAGAAGGTGAACTCACTCATCCCGCAAGGCTACCACGCGCCTCCTCGCCCGACGCTCCTCATCCGGACGAGGCTGCGTCCCATGGCGTGCGGCACTCGTGCAGGCATTCAAGCTCCCATCCAGAACCGTCGACATACCGGGTAGACAACCTCGTCCGCGGCGGGACGGGCCCCGCCGCGCTGTGAAGGGGCCGCCATGCTTCGCCACGCACTGATCCTCGCCGTCGCGATCGCGCTCGCCATCCCGGGCGTGATCAGCGTGACGTCTCACGCCCTGGCATCGCCAGAGCCGCCGTCGGACTCCGGGACCGTCGTCTCCGCGCCGCAGGCGTTGCCCACCATCGTGCCGACGGTCACGCCGTCGCCGGGCGACACGACGCCGCCCATAACGACGGCCAGCGGCATGGGGTCTCGCTGGCGCAACGATACGGCGACCGTGCGCTTCGCCGCGACCGACGATCTCTCCGGCGTCGCGGCCACCGTCTACCGGGTGGACGGCGGCGCGTGGCAGATCGGCGCGGAGGTCCAGGTGCGTGCTCCCAAGAACCACTCCAACGACGGCGAGCACGTGGTGGACTTCTACTCCGTCGACAACAGCCTGAACCAGGAAGCCGCCCAGTCGGTGACCGTCAAGATCGACACACGGCCGCCGCACTTCGCCTGGAAGAGCCTGTCGCCCGGCATCATCCGGCGCGTCGCGCCCGTCACCTGCCGGTTCACCATCGACGAGCGCAGCGGCCCCGTGACACTCTCGTACAGGGTGACGGACCAGTACGGCTACCACGCGGTCAGCAAGAGCGGGCTCGTGCGGACTGCCGGAGCCCGCACCGTCCGGATCACGCCGCGCTACAAGAACCGCAAGGGGTTCGTGCCCGGCGTGTACCGGATCCAGTTCACGCTGCGCGACGAGGCAGGCAATCAGACCGTGAGCAACCGCCGCTCCTTCAGGAACTACCGCGTGGTGAGCGGCGGCGTCTGGCGCCGGGTGAGCGGCGCCGGCAAGGTCGTGGCGCTGACGTTCGACGACGGCAACAACGCCGCCTGGGCGAGCATCCTGAACACGCTCAAGCGGTACAAGGCCCACGCAACGTTCTTCCCGCTGGGGCCGTACGTGGCCTCGAGTCCGTCGCTCGCGAGGAGGACGATGAAGGAGGGCCACGCCTGTGGCGTCCACGGCTGGACACATTCACAGATGACGCGGCAGAGCCCGAGCCAGGTGCAGAGTGAGTGGCTGCGCAACGCCGCTCCCTGGTGGAAGGCGACCGGCCGTTCGCCCGTGCCGTACTGCCGTCCGCCCTACGGCGACATGAACGGCAGCACCACGGCGGCGTCGGCCGCAGCGGGTTTCTACCGCATCATCCTGTGGGATGTGGACCCGCAGGACTGGGCTCAGCCAGGAGCGGGCGTGATCGCCTCCCGGGTGCTCTCGCACGTTCACCCGGGTGCGATCGTGTGCATGCACCTGACGCCGCAGACGGCGCAGGCCCTGCCGACGATCCTGAGCGGCCTGCGCTCGCGCGGCTACAAGGCGGTGAGCCTGCCGGAGATGTTCCACGCCGCCGGCATGCGCTGAGCCGTCGTGAGGCGCCGGTGTGCGGAGCCGGGCGGCGCCCCGTCAGAACAGGGCGCCCGGGGCCGAGCGGCCGGAGGCGTGCTCGGCGATCGCCGCCAGGAACGCGTCCGCATATCGCTCCAGCTTGGCCCGTCCCACGCCGTTGACGGCGAGCAGTTCGGTGTACGTGCCCGGCCTGCGCGCCGCCATCTCCGCAAGCGTGGCGTCGCTGAACACCACGTAGGCCGGCACGTTCTGCTCGTCGGCGAGACGCTTGCGCAGGCCCCGCAGCGCCTCGTAGAGCGCCTCGTCCACCGGCAGGCCGGCGAGCTCGGCTGCCCTGCCGGCGCGCTCGGCGCGCAGACGCTGCCTCTTGCCGGGGACGCGCGTCCGCGGCACGGCGAGGACGAGCGTCTCTTCGCCGCGCAGGAGCGGCCGCGCCGCCTCTGTGAGCCGCAGCGCCGAGAAGCGCGCGATGTCCTGCGCGAGATAACCACGGTGGATGAGCTGGCGGATGAGGCTCTGCCAGTGGTCGCGGCTGAGGTCGGCCCCGATGCCCCAGGTGCTGAGGCCGTCGTGGCCGCGGCTGAGGATCTTCTCGTTGTCTGACCCGCGCAGGACGTCGATGACATAGCCGACTCCGTAGCCGAACCCGTCGTGCTCCCAGAGCCTGTAGACGCAACTGAGCGCCATGCGGGCCTGCTCCGTGGCGTCGAACGCCTCTGGAGGGTCGAGACAGATGTCGCAGTTGCCGCACGGCGCCGGGTACGGCTCGCCGAAGTAGCCCAGCAGCGCCTCGCGGCGGCACGTGAGGCCGTCGGCGTAGCCGACCATGGCGTTGAGCTTGTGGAGCTCGATGCGGACGCGCTCGGGGTCGCGCTCGAACTCGGCGTCGCCGTTCTGGCTGCGGCCACCGCCCTCGATGAGGCTGCGGACGACGGAGGCGTCGCCGAGGCCGAAGAGCAGCAGCGCCTCGGCGGGAAGGCCGTCGCGCCCGGCGCGTCCCGTCTCCTGGTAGTAGCTCTCGACGGTCTTGGGCAAGTCGTGGTGTACGACGAAGC
>DAIQNY010000276.1:0-3900 GCA_036788155.1 Actinomycetota bacterium | reverse complement strand
GTCTCCTGGTAGTAGCTCTCGACGGTCTTGGGCAAGTCGTGGTGTACGACGAAGCGGACGTTGCTCTTGTCGATGCCCATGCCGAAGGCGACGGTGGCCACCACCACCTTGACGTCGTCGCGGGCGAAGGCGTCCTGGACGCGCCGCCGCTCGTCCGCCGGCAATCCGGCGTGGTAGGCGGCGGCGCTCACGCCGTGCGCGGACAGCTTCTCGGCGACCTCCTCCGTGCGCCTGCGCGAGAGGCAGTAGACGATGCCCGACTCCTCTGCGTGGCCTTCGAGAAAGCGCAGCAGCTGGTGCAGCGGCTCTCGCTTCTCCACGACCGTGTAGCGGATGTTGGGCCGGTCGAAGCCGGTGACGAACACGGCGGCGTCGGCCAGCCCGAGCCGGAGGCGCACGTCGTCCCGTGTCTCGGGGTCCGCCGTGGCGGTGCAGGCCATGATGGGCACGCCGGGGAAGAGCTCGCGCAGCCGGCCCAGCTGCACGTACTCCGGCCGGAAGTCGTGACCCCACTGGCTGACGCAGTGGGCTTCGTCGATGGCGAAGAGGGCGACGCCGGGTGAGGCGCTCGTCTGCAGCGAAGGTGCAGCCTCGCCCGGCGTCGCTCCGTCTATGCTGCCCGCCGCGGCCAGGCCCTGGAGCCGCTGGAGGAAGCCGTCGGTCATCAGCGTCTCGGGGGCGACGTACAGCAGGTCGAGCTCGCCCCCGTGCAGGGCGCGCAGCACGCTGCGCGCCTCGTCAGGGTCGAGCGAGGAGTTGTAGGCGGCGGCGCTGACGCCGGCCGCCCGCATCGCATCGACCTGGTCCTTCATGAGCGAGATGAGCGGGGAGACGACGACGACGGTGCCTGGCCGCACCAGGGCGGGGAGTTGGTAGCAGAGCGACTTGCCGCCGCCCGTGGGCATGAGCACGAAGGCGTCGCCGCCGGCGACGAGGTGGTCGACGATCTCCTCCTGGTGTGGCCGGAACTCGGCGAAACCGAAGACCTCGCGCAACAGGTCGCGAGCCGAGCGCGGCGTCGCCGCGGGACCGGTGGGGGAGGAGGCCGAGGTCACGAGGCGGAGTGTAGCAAGGTTGACGGACGGGAGCGGCGGCACAGGGCCGTGCGCCATGGCGGCGACACCGGGGTAGGATGGCGGGCACGGGGAGGTCCGCGGTGAAGTACAGCTCAGCACAACTCGGTCGCGTCCTGGTCGTCCGACTGGAGGACGGCGACGTGGTACACGAGTGCATCGAGGAGGCGGCGCGGGTCGAAGGCATCGCGCGCGCCGCCGTCATCCTCCTCGGCGGCGCCGGCAGGGGCAGTCGCATCGTCGCCGGGCCGGAGGACGGCAGCGCCCGCCCGGTCGTGCCGATGGAGCGCGCGCTGCACGACGTGCACGAGATGGCGGGCGCGGGCACCATCTTCCCGGACGAGAGCGGCCGGCCGGTGCTGCACCTGCACGCGGCCTTCGGCCGCGACGACCAGGTGACCGCCGGCTGCATCCGCACCGGCGTCCGGACCTGGGTGGTCGCCGAGGCGGTCATCTTCGAGCTCACCGGGAGCGACGCGACGCGCCGGGTCGATCCCGCCACAGGGTTCGAGCTGCTCCACCCCTGAGCGGGGTCCGGCCGGCGGTACCCGGAGCTGCGAGCGCTCCGGAAAGAGACAGCCGGGGCGGGACCTGAGGTCCCCACCCCGGCTGTGCGGATCCGGAGTCGGCTTTCGGCGCCGGCCGCCCCGCGGGGCCGGCCAGGTCCGTCGCCGCGTCCGAGAAGGTGATCGACGTCTGCTCGCCGATGCGGGGCATTGTAGCGGCTTTTTGGAGAAAGACAATCCCTTTTATCGTCTTGCGAGGATCCGGACCGTTCCGTACGACATCGCCCCCGTGCGTTGCAGGCGCGGGGACGTGTATCCTTGCGCCATGGTCCTCCCGGGCAGGACATGGACGCACCGCGGCTCTGTGCTCCTGGCCGCTCTCGTGGTGCTGGTGACGGCGGCGGCGCTGCCGCGACCGGCCGCCGCCGCTCCCTGGACCGGCCGCGACTTTCCTGCGAAGTACGACCTGCGCAAGCTCGGACGGGTCTCCAAGGTCGGGAAGCAGGACAACCACGGCACCTGCTGGATCTTCGCCGCCACCGGATCGCTCGAGTCGTGCCTGCTCCCGCGCACCCGGCTCGACCTCTCGGAGAACCACATGGCGAACCTGCAGGGGTCGCGTCTGCGCTTCGAGGGCCGTGCCCCCAGCACCATCTCGACGGCATACGTCGCCCGTTGGGAGGGTCCGGTGCTCGCGCGCGACGATCCATACCCGCGCCCGGGCGCGTCACGCGAAGGTCTGCGCGCCGTGCGCCACGTGCAGGAGGTGCTGTTCCTCCCGGCGCACAGGCGGCCACTGGGCAACGCGGCGATCAAGTGGGCCGTCATGAAGTTCGGCGCGGTCGACGCGACCATGGCCTACGAGCACTGGGAGTTGAACAAGGCGACCAGCGCCTACTACTCCCGGGGCAAGGACCTGGACCACCACGTGTGCATCGTCGGCTGGGACGACGGCTACCCGGCCGGGCGCTTCCTTCGCCGTCCGCCCGGCCCCGGAGCGTTCCTCATCAAGAACAGCTGGGGGGCGAGCTACGGGAAGGGCGGCTACTTCTGGGTCTCCTACTACGACCGGTCGCTCGGCACGACGCTCACGGTGTTCAACGGTGTCGAGGGCGCAGCCAACCACGACGCCATCTACCAGCACGACGCGCTCGGCTGGTCCAAGAGCATCGGCTACAAGAGCACCACGGCCTGGTTCGCGGCCAGGTACACGAGCGGCGGCGACGGCAGCGTGACCGCCGCGAGCTTCTACACGGCCAAGCCGGGCGCGACCTACGAGGTCAGGGTCGCGCCGTCGCTCGACGAGATCTCCGCCGCTCCCGTGGCCGGCTCGGGGACGCTTGCCGTGGGCGGCTACCACACGGTGGACCTCGCGGACCCGGCGCCGGTGACGACCGGCGCCGACTTCGTCGTCGCCGTCCGTCTCACGACGCCGGGCACCAAGGCGCCGATCCCGGTCGAGCACCCGACGAAGCTGCTCTCGCCGCGCCCGGCGGTCGCCCGCTCGTTCATCAGCCGGGACGGCGTGAGCTGGAAGGACCTCCGCAAGAAGGCCGGCTTCGCAGCCTCCGACGTCTGCCTCAAGGCGTTCGTCGACTCCGCCGGAGGTCGTGACACCAAGGCGCCGCGGGTCCGGCTGGAACCGGCCTCCGCACGGCGCGGCAACGGCGTCCGCGTGCGCTTCACCCTCACGGATCCCGCGTTCTCCAGCGGCAGCGCCGTGGTCAAGCTGTGGCTACGGGACGCTCGTGGGCGGGTGCTGCGCCGGCTCCGCATCCCGGCGGCCGCCGTGAACGAACGCGACACGTGGCGCTTCGCCGCGCCGAAGAAGCGCGGGGACTACCGCATCCTCGCCCGCGCCTGGGACGTGACCGGGCGCCGGTCCGTGACCACGCGGGCGAGGCTCGAGGTCCGCTGAGGCGGCGGGCGCGTGCCGCTGCGAGCAGGTCGCGGACATCACGCGGGCAGAGAGCGAGGGCGGGGAGTGCGTCTGCACTCCCCGCCCTCGCTCGACGCCTTCTGCCGACGGACGACGTGCGGCCGGGTGCCGGGCACGCCGTCCGTTCTCCTTCACGCGGGGGCGGCCCGGCGCCCGCTGGGCCGGCAAGGCGCCGGGTCCCCGCGTCTTTCACCACCTTCGCGCTCAGGCGCCCGCCACGACCGTGCCGATGCCCAGAGCTTCGCGCTTGGCCTCGATCCAGGCGAGCATCGCGGCGACCGCCTCCTTGGCGTCGGTCTCGACCGCCAGCTTGCCGCCGGTCACGCTGGGCAGGTCCTGCGTCACGAGCTTGACGAGGTTCGGCGCGCCGGTCACGAACGGC
>DAIQNY010000275.1:0-3907 GCA_036788155.1 Actinomycetota bacterium | reverse complement strand
GCGCGACCTCGCCGGCGTCGTTCTGGTTGGGCACGGGGAAGGCCCGGCCGAACGGGTCGACGATCAGTGTCTCGACGCTGCGCGCGTGGAGGGTGGAGGCGAGTCGGGCCGTTTCCTCGGGGTCCCCCAGCGGGTTGCGCCGGCCGCGGAGGTTGACCAGAACAAGCCGGTCCCCGGGCACTCCTACGTCATGCGCCCAGCGGGCCACCTGGTGGCCGCTGACCTCGAAGTTGAGCAGCGCGATCGTGCCGTCCACGGGGCGCACCTCAAGCGCACCGAGGAACGGCTCACCGGTGAGGAGCGCACGGGCCATGTTCAGCACGAGCGTGGTCTTTCCGGCCTTCCGCTCGGCCACGACCAAGGTTGAGGCCTCCCACGGAATCAGGCTCGCGATCCGTGCTGCGGGAGGTGCTGGGCGCCGCAGAACCTCAGTGAGCGTGCCGAGGTCGAAGGGTTCGGCCGGCGGCCTGCGCTCGGCGTCGAAGATCGCGCGTGCCCCCTCGCGGGCCCTGAGTTTGCGCAACTCGTCGGCGACGAGACGGTCATGGAGACCGGTGGGCGCATCGCCGGCGGTGAGTTCAGCCTCGAGTCGTTCGGTGCCGGCCCGCGGGGTCAGGTCGATCATGCGTCCTCCTCGGGCCTGCTGCCAGTGAGGAGCGCGACCAGGTCAGCCAGCCGCATCGTCACCAGCTGCTCGCCGGGAGCGGCCTTGCCGTGGCGCTTGTGGACCACCACGGCGGCCATCGCGTCGTCGTTCCCGCGCTCGGTCTCGGCCTCGGCGAGCCATCCGGAGAGGTTGAGGCGGGCGGTGTTCTTGCACTCGACCACGATCCGGCCGCCCATATGCCGGAGTCCGGATACGTCTCCGCGGTCCTTGGATCCATTGCGGGTGCGCCGCTCGATCCGGTCGTCGACGTGCTCGGCGAGGTAGGAGGCGACGACGGTCTCAAACGAGGTGCCGGCCTTGCGCGCTGAGGCGCGGCTGCGGGGTCGCTGTTGGCTCACGCATACCACCCGCCCCGGGAGTTGGGCCGGTTCTCCACCTGGCCGTTCAGCCAGTGCGCGACCAGCTTGCGGCGGGTGCGCTTGCGGCGCGCCTTCGCCTTGTGGGTGGGCCATGGAACCTTCATCAGGCCGCCACCTCCGTCAGGACGGCCCACACGTCGGCCTCGATCGGCTGTCCAGGCGCCTCAAGGCTCGCCCGCTGCATGCACACCTCCGCGGCCTGGCGACACCGCTCCGCGCGCTCGGCGAGCTCGGCAGCCGTCGCGCGGCCGTTGTAGTCGGTGAGTCGTGGTGCGGCGTCGAGGAAGGTCTGAGCGCGCCGGCGCCAGTAGATCGCGGTGGCGTCTGCGAGGGCGTCCTGAAGGACTCGCGCCATGAACTGCACGGTTCGCTCAGCGGGCTTCATGCGCCCTCCTCACGCGAGGCCGGGATGCGGTCGCGCTCAAGGGCGTCGGTAAGGTCGCGGAGCGCCTTCAGGATGTCCGCGCGAGTCGCGCTCTCGGTGAGGGTGATCCCGTGCTCGGTGAGCAGGTCCTCGAGGATGTTCTGACCCCTGGTCATGTATTCGACTCCCGGTCGCTCGATCGATGGGTTAGGCCGCGTCAGCGCCGAGCAGCGCGAGCAGCTTGGGAACGGGGACCAGCAGTCGCCGACCCATCCTGAGGACGGGGAGCTCGCCGCGGTGGGCGGCGGCGAAGGCGGCATCACGGCCCAGCCCGACGAATCGCCCGGCAACTGGCACGCTCACGGTGAGGTGCCGCCTCAACTCCTCAATGGTCATCTCGTCCATGGGGTCTTGCCTCCTAGGCTTCAGTTCTGGGCCGTTTCAACTCCCACAAACAAGGCTAAGGCGTGGCTCTAGACATTCAAAGCAGGCTGAACTAAAGTTTGTTGCGAAAGGGGGCCATATGAACCTCGAAGGGCACATCGGCCAGCGAATCCGCGTCGCGCGGGAGCACGCCGGCCTCACGCTGGAGGGCCTCGGAACCAAGCTGGAGCCCTACCTAGGCAGGCCGCTCACTGCACAGGCGGTCTGGCAGATGGAGAAGGGCATGCGAGACCTCAAGGCCGTCCAGATCGTTGCGTTGTGCCTCGCCCTGGACCTGCCGATCGCGTACCTGTTCGCGGCGACCGACGATGAGCCGATCGTGCTGGAGGATGGCGGCAAGTTCGAGTACACACTCACCAGGGCCGAGACGGACCGTGTGCTGCGGCCCACAGGGCACGTGGGCGGGTGGGATCAAGGCACGTATGACGCGCTCGTCGGTATCGAGAAGACCATGCGCGCGGTTGCCGACGCGCAGAAGGCCAGCAACACGGCATTCGTGGAGGCCAACCGGGTTCACGACGCGGTGTTGGGCCTCCTCAACCTAGGAGCGAAGTCTGATGACTGAACAGACAAAGCCCGCCATGCGTGACGGGATCATCAAGCGGGGCGCCACCTACTCCTACGTGGTGCGCGAGCGCGACCCGCAGACGGGCCGGACGCGGCCGCGGTGGGTCGGTGGCTTCCCAACCCAGAGGGCCGCCAAGGCCGCCCGCGACAAGGCCCGCGTGAACGTCTCCCGGGGCACCTACGTGGCGCCCACGAACGTCACCGTGACTGAGTGGCTTGACCAATGGCTCACCGGTCACGCGGTCGAACTGAAGCCCTCCACCGAGCACGCTTACCGGCAGAAGATCGACGGCTACCTGAAGCCGGCAATCGGTGCCGAGCGGTTGCAGGCGCTCTCCCCCAGTCGCCTCTCCGCGGTGTTCCGCGCCATGGGCGAGTCAGGCGGCAAGGGCGGCCGGGCACTCTCGGCCCGCTCGGTGGAGTACACCCGGGCGATCCTGCGGAAGGCCCTGAACGACGCGGTGACCGAGCGCGTGATCGAGGTGAACCCGGTGACGGGCTCCAAGGCTCCGAAGCGTGACGGAAAGCCGAAGCACGTCACCTGGACGGGCGAGCAACAGCGGACCTTCCTGGACGGCGTGAGCGAGTCCCGGTGGCGCCCGGTGTGGCTGTTGGCACTGGCCACGGGGATGCGGCGAGGCGAGCTCTGCGGACTCACTTGGGCCGACGTCGACCTGAAAGCGGGCATGGTCGCGGTCGAGCGCTCCGCGATGCAGCTGAGCGGCGAGCGGATCACCACCACGCCGAAGAACCACGAGCGCCGGAAGGTGAGCATCGACCCCACCACGCTCGCGGCGCTGAAGGACTGGCGCAAGGCGCAGACCGCGGAGCGGCTGAAGTGGGGGCCGGCGTACCAGGACGCCGCCGGGCTCGTGTTCACGTGGGAGGACGGATCGCCGGTGCTGCCGGACTACCTCACCAAGGAGTTCGTGAAGGCTCAGGCCGGGCTCGAGCTCCCCCGCATGACCCTGCACGGCACCAGGCACAGCCACGCGACCACGCTCCTCCGCGAAGGCGTGCCGGTGCACATCGTTTCCAAGCGGCTCGGCCACAAGGACCCCAGCGTGACCCTGAACGTCTACGCAGACGCAATCCCCGAGGACGACGACCGGGCGGTGCAGGTGTTCTCCCGGGCGGTCTGGGGGGCCTGACGATGGACGACTACAGGGGCAAGCCCGTGGCATGGGTTCTCAACGCCGTCATGGCGAAGCTCGTCAACGACGAGCGCCGCGGAGGGGACTACGCCATCTGGGCAGGCTCTGACCGCACGGTGCTGAGCGAGCATCCTGCACCCGAAAGCACCGGGCAGCCGTGCCCGAACTGCGGGGAGCCGTGGCCGTGTGGACCGGTCCGCGGGATCCTCGCCCACCACTGAAGTAGCAGATCGTTAGCAAGGCCCTATCTCAGGGAGGAGGTGAGCAGCAGTGAACATGGCAGCCACAAGCCGCGATAGTGGCGCCCCCGGCAGGACTCGAACCTGCGCACGACAGATTAGAAGGCTGTTGC
>DAIQNY010000274.1:0-3914 GCA_036788155.1 Actinomycetota bacterium | reverse complement strand
TTGACCGTTGATTAGTCCGGAGTAGTACGAAGACCGCGGCCGGCCCGCCGGCCGTGCCCCTCCTGGCGCTAGACGAGCCCAGCCGACGGACACATCGGCGCGAGCGGGCACATGCCGCACTCAGGCCGGCGTGCGTGGCAGACGCGGCGGCCGTGCCGGACGAAGTCCACATGCACGGCGTACACCTGGGCAGGGTCGTCCGGTCCGGCCAGCTCGGTGAGCAGCGGGTGGGCCTGCTCGGCGGTGACCTTCTCCCCGATAATGCCGAGCCGCCGCGCCACCCGATGCACGTGCGTGTCCACGGGCATGACCGGCCGCTCGAGGGCGAACAGCAGCACGCACGCGGCCGTCTTGGGGCCCACGCCGGGCAGCGCGACGAGGTACGCCTGCGCCTCCTCGTCGCCCATCCCGTCCAGCTCGCTCAGGTCGGGCTCGCCGGTCCGCTCGCTGATCGCCTCCAGGATCCGCTTGATGCGCGGCGCCTTGGTGTGGGCGAGGCCGCCGAGGGCGATAGCCTCTTCGATCTCCTCGGCGGACGCGTCCCGTGCCGCGCTCCAGTCGGAAAACCGCGCCTTGAGGGAGGCGAAGGTGCGCTCCGTGTTCACGTCGGCGGTGTTCTGGCTGAGCACGGTGAAGATCAGCTCGTCGACCGGGGAATAGCGCGGCGAGAGCACCGGGCGGCCGTAGTACTCGTCCAGGATGTCGGCCGCCTGGCTGAGCCGTTCTCGTGGCGAAGCGACGTCCATGGAGCGAGAGTATATCGGCGGCGGAGCCTGGGCGCTGTCCTCGGTTGCTCACAGCCGTCTTCTCGCCTCCACGCTCATCGACGTCCTCGACGCACCGCGCCACAGTTGGCCGCGGCTCTTCGCGGGAATCGTCTCAGTGACGCTACTGAAGGGGGTGACGCGCGTGAAAGGGGTCCTCGTGTTCAGCGGCTCGGGGCCGCTCCTGCTCCTGAGCTCGTATCCGACGATCGACGACCCTGCCCTGATCGCGAAGCTGCGCGCCAAGGGCATGGCCAAGTTCATGGCCTGGGAGGTTCCCATCGACAGGCTGAAAGACCTCTACGGCTACAGCTTCCGCGACATCGCCGAGCAGCTCGCGACGCGCAACGACATGCGCGTGCTGGACTTCGACGGGCACAGGATCTTCCTCAACCTCGCACTGCGGGACCTGGGCGAGCACATCCTGTTCGAGGACCAGCACGTGCTCGCAAGAAGCTGAGGCGAGAGCGCCGCCCTCTGGCGGGCGGGCGGGGCCGCTGCCTCACGGCCCGATGCTCTCGCGGACGACGCGGCGCTGCAGGTACACGGCGTGCCGCCCTTCGTCGCCGGACTCGAACCCGCAGGCGGCGTAGAACGCCTCGGCGCCCGCATTGTCGGCGACCACCCACACGACCTCGACGCCCTCGCGCCGGGCCCAGCCCAGCATCTCGCGCATGAGGGCGGTGCCGACGCCGTGCCGGCGATGCGCCGAGCGGACGCCGATCGAGTAGAGCAGGAGTTCGCGGCCGACACCGGACGGCAGCGGCAACACGTGGCACAGCAGCTCGCCGACCAGGTGTTCGTCCTCCTCCGCGACCCAGTGCAGCACGGCCGGATCGGTGAGGTAGGCGACGGCCTCGGCATGGCCCAGCGGTTCCTCGGGTGCGGAGGCGCCGGGCAGGTCGAAGTCGTCCGCCTCGCCGGCGATCGCGGCGAGCAACTCCTCGTCGCCCGGACCCAGTCTCCTGACGCTGACGGCCATCACCGACCTCCCTGTGGCAGGTGATACCCGCGAGCGGACGTGAAGGAGCGCCGGCGTGGAGGTGGCGGCCGGCTCTGAGATGGTGGCCGGCTCTGAGGTGGTGGCCGGCGCGGAGGTGGCAACCGGCGCCGCCGGACAGCTCTGGCCGCGCCGGGCCGGGACGGCGTCCTTCGGCGGCCGTCGTGGTAGCCTCGCGCCCATGGGCGAACTGACGGCGATCGGATCCACCGCCGGCACGGGACCGGCCGGCGGGGCTGGAGATGAGAACTCGGCGAGCCGGCGCGGCTGGCGCTTCTGGATCGACCGCGGGGGCACGTTCACGGACGTGGTGGCGCAGCCGCCGCAGGGCGGGCTGCGCACGCACAAGCTGCTGTCGGAGGACCCCGGCCGGTATCGGGACGCCGCCGTCGAAGGGGTGCGCCGTCTGCTCGGGCTCGAGGGCGACGAGCCGATACCATCGGAGCTCGTCGCCGAGGTCCGGATGGGCACGACCGTGGCCACGAACGCCCTGCTGGAGCGCGCAGGGACGCCCACGCTGTACGTGACCACGCGGGGGTTCGGCGACTCCCTGCGCATCGGCTATCAGGACCGTCCGGACATCTTCGCGCTCGACATCCGGCTGCCGGAACCCGCCTACGCCCGGGTGCTCGAGGTGGACGAGCGCGTGGGGGCCGACGGGGACGTGGTGCTGCCTCTCGACGAGGAGGGTGCGCGACTCGGGCTGGAGGAGGCGTACCGCAGCGGCATTGACGCCGTCGCCATCGCGTTCGTCCACGGGCACGCCCACCCTGAACACGAGCGGCGCGTGGCGGAACTGGCGCGCGCCGCGGGGTTCTCGCAGGTCTCCGTGTCCCACGACACCAGCCCGCTCATGAAGCTCGTAGGGCGCGGCGAGACGACCGTGGTCGACGCCTACCTCTCCCCCATCCTTCGCGGCTACGTGGACGGGGTCGCCGCCCAACTCGGCGACGTGCGACTGCGCTTCATGCAGTCGCACGGAGGACTCACCGACGCCGGCCTGTTCCGCGGCAAGGACGCCGCACTCTCCGGACCGGCAGGCGGCGTCGTGGGGGCCGTGGCGGTGAGCCGGCGCATGGGACATGACAGGGTGATCGCCTTCGACATGGGCGGCACCTCGACGGACGTCAGTCACTATGCCGGCGAGCTCGAGCGCAGCTACGAGAGCGTCGTCGGGGGCGTTCGCCTGCGGTCGCCGATGCTGCGCGTGCACACGGTGGCGGCCGGCGGCGGCTCCGTGTGCGCGTTCGAGGACGGCCGCTACCGGGTCGGGCCGCGGAGCGCCGGCGCCGACCCCGGTCCGGCATGCTACGGCAAAGGCGGCCCGCTCACGGTGACCGACTGCAACCTGATCGTGGGCAAGTTGCGGCCCGCGTACTTTCCCCGCGTGTTCGGGCCTGACGGTGCCGGAGGCCTCGAAGAAGGGGCGGCGCGACGGGTGCTCGCGGCCGTGGCGGCGAGCATGCGCGCCGCCGGCGTCGAACCCCCGGCGCCCGAGCAGCTCGCCGACGACTTCATCCGCGTGGCCTGCGAGGCGATGGCCCGCGCCATCAAGCGTATCTCGACGCAGCGAGGGCACGACGTGACCGACCACGTGCTCTGCTGCTTCGGCGGCGCAGCCGGCCAGCACGCCTGCCTGGTCGCGGATGCCCTCGGCATGACGAGCATCCTGCTGCATCCGCTCGCCGGCGTGCTGAGCGCCTACGGCATGGGTCTGGCGGACGTGCGCGCGCTGCGCGAGAGGACCGTCGAGGCGCCGCTCGCGCAGGCTGCCGAACCGGTCGTGACCGCCGCCCTCGACGGCGTTGAGACGGCGGCTGTCGAGGAGCTCGCGCGGCAGGGGCTCGCGGGAGACGCGGTCCGCGTCGAGCGCCGCGCCCACGTCAAGTACGAGGGCACCGACGTCTCACTGGCGGTGCCGTGGGGTGCGCCACACGACATGGAGCGCGAGTTCCTCGACCTGCACCACTCGCGGTACGGCTTCCTCATGCCGGGACGTGCACTGACGCTGGAGGCAGTCTCGGCGGAGGCGGTCGGCGCCGGCACGACGGCCCAGGACGAGACCGCGGGTGACTGCGCGGACGACAACGCGGACCGAGGCGCTCTCGGCGCGCCGGCAGACGGGCAGGCCGGCGGGTCCGCGGCGGACG
>DAIQNY010000273.1:0-3954 GCA_036788155.1 Actinomycetota bacterium | reverse complement strand
ACATCCCGTTGCCTCAGTTCTCGCACTCGTTCTACGATGTCGTCTTGTCAGGAGCCTGCCCCCAGGGCGCGGGGGGGCGTGACCGTGTGAGGGGGTGCTCATCGTGAGCGCGAAGGAGCGCGAGACGGCGAACGTCGGCGCGGGCCTGTGGAAGGGCATCGGCATGTGGGCGTGGATCCTCTTCCGCGTCAGTGGCCTCATCCTCGCCGGATACCTGTTCGTGCACATCTGGGTCATCTCTCAGGGGCGGGTGAGCGGCGCAGAGACGCTGGACAGTCTGTTCGAGACGTTCGACAAGCCGTTCCTCGTCCTACTCGACACGATGCTCGTCGTGGCCGTTCTGTACCACGCCCTCAACGGCGTGCGGGTCCTGCTGATGGACGTGGGCATCGGTATCCGCCGGCACAAAGCCGTGTTCTGGGCGTGCATGCTTGTCGCCGCGGCGGCGGTGTGGGTGTTCGCCTACAAGGCCATCCCCTTCATCCTCTAGGCACGGAGCGAAGCAGTGAGAACCCAGACGCTCGATCGCAGCCGCGGCGGCATGTGGCCCTGGCTCGGCCAGCGGGTCACCGCGGTCGTCATCATCGTCACCATCCTGGTGCATCTCGTCCTGACGCACTTCTTCGCCATCGGCGAGCTCAGCTTCCAGAACATCGACGACCGGCTCGCCTCCACGGCCGTGCTCGTCAACGACATCCTGCTGCTGGTCGCGGTGGTGTACCACGCCCTCAACGGTGTGCGCATGGTCGCCTACGACTACGCGTTCCGCGGCCAGGGCGCGCGACGCGGGTTCGACGCGTTCCTCTGGGTGGCCGGCATCCTCGCCGTCGTCTACGGCATCTGGGCCCTCTGGGTCTGGGTGAGCTGAGGGGGAACGCATGCCACACCATCAGCTCATCGTGGTCGGCGGCGGGCTCGCAGGGCTCCGCGCCGCCGTGGAGGCCAAGGCGGCCGGCATCGACGTGGCGATCCTCAGCCAGGTCCACCCCGGCCGCAGTCACTCCGGCGCCGCGCAGGGGGGGATCAACGCGGCACTGGGCAACAACCCCGACGGCCACGACGACACGCCCGAGAAGCACGCCTTCGATACCGTGAAGGGGAGCGACTACCTGGCCGATCAGGGTGCCGCCATCCAGATGACACGGGACGCGCCCGGCGTCATCTTCGAGATGGATCACTGGGGATGCCCGTTCAGCCGGTACGACGACGGGCGCATCGCCCAGCGGCCGTTCGGCGGCGCCGGGTTCCCCCGTACCTGCTACGGCGCCGACAAGACCGGTCACTACCTCCTGCACACGCTCGTCCAGCAGGCCTACCAGCGGCAGATCGCCATGTACGTCGAGGTGTTCGTCGCCGGGCTGATCGTGGACGAGGGCCGCTGCCGGGGCGTCGTCGCCTACGACATGATCCACGGTGGGTTTGAGGCGTTCACGGCAGACACCGTGGTCATGGCCACGGGTGGCGCCGGCCGGATCTACGGCAACTCCACCAACGCCATCATCAGCACGGGCGGCGGCGCCGCCATGGCCTACCACGCCGGTGTGCCGATGGAGGACATGGAGTTCGTCCAGTTCCACCCCACCGGCCTGCTCACGACCAACATCCTCATGACCGAGGGGTGCCGCGGCGAGGGGGGTTATCTCCTCAACGGCGAGGGCGAGCGCTTCATGGCCAGATACGCGCCCAAGGCGATGGAGCTGGCCCCGCGCGACATCACCTCACGCTCCATCACCACCGAGATCAACGAGGGCCGCGGCATCGACGGCGCCGACTACGTGCACCTCGACCTCCGGCACCTCGGCGCCGAGCGGATCCTCGAGAGGCTGCCCGGCATCCGCGACCTCGCCATCCACTTCGAGGGCGTGGACCCCATCGAGGAGCCCATCCCCATCAAGCCGGTGCAGCACTACACCATGGGAGGCATCGACTGCGACGTCGACGGCCGCACCAGGCTGGCGGGGTTCTACGCCGCCGGCGAGTGCGCCTGCGTGAGCGTCCACGGCGCCAACCGGCTCGGCGGCAACTCACTGCTCGAGACGATCGTCTTCGGACGGCGCGCCGGCATGGCCGTGGTGACGGACCTCGAGGACGGCGCGCCGGGCGGCGATCCCATCGCCGCGGGGCGCGCCGCCGTCGCCTCCATGGAGGCGAAGGTCGCGGAGCTGGTGGCGCGAGGCGCGGATGGGGCCGACCCGTACGCCATCCGCGCCGAGATGGTCTCCACCACGCGCGACTACTTCGGCGTGTTCCGCGAGGACGCCGTCATGCGCACGGGTCTGGAGATCCTGCGTCGTCTCAAGGAGCGTTGCAGCCTGGTCGGCCTGCGCAACGGCGGCGGCGTCTTCAATCTCGACCTCATCCGCACGCTCGAGCTGGAGGGCATGGTCGACCTCGCCCTCTGCGTCGCCGAGGGCGCTCTCGCCCGCACCGAGTCCCGGGGCTCGCACGCGCGCACCGACTTCCCTGCGCGCGACGACGAGAAGTGGCTCGTCCACACCCTGGCTCACCACACGCCCGAGGGGCCGCGGCTGGAGTACGCGCCCGTCGCCCTCGGCACCTTCGAGCCTCAGGAGCGGAAGTACTGATGCGCACGGTCACCTTTCACATCAAGCGCTACGACCCGGCTCACGACGCCGAGGGCTCCACACGCGTCCAGTCCTACGAGATCCCGCACGCGGGACAGCTCACCGTCCTCGAGGGCCTCTTCTACATCCAGGAGAACCTGGACGCGTCGCTGGCGTTCCGCTACTGCTGTCGCGCCTCCATCTGCGGGTCCTGCGCCATGTACATCAACGGGCGCTACCGGCTGGCCTGCCAGACCAACGTCCTCCACCTGCACACCGACGAAGTGAGGATCGAGCCGCTGCCGCACATGCCGCTGGTCAAGGACCTGGTCTGCGACATGACCGATTTCTTCGCCAAGTACGAGTACATCCGCCCCTGGCTCATGCGCTCCAGCGAGGCGCCGGCGAAGGAGATCCTGCAGTCGCCGGCCGACCGCCACAAGCTCAACATGCCCATCGACTGCATCCTCTGCGGGTGCTGCTACAGCAGCTGTCCCTCGGTGTGGGGCGAGGACCACTACCTCGGGCCGCACGCGCTGCTGTGGGCGTACCGCTTCGAGGTCGACTCCCGTGACGAGGCGCGCAAGGAGCGACTGCCGATGTGGGACAACGAGCGCGGCGTCTACCGGTGCCACACGATCACCAACTGCATCGAGGCCTGCCCCAAGGAGCTGAACCCGACGGAGGGCATCCAGTGGCTCAAGATGGCGGCGGTGCGCAGGAGGCTGTTCGGCAAGTCCAGGTGACGCGCATTGCGCCGAAGGGCGCGACCGGGCGCCTGGTCACGTGTGTCGGTCCAGGGTCGGGCGGCGCGGATCGACGTCAGGCGAGGCCGTCCAGCGTGGCGATCACCACGCCGACCACGGTGACGACGGCGGCGAGCGTCAGGCGCACGCCGGGGCGCTCGCGCAGGAACACGACGCCGAAGACGATGGAGAACACCGGCGTCGTCGCCATGATCAGCATCGCGAGGACAGGCCCCAGCTCGACGATGGTGAGGTAGAAGAGCACGCTCACCGCCGCCTCGAGCATCCCGGCGAGGATGATGAGCCGGACGGCGGTGCGGCGCGCGTCCGACGTCAGCGGGCGCGCCGCCAGCGGCGTCCGCCGCCAGAGCAGCACGGCGCCGAGCATGAGGGCGCCGAGCCCCTGGCTGAGCAGCATCATCGTCGCGGTCGCCCGCCCGTACGCCGTGGCGGCCTGGTCGATGAGTACGGGACCCAGGCCCCAGCCGGCGGCGGTGAGGACGGCGAGCCCGATGAGCCTCGCCTTGCCTGCCGTGCCGGCCGCGGCGGGGACCGGGCAGTCGAGGGCTGCGGCGCCGCTCGCGGCCGCGACGGGCCTGCCGGCGGCGCTCGAGGTGCACTCGCCGTCGTCCGGCAGCACGTCG
>DAIQNY010000272.1:0-4040 GCA_036788155.1 Actinomycetota bacterium | reverse complement strand
GTCCGCGCCGGCGAGCGCGAAGAGCGTGCGCTCCTTCTCCGGCCGCTCCGGCGCCAGCAGGTACGCGGCCACCGCGGTGTCGAACGCCGGTCCCGACGGCGCGTGCACGAAGCCGGGCTGCGCCTTGGCGTCGTGCACGACGGCGTGGGCGGCCAGCAGCCAGAGCGAGCCGGCCCTGCCGGCGTCGGCCGGCGCCACCAGACAGGCGTCGCCGCCGGCGTGCGCCGCCACGGCCAGGCCGTCGCCATCGCCGCGCGGCTCGAAGGCGAGCGCGGCCTCCGCCTTCTCGAGCAAGGCGGCCACGGGTCCGACGTCCGGCTCGGCCGCCAGACGCACCAGCGAGCCGCTGACGCCGGACGGAGCCGCCTCGGGCACGGCGGCCTCGCCCGTGATCTCGCGCAAGCGCCGGCGCAGATTGCGGAACTCGAAGCGCTCGAACACAGCGTCGACCTGCTCCACCGGCAGCCGGTATCCGCACGTGGTGACGACCTCGACGAGGTCGTGCTCGAGCGGCACATCGCAGACCATGGTCGCGAGCTGCAGCGAGAGGCGGGCGGCGTCCTCGTGCTCCTTGAGCAGGGCGCGCCGCTTGTCTGACTTGACCTCGTCCAGCCGCCGGTACAGGTCGTCGACGCTGCCGAACTGCTGCAAGAGCTGGGCCGCCGTCTTCTCACCGATGCCCGGCACGCCGGGGATGTTGTCCGACGTGTCGCCCTTGAGGGCGATGTAGTCGGGGATCTGCACCGGCGTGACGCCGAAACGCTCGAGCACGGCGGCCGGCGTGTAGATCTTGACGTCCGTGACGCCGCGACCGGTGCTCATCACCCAGATGTCGTCGTCGACGATCTGCATGGCGTCGCGGTCACCGGTGACGACGACCGAGCGGGTGCCCTGGCGTTTGGCCTCCTCGGCGAGTGTGCCCAGGATGTCGTCGGCCTCGTAGCCGGGCTTGACGAGGTTGATGACGCCGAAGCCCTCCATGAGCTCCGGCAGGAGGTCCCACTGCGCCGAGAGCGGGTCGGGCATGGACGGCCGCTGCGCCTTGTACTGGTCGTAGAGTTCGTCGCGGAAGGTCTTCTCGCGCGCGTCCCAGGCGCAGACGATGCAGGCGGGCCGGTACTCGGCGACGAGCTTGAGCAGCATCTGGCTGAGTCCGAACAGCGCGTTGGTGGGCTGCCCCGCCTGGGTGGAGATGGACTCCGGCAGCGCGAAGAACGCGCGGAACGCGAGACTGCTGCCGTCGAGCAGGAAGAGACGGTCGTGAAGCACCTGGTCGGCCATGTGGCGATTCTACGTCACCCGGCGGCCGGCTTCAGGCGCGACGCGCCGCCGCAGGGAGCTACACCTCGACGGCGGGCGGGGCCTCGTTGAGCACCAGCCAGTACAGACCCAGCTGGTCGATCGCCTCCATGAACTCGGTGAAGTCGACCGGCTTGCGGATGTAGCTGTTGGCGCCGAGGTCGTAGCTGCGAGCGAGGTCGCTCTCCACGTTGGACGAGGTGAGGACGACCACGGGCAGCCGCCGCGTCCGGGGGTCGGCGCGCAGGCGCTCGAGCACCTCGAGACCGCCGACCTTCGGCAGCTTGAGGTCGAGCAGCACCAGATCGGGCGCGTCGCGGAAGTCACGTCCCGCGTGGCCGCCGGTCGCGAACAGGTACTCCAGCGCCTCGGCTCCGTCGCGCACCACATCGACGCGACCGGCTACGTGGTTGCGACGCAGGGCGCGCAGCGTGAGCTCGACATCGTCGTCGTTGTCCTCGACCAGAAGGATCGACCGCTGTTCCTTCATTCCGACTCCCCCCCGGCGCCCACCGTGAACCACACGGTCGCGCCTTGGCCCACCGCACCCTCCGCCCAGACGCGGCCCCCGTGCCTGCGGACGATGCGCTGGACGGTCGCGAGTCCGATCCCCGTACCGGGGAACTCGTCCTCGCCGTGCAGACGTTGGAACGGGACGAACAGCTTGTCGCCGTACCGCGGGTCGAACCCGGCGCCGTTGTCCCGCACATAGAATACCCGTTCAGTATCCGACCCGTCGACGCCGACCTCGACCCTCGCCCCCTCCGTGTGGGCCGTGAACTTCCAGGCGTTGTCGAGCAGGTTTCGCAGCGCCACGTCGAGGAGGTGCGGGTCGCCCTCGGCGCGCATGCCTTCCGTCACCGTGAACTCGACCTCTCGGCCGGCATTCGCGACGGCCAGGTCCGCCCCGACCGCCCGCGCCAGCGCAGACAGGTCGACGCTGCCCCACGACATGTCGCGCCGCGTCACGCGCGACAGCATGAGCAGGTCGTCGATGAGGTGCGCCATGCGCTGCGAGGCGGCGCGGATGCGCGCCAGGTGATCCGCGCCCTCCCCGTCCAGCCTGTCGCCGTGATCCTCGAGCAGTGCCAGGCTGAAGCCGTCGAGCGCCCGCAGAGGCGCGCGCAGGTCGTGGGATACCGAGTAGCTGAAGGCCTCCAGCTCAGCGTTCGCGGCCTGGAGTTCGTCCGTACGCTCGCGTACGCGTCGCTCCAGGCTCGCGTTGAGCGTCTCGAGCCTGCGCTCGGCCTTTCGCCGGGCCTGCTCCCGGCCGGCGGCCTCGATGGCGAACCCGACGTCGGCCGCCAGCCGCTCCAGCAGCCTCACCTCCTCCGCGTCGAACCGCCCCGGCTCCGACGAGTAGATGGCGAGCGCGGCTTCGGTGCGGCCGTCGACGACGATCGGGACGGCGGCCACGGAACGCAGATTGAAGGCCCGCGCGTGGGCGCGGAACGGCGCCATCCGCGGGTCGACCATGGCGTCGCTGCACGTGTCGCTGCGGCCGCGCAGGAGCGCCGTGCCTACGGCGCTCATCTCGCCCTCGGGCAGGCGCGTGTCGATCACGAGGTCGTCCAGGACGCCGTCCGGCCCGGCACAGGCGAGCGCCTGCGCGGGGCCTCCGCGCCGGCGCCTGGCGACCCATGCGAACTGGAAGCCGCCCTGCTCCACCGCGATGCGACACACCTCCGCGTAGAGTCGCTCGGGCTCCCGTATTTCGGGGATCGCCTCCGTCACGGCGCTGAGCACCTCGTACAGGCGCGTCAGGCGGGCGAGGCGGACCAGGTTCGCCCGCCGCTCGGTGAAGTCCTCGATCACGAGGAGGACGCTGTCCGGCAGGTCGTCGGCGCCGTTCATGAGCGCCATGGAGACGCTGGTGTGCAGGCGGCGGCCGTCCTTGCACGTCGAGGGCAGGTCGAGGCCGGCCAACTGCTCGCCCGCCACCAGGCGGTCCCTCAGTTCGGCGGCCTGCTCCGGCATCTCGGGCGGGATGAACGGCGCCGGCCGGCCCTCCACCTCATCCGCCGTCCAGCCGAACAGGCCGGCCGCCGCCGGGTTCCAGAGCCGCACCTGCTGATCCCGGTCGAGCGCGACGATCGCCAGAGGCGAGGCCATGACGATGGCCTCGAACCGCTGGGACAGGTCGGCGAGCTCGCGCTCGGCGGCCCGCTGAGCGGTCACGTCCTGCGCCGTTCCCATGAGCTGCGTGACCCGGCCGTCGTCCCCGCGAGCGAAGACGGTGTCGCGCGCGTGGAAGATGCTCCACTCCCCGTCGGGGCGGCGCAGACGGTACTCGACCTCGAGGACCTCGCCGTCCGCGAGGTCGCGCGCACGCCGCAGATGCTCAGCCATCAGCCCGCGGTCGTCCGGATGCAGGAGGCGCTCCAGCGGATCGCCGTTCATCTCAACCGTCTCGGCCGGTGCGTAGCCGAGCACGACGGTCATCTCCTTGTTCGCGAAGACGATCTCGTGGTCGACGAGGTCGACCACGTGGATCACGTCCGGCGTCACGCCGAGCACCCGCTCGAGGAAGCCCTTGTTCTCCTCGAGCTCCTGCTCGGCGCGCCTCGTCTGGGTGACGTCCATGACGACGCCGCCGACGGACTGCACGCCGCCGTCCGGATCCCTGATGGGGAACACGCTCACGAGGACGCTCGTGTCCTCGTCCCCGCCGCCCGGCCGCGGGCCTCTCTCTATGAAGAGAGGCCGTCTGGTCAAGTCTTCGCGGGGTAGGTCCGCGCGCC
>DAIQNY010000271.1:0-4099 GCA_036788155.1 Actinomycetota bacterium | reverse complement strand
GCGGAGCAGTGGGCGGCGGGCGTCACGTGCGAGGGAGACGCCGAGATCGCCGACGAGCTGGTCGTCTCCGGGAGCGGCGTCTACGTGGGCGGGTGTCTTCGCGGCCGGGAGCACGTACGGTTCGCGGCCGGCGGGACTGTCACGGTCGACGGAAGGCCGGCGGACGCGGTCCGCGGTGATTCGTTCCCGGCCGCTGCGGTCCATGGAGGCGCCGGGATCTACGCGTGCGGCGCCGAGATCCACGAGAGCGGCACCTCCGCCGAGTACCCGGACGACTCGGACCGCCACGCCGGGCAGCCGGTCTTGCCCGAGTGGCTCGAGGGCCCGTCCGCCGAACTGCTCGCGGCGACTGGGGCGGCGGGCGCGCCTGTGGGCGCGTGGTACGAGGACGGCACAGTGAGACTGGACGCGGTGCCGCCGCCGGCCGGCGGGCCGGCCGGCGGCGGCCGCTGCTTTCTGATCCCGGCGATCGACGAGGTGGTCATCGAAGGCTCGGCCGCTCCGGCGGCCGGCCGTCTCCTCATCCTGGTGCCGGGCGACGCCGTGGTGGGACGGCCGGGGTCGACGGTCGAGCTCGACGGCGGGCTCGTGGTGCGCGGGCGGCTCACGGTCCGCGGGGCACTCGCGCTGACCGGGACACTGCACGCCGGCTCGCTCTCGATCGAGGCGCCGACGGCCGTCGTGGTCTCTTCGGACTGGCGGTCGACCCCGCTGAGCGGAGCCTCCGCGCCGACCGTGGTTGAGCGTGGCGGATGAGCCGGGGAGGATGCGGGCGGTGGAGCGCGAACCCCTTGTACGCGCTGCTCGATGTGTGAGAGAGTAGCCTACCTGACTCCGGGGGGCAGGGGCTCCGTGTCAACCCGTCGAAACGAGTGCCTAAAGGTATCCCGCAAGGGTGCCGACACTGGCGCTAGGGCAAGGCAAGCTTAGGGGCGAGTTTATGGCCATGAACGCGGTGCGCGTCGGCATCGACATCGAACAGGCGTCGATGGTCGGTGCTCAGATCAGGACGGGCCGCCAGGGACACACCCTCACTGCGGTCTCTGCAAGGGCGTTGCCCGACGGCCTCATGTTCGAGGGCGAGGTGGTCGACGTCGACGGCCTGGCTGCCGAGCTCAAGACGTTCTGGAAGAGCGCGGGCTTCAGCGGCAAGCGGTTCTCGGTCGGTATCGCGAACCAGAAGATCGTGGTGCGGACCATGGAGTTCCCCATCATCGACCCCAAGGAACTGCGCGCCGCCATCGAGTTCCAGGCCCAGGAGGCCATCCCGATCCCGCTCGCCGAGGCGATCCTCGACTTCCAGGTGCTCTCGACCACGCCCGGCGAAGGAGAGGGTGCGGGCCGCCAGCAGGTGCTCATCGTGGCGGCCCAGCGCGATATGGTGCAGCAGTTCATGCAGGTGGCCAAGAAGGCCGGGCTCACCATCGAGGGCATCGACCTGCAGGCGTTCGCACTCATGCGGTCCGTCGCCCCGCCGGTCGCCTTCGTCGACCAGGGGGCGCCGCAGGCGGACGGCGCCAGCGCCCTCATCAACATCGGCGCCGGCATCAGCAACATCGTCGTCGCCTCCGGCGGCCAGCCGCGCTTCACGCGCGTGGTCAATCTCGGGTACGAGTCCCTGGTGCAGTCGGTGATGCAGAACCGCGGGGTCGACCACCAGGAGGCCGACCTCCTGCGCCTCACGGTCGGCCTCTCCGGCAGCGCCGCCGCCGCGGCCGACCTCGAGGAGGCCACGGTCGGCGAGGTCCACCAGGTGTTCGACTCCACCTGCGAGTCGTTCGCCGACGAGATCCGCCGCTCCATCGACTACTATCACTCCCTGCAGCAGGACGCGCCGATCGCCCGCATCCTCATCAGCGGCGAGGGCGCGCTCACGCGCAACATGACCGATTACCTCGCGGGCGCCCTGCACCTGCCGGTCGCCCTCGGGAACCCGCTGCAGTACATCGCCGAGAACAAGTCCAAACTCCCGCAGCAGGAGCTCGAGCTCATCGCCCCGCGCCTTGCGATAGCCCTCGGCCTGGCCTTCGAGGACGAGGAGTAGGCCGATGAAGCGCATCAATCTCCTCCCGCAAGAAGAGCGGGTCAAGGCCTCACGGGAGAGAGGGCTCATCTGGGCCATCCTCATCCTGGTGGCCGTCGTCGTGGTGCTCGGGCTCGTGTATGTCAAGTACCAGTCAGACGTGAACGCGAAGCAGGACGAGCTCGGCGTGATCCAGGCGGAGACGGCCCAGGTCCAGGCCAAGATCGCCGAGCTCAGTCCGTACGCGTCACTGCAGTCGCAGCGCACGGCCATGACCGAGACGGCCAGGGCCATCTACCAGTCCAGCGTGCCGTTCTCGATCCTGCTGCAGGAGCTCAGTCTCGTGATCCCGGAGAACGTGCGTCTGCAGTCGCTGCAGGCCACCGTGCCGCAGACCATGCTGCCCGGCGGCGCTGTCGAGGACGGCGCTGCAGCACCTGCCACCACGGCCGACATCACGTTCACGGGTCAGACCGAGGAGCACCGTGACGTCGCCGAGTTCATGACGCGGCTTGGACTCATCCCGCAGCTCACGGACATCATCCTCACCAACTCCACCGAGCAGACCGCCGGCGCCACGGCGGAGGGCGGCGCCGCGACCGCGTCCACAGCGTACGTGCAGTTCACCATCACGACGAGGCTGCGGCCCTACACGTCACTGCCTCCCGCCACGCAACTGCAGGAGGTGGCGCCGTGAGGGCTCGAGGCAGAGAGGTCTACATCATCACCGCGGTCGTCGCCGTCGTCCTCGTGGTGGCCTGGTACTTCCTGCTCTTCAGCCCCAAGCAGCGCGAGCTGAGCGACCTCGACCAGCAGGTCCAATCGGCCCAGAGCGAGCTGGCGATCGCCAAGCAGGAGGTCGTCAAGCTCGAGTCGTACAAGAAGACGGCGCCGCAGTCGCGCGCCGAGATCGTGCGCCTCGGCAAGATGCTGCCGTCCGCCGAGGGCGTTCCCGGCCTCATCATCGAGCTCACCAAGACGGCGGAGGCATCCGGCGTCGCCGTCACGAGCATCGCCCGGGGCACCACGACTCCGGGCAACCCATTCGGCATCCAGACGCTGAGCCTCACCGTCAGAGGTCGCTACTTCGACGTCGAGGACTTCCTCTACCGGCTCGAGGAGTACGTCGCCTTCCGCAATGCGAGCTTCCGCGTCACGGGCCGCCTGCTGCAGGTCACCACTCTGCAGATGGCGCCGGAGACCACCGCGGCGGCCGGCTCGTCGCCTGAGCTGAACATCACCGTGGGCCTCAACGCCTACCTCTGGGGTGGAGCGGGACAGACCGCGGCAGCTGGAGGTGCGCAATGAGCCAGAACCGGCGTCTGCTGACCTACGTCGCCATCGCGCTCATCGTGGGTGCGGCGCTCGCCTTGGCCGTCGCTCTGGCCAGCAGCGGCGCGGCCGGCGACACCGCCGGGACCCTCTCCGGAGACGTGGCGACCACCGCCTCGGGCCTGTACTCGGACGACGGCGACGCTGCCCTGGCGGCCGCCGACCCTGCCCGGGAGCAGCCGCTGCTCGACAGATTCACCAGCAAGGACCCCTTCATCCCATTCCCGACGCCGGGCGCCACGACCGCCCCGACGTCGTCGCCCAGTCCCAACGCGACCAGTACGGCGGCGCCCACCAACCTGTCGGCCAAGATCAAGGTCGACGGCACCAACTACACCGTCACGCAGGGTGACAAGGTGCCGGGCGGCTCCGCGGCCGAGTTCACGGTGACGGGCGTGAGCTCCGGCGACGTTACCTTCCAGGTCATCGACGGAGCGCTCGAGAACGGAGACAGGTCCTTCGCCGTCAACCTCGGTGAGGCCGTCCGTGTCACGCTCGAGTCGGGGGTGTCCTACGACATCTCCGTCAACTCCATCGGTCCGAGCAGCAGCGGCGGCGGGAGCGGCGGCGGCAGCGCCGCGCGCCACAGCATCAGCGTGCTCAGCATCAACAGTCAGGACGGCGTCGCCGTGGTCACCTTCGAGGTCGACGGCAAGACGTACTCCGACAAGCGGCAGGGCGACGTCTTCAGCACGTCCTGGGGCGAGATCGAGGTGCTGTCCGTCAACGTCAACGCCCAGACCG
>DAIQNY010000270.1:0-4136 GCA_036788155.1 Actinomycetota bacterium | reverse complement strand
AGCGCCGTGGACTCGCCGCACACGAACGCCCCGGCGCCCTGGTTGATGCGGATGTCGAAGCTGAAGCCGCTGCCGAGGATGTCCTCGCCCAGCAGGCCACGCTCGCGCGCCTGCGCCAGTGCGGCGCGCAGGCGCTCCACCGCGAACGGGTACTCGTGGCGGACGTACACGTAGCCCTCCACGGGGCCGCTCTGGGCGCCGATGGCGAAGGCGGCGATGGTCATGCCCTCGATGACGCTGTGCGGATTGCCCTCGAGGACGGAGCGGTCCATGAACGCGCCCGGGTCGCCCTCGTCGGCGTTGCAGATGACGTAGTGCACGTCGCCGGGGTTGCCGCGACAGAACCGCCACTTGCGGCCGGTGGGGAACCCTGCGCCGCCGCGGCCGCGCAGGCCGCTTGCCTCGACCTGGTCGATGACGCCCATGGGATCGGCGTCCTCGAGCACCTTGGCCAGGGCGGTGTAGCCGCCGTGGGCGAAGTAGTCGTCGATCGAGTACGGGTCGATCTTGCCGTTGAGCGCCAGGACGACGCGCTCCTGGAGCTTGTAGAACGGGATGTCGGCCTCGTGGGCGATGGGGTCGCCGGTGGCAGGGTCCTTGTAGAGCAGCCGCTCGACGATGCCGTCGCTCACGACGCTCGTCTCGACGATCTCCTCCACGTCCCTGGGCTTGAGCCGCGGGTAGAAGAGGCCCTGCGGGCGCACGACCGCGATGGGGCCCTCCTCGCAGAAGCCGTGGCAGCCGGTCTCGACCACGGCCACCTTGTCGCTGAGGCCGCGATCGGCGAGCGCCTTGTCGATGGCCTTGCGCAGGGCTACGCGTCCTGACGCGTGGCAGGCCGTGCCGGCGCAGACGCGGATCTCGGTCTTGGCGTCGTCGGCGAGGTAGGCGCCCATGTCGTGAGCGGCCTTGAGCGCCTTCTGGATCCTGGCGGTGCGCTTCACGACGCTCATGCGGGCACCTCCGCCTTGCGGAGCTTGCGCACGAGCTTGCGCGCCTCGTTGGGTCCGACGCGACCGATGGTCTCCTCGTCGCCGAGGCGCACCACCGGCGCCAGCGCGCAGGCGCCCACGCAGTTCACGGTCTGGAGCGTGAACAGGCCGTCCGGCGTGGTGGCGCCGACCGGGATGTCCAGCTCCTGGCTGAACGCCTCTACGACGAGCGGGGCGCCGGCCACGTGGCAGGCGGTGCCCATGCAGACGTCGATGACGTACTTGCCCACGGGGACGAGCCGGAACTGGCCGTAGAAGCTGGCCACGCCGAACACGCGCGAGAAGGGCAGGCGCATCTCCTCGGCGATGTCCTCGAGCGCCACCCGCGGCAGGTAGCCGTAGGCCTCCTGCGTGGTGTGCAGGGCCTGGACCAGGCCCGAGCCCTCGCGGATGCCGGCGATGACCGCGTCGAGCTTCTTCATGTCGATCTCGGGCACGAACCCGGCCGGCTGCTCGCCGATCACGCAGGCCGAGTTGGCACCGCAGCTCTCACCCGGCAGGGTGGACAGCGCGGCGGCGCGCTCGGCCTCCACGTCGAACGGGAGTTCCTCGAACTCGGGGCAGTACTCGAGCTCGATGCAGTCCACAGGGCAGGTGCGCTCGCAGAGGGTGCAGGCGTAGCACTTGTACGAGCCGCCCTTGTCCTTCACGAGGTCGAAGAGTCCTACGCCGCGCGGCTTGTCCACGAGCTCGCGGCGCTCGAAGTCGATGCCCTTGAGGACTTCGTACAGGGCCGAGCCTCTGGGCTCGGTCGCGGTCTTGCCGTGAGAACGTCTCGGCATCCCGGTCACCTCAGTCCTTCCGCAGATTGAGATAGCGCCGCTCCGTGGAGGCACGCTGCTTGCTCTGCGCAGTCTTCTCGAGCTCGGCGAACGCCTGCTCGATGTTGTCGGGGAAGATGTCGCGGCCGCCGAGGCCGTAGATGAACGGCAGCACCTGCGGGCGCGGGTCGCAGTCGTAGAGGGCGGTCCTGACCTCCATGAAGACGGGTCCGCCCTGGGCGCCGAACGAGTCGGCACGGTCCAGGACGCCCACCACCTTCACGTGCTGGAGCGCCTTGGCGTACTCCTCGTGCGGGAACGGCCGGAACGCGCGCACGCGCACCATACCGGCCTTGACGCCCTTGTCGCGGAGCTTGTCCACGATCATGCGCGTGGTGCCGGCGGTAGAGCCGACCACGACGATCGCGATCTCGGCGTCGTCCAGGCGGTAGGGGTCGAGCAGGCCGTACCGGCGGCCGCTGATGGCGGCGTACTCATCGCCGACGTCCTGGATGACCTTGAGGGCCCGGTCCATGGCCCGGTTCTGGGCCACCTTGTGCTCGAAGTACCAGCCGTGGAGGCCGTCGAACGGGCCCACCGTGACCGGGTTCCTGGCGTCCAGCATCGGGTTGGTGGCGCGGTAGGGGCCGATGAAGGCCTGCACCTGCTCCTTGGAGAGCATCTGCAGCGGCCCGATGGCGCCGCTGATGACGTAGCCGTCGTACATGTGCATCACGGGCAGGCGCACGTCCATGTGCTCGGCGATGCGCACGGCCTGGATGCAGTTGTCGTAGGCCTCCTGGTGGTTCTCTCCGTACAGTTGGATCCACCCGGTGTCGCGGCCACCCATGGTGTCGCTGTGGTCGCAGTGGATGTTGATGGGCCCGCTGAGCGCCCTGTTCACGGTGGTCATGACCACGGGGAGCCGGTAGCTCGCGGCGACGAAGAGGACCTCCCACATGAGGGCGAAGCCCTGGGAGGAGGTCGCCGTCATCGTCCGCGCGCCGCCGGCCGCCGAGCCGATCACGGCACTCATGGCGCTGTGCTCGCTCTCGACGGTGACGAACTCGGTTCCCACCGCACCGTCGGCGACCTTCTGGGCGTACAGCTGCACCACTTCGGTCTGGGGCGTGATGGGGTAAGCGCAGACCACGTCCGGGTCGATCTGGCCCATCGCCTCGGCGACGGCCTCGTTGCCGGTGACTGCGAGGATCTCGGTCTCGGGCACGGCCATGGTCACTCCTTCTCGTCGATCTTCATGACGATGGCCTTGGTGGGGCATTCCTTGGCGCAGATACCGCAGCCCTTGCAGTGCTCGAGGTCGATGCCGGTGGCCCGGTCGTTCTCGATGATGATGGAGGCGTCGGGGCAGTAGAAGTAGCACAGCATGCAGCCGTCGCACTTCTCCGTGTCGATCTCGGGCACCATGGAGCGCCAGCCGCCCGTCTCGTTGTAGACGGAGTTGCCGGCCTCGACGATGACGGCGCCGAGCTCGTGGCGCTCGGGTCCCCACTCGTTGACATCGCTGATGTCCCAGGTGGGCTTTCTCTTCGCCGGCGCCTTGCGCGCCGCGGGCTTCCTGTGCGGCGCCGGCTTCTTGGCGCCGGCCTTCTTGTCCACGGTCATTCGCCCTGGACCTCCTCGTAGCTGCGCGTGATGGCGGCGATGTTGCCCTCCACGACCTTGGGCGGGAACTTCTTGCCGAAGTCCTCGCGCAGGAACGTGACGACGTCATCGATGTTGAACAGGCCGGTGATGCGCGTGAGCGCGCCGACCATGGGGGTGTTGGGGATGGGACGCTTGATGGTCTCCACGGCGATGCGTGTGGCGGCGATCGTAAAGTACCTGAAGCCCTCGAGGCCGTAGTGCTTCCGCAGCTCGGCGGGCGTCATCTCGCTGTTGACCAGCACGATGGCGTCGGCCGGGGCTCCGGCGGTGACGTTCACGATGCTGAGAAGGGAGGGGTCGAGCACCACCACGATCTGTGGGTGCTCGACACCCGAGTACACCTGGATGGGCGCATCGCTGACGCGCGTGAAGGCGACGATGGGAGCGCCCGAGCGCTCGGGGCCGTACTCGGGGAAGGCCTGGAAGAACTTGCCCTCACCCAGGGCCAGCTCGGCGACCATCTTGGCCGCGGTCACGGCTCCCTGTCCGCCGCGGCCGTGCCAGCGGATCTCGGTGAGGGCAGGAGTCGCCGCCACCTTCTTCTTCCCGGTCCTCGTCGCCATCGTCACTCCTCTCCATGCCGCACGTCGCGGCGTCCCGCGAGGGCGCGGCCCAGTGTCAGCTCGTCTGCATACTCGAGGTCGCCGCCGACGGGCAGGCCGCTGGCCAGGCGCGTGACGCGCACGCGCTCCGGCAGCAGGTCGGCGACGTACAT
>DAIQNY010000269.1:0-4141 GCA_036788155.1 Actinomycetota bacterium | reverse complement strand
GTCGACCGCCTGCACGTAGAACGACCTGCCGCCGCGGAAGAACGCCTCCTTGTAGCAGAAGTCGCAGAGGTGCGGGCAGCCGCGGCTCACGACCAGCGAGTTGGGCACGAGGTAGCGCTCACGCTTGATGAGGTCGCGGCGCGCCGGCGGCAGGCCGGCGAGCGTGCGCTCGACGGAGCGGTACAACGGCTTGGGCCGGCCGGCGCGGAAGTCGGCGAGGAACGCCGGCCACGTGTCCTCGCCCGGGCCGCAGAACACGCTGTCGGCGTGCCGTGCGGCCTCCGCCGGCAGGCTCGTCGGATGCAGTCCGCCGAGGCAGACGTACGCCCCTCTGGCCCGGTAGTGGTCGGCGTATCGGTACGCGCGTCCGGCGGAGGTGATGTACGCCTCGATGACGACGAGGTCCGGCTCGTCATCCAGGTCGAGCTTCTCGACGTGCTCGTCCTGCAGGTCGACCTCGTCGTCCGGGTCCAGGTAGCCGGCCAGCGTGGCCAGGCCCAGGGGAGGGAACAGGGAGTACTTGATCGAGCGCCAGTAGCGGCTGTCGGCGGCCGTCTTGGCCGGACTGATCATCTTGACCCGCAGCGGGCGGCCGGGCCTCACACGCGCCCTCCCGGCCGCTCGGCGAAGTGCGCGAGCAGCACGTCGAGCCCTGTCTCGAACTCGCCGGGGCGGTCCCACACCGCCAGTCGCATGCCCACGCGCATCATGTTGGGGTAGTCGGCCCAGTGGCCGACGAGCTGGGCGACGATGTCCGAGGTCTGCACCTCGTCGCCCAGCATCCTGGCAAAGCCCAGCCCGAGCGTGTACGCGCCGAGCACGTGGTACACGGTCGCGGCGCGGTCCTCGCTGAATCCGGCGCGGAGCAGCGTGCGCATCAGTTCCTCCATCCAGCGGCGGCCGCTCGGCGTGCGCACGACTGCCGTCGAGATGAGCGGCAGCGCCCGCGGGTGCGCCTCCGTCAGGGCGTGAAGGCCCAGGAAGAGCTGGCGCACCCGTCCCTGCCAGCGGGGGTGGGGCGGTGAGGCTCCGAGCGCCGCCGCCGCGATCTTCTCGCTCACCGCATCCAGGATCGCGTGCTTGCTGGGGAAGTGGTGGTACAGGCTCATGGGCTTGACGCCGGCGTCCGCCGCGAGCCGGCGCATGTTGAGGGCGTCGAGGCCGTCCTCGTCGATGATCTCGAGCGCGAGCTCGACGATGCGGTCGCGGGTCAGGGCGACGCGCCGTGCTGTTGTCTCCTCGGCGACTGGCATGGGTCCTCCTGCGGGTGCCGGACCGTACTTCGTAAGGCTTACAAAGTACGGTACGGACCTGGCGGGGACCGGTCAACGTACGGGCGTACGGGTCAGTGCCGGTGCACTCCGACTCGACGACGGTCAGATCCGCTGCCGGATTGATGCGCACACCTTGATCACCACGGGAGCATCGCCGGCAGGCGGCGACTGGATGCAGGCTCCAGAATCTCCGGGGGATCTGCCTGGTGCCTCTTGCGGGCGGAGGCGCCCAGAATCACGAGGAGCCGGACACCATCGGCGGCAGGAAGCTCGGGCGGGAGCCGCAAGGCGGTGGGCGTAGAGGGAAGACGAAGCTGGTGTCACCAGCTGGGTGTGGCGTGCGCGGCCCAGCGGCCGTCCGCGCGCGACGCCAGGACCGGCACGCCGAAGCAGGCGCTCAGCGGCTCGTCGGCGAGGACGGCGGGCGCGGCGCCGCAGGCGACCGCGCGCCCGCCTCGAAGCAGCAGCGCGTGCGTGATCGTCGGCGGCAGCTCCTCGAGGTGGTGGGTCACGAGGACGACGGCCGGGGCAGGCCGCTCGCCCGCGAGCAGGGCGAGCGCCGCGAGGAGCGCCTCCCTGCCGGGCAGGTCCAGCCCGTCCGCCGGCTCGTCGAGCAGCAGGAGCGGCGGGCGGCGCATCAGGGCGCGAGCCAGGAGGATGCGCCGTCGCTCTCCCTGCGAGCACGAAGAGAAGGAGTGCTCCGTCACGGCGGCGCAGCCGAACTGCTGCAGCAGCTGCGCCGCCCGCCTGCGGTCGCCCCGGCCCAGACGTTCCTGGAGCACCTGGATCGTCCCGGTGACGCCTGTGAGCACCACGTCGAGCGCGGTGCGCCGCGGCGAGAACGCCTCTTCTGTCTTCACGTCCACGTGCCCGATGCGCTCGCGGAGGGCGCGAAGGTCCACCCGGCCGACGGTCTCTCCCAGGATCTCGACCGCGCCGCGACTCGGGTGGCGCATGCCGGCGGCAACGTCCAGCAGGGTCGACTTGCCGGCGCCGTTGGGCCCCAGCACGGCCCACTGCTCGCCGGGCCCGACGCTCCAGTAGAGGTCGGTGAGGATGGGCTGCCGCTGCCGCAGACGGTCGTCCCACTCCCAGACGGTGACGCCGGACATCCGGAGAGCCGGGCGAACGGCGCCGGGGTCCGGAACGGCGACGGCCGGCGCCGACGCCGTCGCGGGACGCGGTGACGGTGGCATGCCGGGCGTCATCGCTGCGGCTCAGCCGAGGCGTGCGACGCGCTCGCCGCGGACGCTCCGCCGCGCGGCGGCGGAGGCCGCGGCGAGCTTCTCGCGCTCCTCGGCCACCAGGCCCACAGTGGAGCGAGCCTTCCCGCGCGGCTTCGTCCCCTTCTTCGGCTTGGGCCAGGCACGGACGGCGGCCTCCACGGCGTCCCGGCCGCCCTCGAAGAACGCCTGCGCCAGCTGCGCCTGTACCTCGGCGTCGGGACTTGCGGCGGCGAACTCGGCCGCCGCGATGGCGTAGCCGTTGCCGTTGAAGCTGAGCGAGACGCCGCCCCAGGCCTTGACGGCCTCGAGCGGCGGCGCGTCCGTGATCGAGTCGCCCACGTACATGACGCCGCCGCCCTCCACGCCCTCGGCGGCGACGATCTCTTCGAGGGCGGCGAGCTTCATGCCACCGCCCACCGGGCGCACGGCGGCAACCATCTCTCCGGCCACCTTGCCCTCCATCCAGCCCCAGAACAGGTCGTCCAGCTCGGCCACCGTGGCCCGGTCCCGTGCGGAGAGGTCGGCGGCGGAGCGAGCCCCGTCCGGGATCTCGATGAGGGGGCGAGCCAGTACGAGGCTCACGGCGGAGCGCAGCCACGCCGCCTCCTCCTCGGGCATCTGCCACGCGTCCAGGCTGAGCTCGGTGCAGCGTACGTGGGCCATGTCGAACCCGGCGATGTCGCACAGTGCGCGCAGATACGGTGTGTACGATGTCGAGATGATGTAGGCGGGCATGAGGGCGCTCACGGCTTCCAGCGTCTTGAGCGCCCTCGGCACCAGCAGCACGCGCTCGGCGCTGAACAGCTCGATGTCCTCGTCGGTGACGTAGAAGGCCTTGAAGAACGGCGGCACCAGGCGCAGCGTGTCGCCGGCGTTGTAGCCGGGCTTGCGCAGCACGTCGGCGAGGAAGTCGTCGTAGCGGCTGATGCGGGCGAAGAACTCCGCTCCGTCCGGGATGAAGCGCTCGGCGATCTCCTGGGCGTTGTCGTTGCGGGTGAGCGGACCCTCACAGTCGGTGACGTAGATGCGTCCGGCGCCGGCGGCCGGCTCGGCGGCTCCAGCGCTCATCGCACCTGCACCTCGGCGTCGACCTCGGCGCTCAGGTCCAGCGGCAGGCGGGCCGACTCGGCGAACACGCCGCCGTTGGCCGTGTTCAGCCGGCCCTCCACGAACTGCCGCAGCGTCTGGTACAGCAGCGGGATCTCACGGATCTCGCCGCGGCGGCGCACCTCGGCGAACAGCGGCTCCGCCTCGCCCTCCTCGGCGGCGATCTCCTTCACGCTCATGGTCTCGCGCTTGGCGTGCCACTGGTCCCACAGCGGGTCCCAGTCGGGGCCACGGAGCGAGAAGCGGAAGTAGCTGACGACGGGACCTCTGTCGAGCTGCGCCGTGGCGAGGTGGATCATGGCCCCCGTCTCCTCGGCCTCGACATCGAGGAGGTCCCAGATGACCTGTTGCCACATCCCCTTGGGTCCGTCGGGCAGCGCGGGGTGCAGGTTGAGCATCGCGTATCTGCGGCAGAGGGCCGGGCTCGCGACCAGCATGTACCCGGCCAGGACGAGCACCCCGAGGTTGTACGGCACGAGCAGCTCGCCTACCCCCCGGTGGTACTCGTTGCGCCACTCCGTTCGCGAGACGCCG
>DAIQNY010000268.1:0-4142 GCA_036788155.1 Actinomycetota bacterium | reverse complement strand
GGGCCCGCTCCCCATCCGCCGCCTCAAGCGCTTCATCGCCGACGCGCACTACGGCAGGGACGGCGGCGCGGACGAGCCCGTCACCATCGAGCAGAACGGCAAGAAGGTCGCCGTCGTCGGCTCCGGCCCCGCCGGCCTCACCGCCGCCCTGCAGCTCGCGCGCAAGGGCTACGCCGTCACGATCCTCGAGGCGGCCGAGCAGGCCGGCGGCATGCTGCGTCTGGGCATCCCCGCCTACCGCCTGCCCAACGAAGTGATCGACGACGACATCAGCAACGTCACCGACCTCGGCGTCGAGATCAGGACGGGCGTCCGGGTCGACGACCCGGCCAAGCTCAAGGACGACGGCTTCGACGCCGTGCTGGTCGCGACCGGCACGCACAAGGCCGTGCAGCTGCGCGTGGCGGGCGAGGAGCTCGCCGGCATCCAGAGCGCGCTCAGGTTTCTCGCCGACGTCAAGCTCGGCAAGGACGTCGACCTTACCGGCAAGAAGGTGCTCGTGGTGGGCGGCGGCAACGTCGCCATCGACGCCGCCCGTTCGGCCCGCCGTCTGGGCGCCGCCTCCGTGGACCAGGTGAGCCTGGAGTGCTGCGAGGAGATGCCCGCCCACGACTTCGAGGTCGAGGAGGCCCGTGCTGAGGGCATCACCCTCCACGACGGCTGGGGCATCGACCACTTCGAGGGCGACCGCTCCGTGCAGAAGGCCGAGATCAAGATCTGTACCTGCGTCTTCGGCGCCGACGGCAGCTTCGCCCCCGAGTACGACGAGACGCAGCGCGACACCATCGACTGCGACGTCGTCATCGTCGCCGCCGGCATGCTGGCCGACACCGAGAGCTTCGGCCTCGAGATCAACGGCAACGGCACGCTCGTGGCCGACGCCGGCACGACCCAGACGGCCGTGCCGCACATCTTCGCAGCCGGCGACGTGATCACCGGCCCGACGATGATCACGACGGCCGTCGGCCAGGGCCGCCGCGCCGCCTTCATGATCGACCGCTACCTGCAGGGCCAGGAGCTCGACCCCGAGCTGTTCGACGAGCCGCTGCCGGTGGTGGACAAGGACAAGGTGCTCGCGCGCCAGCAGGTCTACGACCGGCGCGAGCCGTTCGAGTCCAGCGCCGTGATGAGCGCCGCGCCGACGGACTTCGGCGAGACCGAGGGTCCGATGACCGAGGACGAGGCGTTCCTCGGCGCGGCCCGCTGTCTGGACTGCGGCGTGTGCTCCGAGTGCCACGCGTGCGTCGACATCTGTCCCGCCGACGCCATCAAGCTCGACGACCGCCCGGTGGAGATCGAGGCGGAGGTCGGCGCCGTGGTGCTCGCCACCGGTTTCACCCTCTTCCCGGCCGACGCCAAGCCCCAGTACGGCTACGGCCGCTTCAAGAACGTGATCACCGGGATGCAGATGGACCGCCTGCTGGCGCCGACGCGCCCGTACAACGCCGTCCTGCGACCCAGCGACGGCAAGGTGCCGGACAACATCGCCTACATCATGTGCACCGGGTCCCGCGACGACACCGTGGGCAATCCCCTCTGCTCCAAGATCTGCTGCATGTACTCCGTCAAGCAGAACCAGCTCATCATGGGCGCCCTGCCGCTGGCCGACGTGACCGTCTACTACATCGACGTCCGCTCGGTGGGCAAGGGCTACGACGAGTTCTACCAGCAGGCCAAGGACATGGGCGCCAACTTCGTCAAGGGCCGCGTCTCGGGCATCTCCGAGACTGAGGACGGCAATCTCACGGTCCGGTACGAGGACATCGAGAACGGCGGTGCGCTCGTGGACGCCGAGCACGACATGGTCGTCCTCGCGGTCGGCGTGCAGCCGAGCCACGGCGTCGCCGAACTGTTCGACGGCGACGGCGAGCAGCTCGCCCTCGACGAGTACTACTACGTCGGTGAGGCCGATGAGGACATGGATCCCGGACGCACCAACCTCCCCGGCGTGTTCGTCGCCGGCGCGGCCGCGGGCGCCAAGGACATCCCCGACTCCATCCTCCACGCCGGCGCGGCCGTCGCGCAGGCGGCCGCGCACCTCGAGCGCGCGAAAGTGGCGGACGAGGCGAAAGCGCAGGTGGTGAAATGAGCGGCCGCAAGATCGGCGTGTACGTCTGCCAGTGCGGCGGCAACATCGGCGACTACGTGGACGTCGACAAGGTCGTCGAGGACATCAAGGGTGATGACGACGTGGTGGTCGCCCGATCCGCGATGTTCACCTGCTCGGACGCGACGCAGCAGGAGATCGTGCAGGACGCGCAGGAGCAGGGCCTGGACGCACTCGTCGTCGCCTCCTGCTCGCCCAAGCTGCACACGGTCACGTTCCGTGACGTGGCCAAGCGGGCGGGCATGAACCCGTTCCAGTACACGCAGGTGAACGTGCGCGAGCAGTGCTCGTGGACGCACACCGACGACAAGGTCGGCGCGACGGAGAAGGCGGTGCGCCTCGTGCGCGCCGGCATCAACCGCACGCGCCTCACCGAGCCGCTCGAGCCGATCGTCGTCGAGACGACGCCGAAGAGCCTCGTGGTGGGCGGCGGTGTCGCAGGACTCCGCGCCGCCCTCGGCCTGGCCGAGATCGGCCTCGGCGTGTTCCTCATCGAGAAGGAGGCCACGCTCGGCGGCCGCGTCGCCGGGTTCGGCGCCATGTACCCCAACGAGCGTGTCGGCTCGGAACTCATCGCGGTGCTGGAGGAGGACGTGCGCGCCCACCCGGGCATCACCGTCTTCACCAACGCCGAGCTCATGGCGAAGAGCGGCAGCTTCGGCAACTACCAGGCGACGATCGCCATCCACGGCGAGAAGCTCGAGACCATCCAGGTCGAGGTCGGCTCCATCATCGTTGCCACGGGCGCCGAGACCTACCAGCCCGCCGACGGCGAGCTGGGCTACGGCCTCGACGGCGTCGTCACGCTGCCGGAGTTCAAGAAGATGGTGGACGAGGCGCCCGGCCTGCTGCAGTACAAGGGCAGGCCGGTCAAGACGATCGCCTACGTCTACTGCGTCGGCAGCCGCCAGGACGAGAGCATCGAGGGCGCGCACACGTACTGCTCGCGCTTCTGCTGCACGGCCGCCGTGCACGCGGCGCTCAAGGCCGAGCAGCTCGAGGGCGTCCAGCGCCAGTACCACCTCTACCGCGACATGCGCACCTACGGCAAGTACGAGCTGCTGTGGTCCGAGTCGCGGGAGAAGGGCTCCGTGTACCTGCGCGTGCCGGACGACGAGCCGCCGGCGGTGGAACCGCTCAGCTCCGGCGGCCTCAAGGTCACGACCAGAGACCTGCTGACGGAAGGCGAGGAGATCGCCATCCCGGCCGACCTCGTCGTGCTCGTCACCGGCATGGTGCCGCGCGAGAACAGCGAGCTGGTCAGCGTCCTCAAGCTGCCGGTCGGCAACGACGGCTTCTACAACGAGATCCACCCCAAGCTGCGTCCCGTCGAGACCATCGTGGACGGCGTCACCATCTGCGGCGCCTGCCAGTCCCCGAAGAACTCGGCAGAGGCCGTCGCCAGCGGTCTCGCCGCCGTCACCCAGAGCGGCGCCATGCTCAAGCGCGGCTACGCCGAGCTCGATCCCATGGTCGCCGTCGTCGATCTCGAGGCCTGCACCTGGTGCGGCACGTGCCTGGAGGCCTGTCCCTACGACGCCATCGAGCAGGTCGAGATGGACGGCAAGCAGGTGGCCCAGGTCATCAGGACGGCGTGCAAGGGCTGCGGAGGCTGCGTCCCCGTCTGCCCGGTGGACGCCACCGACCTGCTCGGCTACTCCGACGCCCAGATCAAGTCCATGATCGACGGCATGATGGAGGTGAGCTGCTCATGACGCAGTCCACCGAGACCAGGCGTCACGTGATCCGGGACGCCGTCCCCGGCCAGCGCGACGTGCGCGAGGTCGTGCGCGACGAGCAGGTCATGCGCCGACGGATCCTCGCAGTCCTCGCCGACGGGCCGCTCACCGTCCCGCAGATCGCGGCCGCCGTCGAGCGTCCCACGCATGAGGTCATGTTCTGGGTCATGGGCCTGCGCAAGTACGGCTGGGTCGCCGAGATCAAAGAGGTCGACGACGACGGTTACTACTCCTATCAAGCGGTGGAGAGGGAGGGCTCATGACGGCTCTCGTGAACCCCGGGCTGGCGACGGAAC
>DAIQNY010000267.1:0-4154 GCA_036788155.1 Actinomycetota bacterium | reverse complement strand
TGGATGGCGCCGCCGCGCCTGGCGACGACCACGGCGGCGCCGACCTTGCGCGCCAGCGGGTTGCCGCTCTTGCGCGTTGCGTACCCCGCCCGCTCCAGCAACGCCTGGGTGGTCGCCGTGCAGTTCGCGTAGTACGTCGGCGAAGCGATGATGATCCCGTCCGCCTCCACCATCCTGGCCACGCACGCGTTCACGCCGTCGTCCGGCAGGCCAGAACAGGTGCAGTCCTGCGTCTCGGCACACGTGAGGCACGCGGTGCAGCCGCGGAACGCCTTGTCGTACAACTGCACAAGCTCCGTCTCGATGCCTTCGGCCTCGAGTTCGGCGAACACCCTCCTCACCAGAACGGCGGTGTTGCCGTCCTTGCGGGCGCTGCCGTTGAACGCCACAACCTTCATCGTGCCTTCTCCTCCGACTGCAGGGGTGCCGCGTCGGCGGTCGCGAACCGGTGTGCCACGCGGACGAGTGCGAGAGTGTCGAGGCCGCAGTAGTCAAGCAGCGACGCCCGCAGCGCCATCCGGCGCTCCTCCGGCGTCGAGGCGTCCACGGCCTCGTGATAGGCGGCCTGCGCGGACAGCCCGTCCTGGACCTCCTCGAGCAACGCGTGGTCGAGTTCGGCGTCCACCGTCGGAAGCACGGTCTTGAGCGAGTACGAGCCGTTGAGCGCCGGGTGACGATAGTGGTCGCGCGTGAGTCGCAGGAGGTCGACAAGCCTGCCCGCGACCGCGTCCAGCGCCGGCGCGAGGTCCGGCAGCATGGCCGCCATCTCCATGATCCGCCACTTCTCGAAGTCGTGGTACACGAAGATCGGGCCCCGGTCGCCGAGCGCCTGGAGCAGCGCCTCGGCGGCGGAGCGCACGGGGGAGCCGCCGCTGGTGTCGAGGAACTCCCGGTGCACGAGCTCGCCCGGGCGCTCCTCCACGTGACAGGACCACTGGAACACGACCTGCTGGAACGGGCTCGTCCCCGGCCACACCGGGACGGCGAACTGGACGGTCTCGAAGTCCAGGTAGTACCGCGGGTACGGCAGCGTGGCCAGGAACGCCGTGGCCGCCGGGTCCAGGGTCCCGAGCGCGGGGTCGGGAGGGACGACACAGGCGCCCGCCTCGTCGCGCTCCTCCCCGGGCCCGCAGCGCGTCTTGCCCTCCTGGGCGTCGCAGAAGCCGACGAAGGGGCACTCGAACGGCCGCCGGCACTGGGTGCCGGTGCGCATGACGGGGAGGGGTCCCGCCAGCAGTTCGTTGAGACCGCGTACCCAGCCCGGTATGCGGGCCATGAGCGGGCGCGCCTGGTCGGCCACGGGGATCTCGCGCAGCAAGCCTCGATAGTCGCCGCCGCCGGGGTAGACGAAGCCGGTGTCGATGACGGCGACGCACAGGCCGTCCAGCGCCACGCCGGCGCCCTCCGCGACCCAGCCCTGGATCGCGATGTCCTGCAGATGGTACTCCTTGAGGCGTGTCGCGGACTTGACCTCGACCATCCTGCAGCGGCCGCCGCGCCGCTCGAGGACGTCGGCGCGGATCAGGACGCCCTTGTGCCTGAACGCGGCCTCGTACAGGGTGACGTCGCCGGGCCGCGCCAGGGCCTCCTCGGTCTCGCGCAGGGCCTGGCTCAGCGTGCCGCCGTCGGCGATGAGGACGCCTCCCGGGTAGAGCTCGCGCGCGACCTCGCCGACGCCGTGCCCCACGACGAAGCGGCGCTGGGCATCGGTGCTGTAGGCCTCGAGATCCGGACGGTGGACGGCGAGCCACAGGCGTTTGCCGCACTGCAGACCGGCGGTGATGCGTGACTTGGAGAGGCGGAAGGTTCGCACTGCGACCATTGTAACCCGCTCGGCGGCGCCCGGCTCCCCGCGGGACGCGGGCAGCGTCCGGGCGCTGTGGTAGGGTCCGCGCCATGAGGCTCATCCACACCGCGGACTGGCACCTCGGCAGGCTGTTCCACAACGTCCACCTGACGCGCGACCAGGAACACGTCCTGGAACAGCTGGTCGAGCTCGCCGCCGACGTGAGGCCCGCGGCGGTCGTCGTGGCCGGCGACCTCTACGACCGCGCCGTGCCTCCCACCGAGGCGGTCGAGCTCTTCGACCATGTCCTCACCGAACTTGTCGACCGCCTCGGCGTGCCCGTCGTGGCCATCGCCGGCAACCACGACAGCGCCGTGCGCGTGGGGTTCGGCGCGGCGCTGCTGCGGGGGCGCGGCCTGCACCTTGTCGGCGACCTCCCGCAGGCGGCCTCGCCCATCATCCTCCGCGACGAACACGGGCCCGTCCGCATCACGGCACTGCCGTTCGCCGATCCGGCCGAGGCGCGTCACGAGTACCGCGACGACGCCATCCACGACCAGCAGGCCGTCATCGCCGCCGGCGTCCACAGGGCGCTCGCCGCGGCCGCGCCGGAGGAGCGCCACGTGCTCGTCGGCCACTCCTTCGTCGCCGGCGGTCTCGAGAGCGCGAGCGAACGCCCCCTCAGCGTCGGCGGCGCCCAGCAGGTGCCCGCCTCCATCCTCGCCGGCTTCGACTACGTGGCGCTGGGCCACCTCCACCGACCGCAGGCGTGCGGAGCCGAGACGATCCGGTACGCGGGCTCGCTCCTCAAGTACTCGTTCGCCGAGCACGCCCACGCCAAGTCCGTCTGCATCGTCGACATCGGGCCACGCGGGAGTGCGGAAGGCGAGGCCGGCCGCGCGGCCGTCCGGACCGAGACCGTCGCGTTCTCGCCACGCCGCGACGTCCGGCGACTGGAAGGCACCCTCGCCGAACTGCTCGAGGGCGCCGCCGCCGACAGGCGCCGGGACGACTACGTGCTCGCCTCGCTCACCGACACGGGAGCGCTCTTCGACCCCATCGGCAGGTTGCGTGCCGCCTACCCGAACACTCTCGCCATCGAGCGACCGGCCTACGAGCGCATCGGCACGGAGACCGGCGACCGCCCGCGACCGGGCTCGGTGAGCGACGTCGACCTCTTCGAGGCCTTCTTCGAGTACGTCGCCGGCGAGGAGCTCGGCGGCGCCCGGCGCGATGCACTCGAGGCCGTCGTCGACGGCCTCGAGCGGCGGCGCAGGGAGGCGACGTGAGACCTCTCCGCGTCGTCATGCAGGCGTTCGGCCCGTACCCGGGGCAGCAGACGCTCGACTTCGCCGAGCTGCGCGGCGCGAGCTTCTTCCTCATCACCGGCCCCACCGGCTCGGGCAAGACCACGGTGCTCGACGCCATGTCCTTCGCCCTGTACGGGGTCACCAGCGGCGGGCCGGAGAACGAGGGTGGGCGCTCCGGGGCCTCCATGCGCAGCGACCACGCCGATCCGGACCTCCTCACGCACGTCGTCTTCGACTTCGCCCTCGGCGACACGCAGTACCGCATCCTGCGCGAGCCCGAGCAGGAGCGACCCAAACTCAAGGGCGAAGGCGTCACACGACACGGCCAGTCCGCCACGCTGTGGCGGCTGCGCGAAGGCCCGGACGGACTCGAAGAGGACGGCGCCCCCCTGGAGACGGGGTGGACCAGGGTCAGCGCGCAGTCGGAGGCCTTGCTCGGGTTCCGGTCGGAGCAGTTCCGGCAGGTGGTCATGCTCCCTCAGGGCCGCTTCCAGAAGCTGCTCGAGGCCGACTCCAGGGAGCGTGAACAGATCCTGCGCGCCCTCTTCGACACGGGTCAGTACGCACGCCTCGAGCTCGAGCTCAGAGATGCCGCGAAGGGGCTGCGCGACCAGGCCCGCTCGCTGCGCGACAGGCGCGACGAGGCACTTCGTCAGGCGGAGGCTGAGTCAGTCGACGACCTCGTCGACCGGCGAGCCCGGCAGACGCTCGAGGCCGACGAGGCCGGCGCGCACGCACGGCAGGCCGAGCAGGTGCGCGACGCGCTGCAGGCGCGCCTGCAGGAGGCTCGCGAAGCTCACACGCGCTTGCGCGAGCTCGCCGAGGCCGAGACGGCCGCGGCGGCCGTCGCCCGGCGCGAGGAACAGATCGCCGCGGCCCGTGCGGAGCTGTGCGCAGCCGAGCAGGCCGCGAGCGTGAACGTCGCGGTCGAGCGGGCGAACGCCGCCCGTGCCGGCGCCGTGGAGCGTCGGGCGGCGGCCGGGCGGTGCGAGGCGGAGCGTCTGCGCGCCGCGGAAGCCGCCGCCCAGGCCCAGGCCGCCCTCGAGCAGGCCGAGGGG
>DAIQNY010000266.1:0-4215 GCA_036788155.1 Actinomycetota bacterium | reverse complement strand
CGCGGGGCCGTGGGCGGCGAGCCAGCCGGCGAGATCGCCGGCCGGCACGACGGCGACGTCCTCGACTTGACGCACACCGTCGTCGTCGAGCTCGAAGACGGCGGCGAAGACCTCACGCCGGCGGCCGTCCACCAGCGGTACGAGCGACCCGCCGGCGGCCGCCTCCGGCGCGTCGGCGAGCGCCAGTGCCAAGGCCGAGAGCGTAGGCACGCCGGCCAGCGTCACCCGTCCATCGGCCTGCACGAGAGCCCGCGCGGTGGCGATGCCGATCCGGAGACCGGTGAAGGCGCCCGGCCCGAGGCCGGCGGCCACGGTCCCGATGTCGCCCCAGCCGTGCTTCGCCTCCTCGAGCACCTCGCGCACGAAGCGCAGCAGCAGCTGTGAGTGCGCCGGACCGGCGAGCGAGACGCGTTCGGCGACGACGGAGCCGTCGGCGGCGCAAAGCGCCGCCGAGCACGCCGTCGTCGCCGTCTCAAGCGCCAGGATCACGGCCTGTTCCCTCCGGGCGCTGGCGGCTCCGGTGCCGTCGTGAGCCTCGCCTCCTCGGCACGGGCGGCGACGGCGGCCTCGAACGCCTCATCGCCGGAGAGCCGGGCGATCCGGCTGGTAGGCGTGCGGTGCTCCAACTCCACGCGCACGTCGGCCGGCGGCAGCGCGTCGCTGCCCGCAGCCGGCCACTCGACGAATGTGATCGCGTCGGCCCCCAGGTAGTCGTCCCACGCGAACAACTCCGCATCGGGGCCCCTGCTGAGACGGTACAGGTCCAGGTGATGCAACCGCTCGCCCTCTCGCCCGTGGTAGCTCTGAGCGAGAGTGAACGACGGGCTGGTGATCGGCCCGCGCACACCTCGAGCGCGCAGGATCTCTCGGACGAGCGTCGTCTTGCCCGTGCCGAGGTCGCCCTCCACGGTGACCAGCGCCGGCGGGCGCAAGTGGCCGGCCAGCACGCGAGCGAGCTTCCGCGTCTGGGCCGGCGAGGCGAGGGCGAGGCCGATCATCTAGAAGAGGCCGAGCTGCTCCGGGTCGGCCGGCGGGCTCTCGGCGGAAGCCGGCGGGTCCGTCGCGGCGGAGGTCGCGACGGGTGGGTCCGTCGCGGCGGAGGTCGGGGGCCGGCGGGCGGCGGCCGGTGCGGTGCGATCCGCCCCCGTGGCGACGCCGACGGCAGGACGACCGCCGTCTCCGTCGCCCGAGGCAGGACGACCCCAGTCTCCGTCGCCCAAGACCGGCGACGGCTCCCGCGCTGGGCGAGCGGCGTCCTCGAGCGTCGACGCATCTTCACGCACCGGCGCGTCGTCGGGCGCCTGCACCCGCTGCGCCGCCGGCGCCTCGTACTGCCGCAGGCGCTCGGGCGGCCTCCAGGCCGGCCGCTCCGCGGCCGACGGACCGGCCGCCTCCTCCCCCGGCTTGGGCGCCGCGTGCGCCAGCAGCTGCGGCAGCCTCGAGATGTCCTCCTTGAGGGTGGTCAGCATCGCCGGCGTGTACAGCGCAGCAGCGGGATGGAAGATCGGGTACAGGTACAGCGCATGTCCGGCGATCTCCATCGCCCGTGGCCGCCCGTGCACTTTGGTGATCCCGGTCTGGTCGCCGCTGAGCAGCTTGGTCGCGAAGTTGCCGAGCGTGCAGATGACTCTGGGCTTGATGATCTCGATCTGCCGGAACAGGTACGGCCGGCAGGCATCGATCTCCTCGGGACGCGGGTCGCGGTTGTTGGGCGGACGGCTCTTGAGGACGTTCGCGATGTAGACCTGCTCGCGCGACATGCCGATGGACGCGAGCAGCTGGTCGAGGAGCCGGCCGGCCTGGCCGACGAACGGCCGGCCCTGCTGGTCCTCGTGGTAGCCCGGCGCCTCGCCGACGAACATGAGGTCGGCGCCTGGATCGCCCTCGCCGAACACCGCCCGGGTGCGGGTGGAGGCGAGCACGCAAGCGGAACAGCACTCGACCTCCTTGCGGAGAGCGTCGAGTGCAGCGATCACGTCGTCAGTGGCAGGTGGCACAGGATCCGCTGGCACAGGTGGAGCAACTCTTGGTGGCTCCCTTGCCGCCGAGGTTGGCTGAGGACGAGTGGACGGCGAACGTGGACAGCAGCCGGCAGACGTCGCCGGAGTGGCACTGCGGGCACTCCGGCCTGACCCCGTTACGGACGAGTTCCTCGAAGGCCGTTCCGCACTGGTTGCAGCAGAATTCGTAGATTGGCATGGCGGTAGTGTACCACCCTGAGCCGGCGTTCAGACGGCCGGTCCGGGCATCCCAACGACGGCCCTGATTGACACACGCGCGCGCGAGGCCCTACGCTTCTTCGTGGCCCGGCGTCGAGCTTCGGCAGGCGACCGGGACACCGCCTGTGCTGCACAGGCCTTACGGCAGGCGCGGTACCTCCCCAGCGGGGCGGACCGCAGCCGGAGAGGTCGGAGGCTTGACCGTCGACGCGTACCGCTTCTGCGTGATCGGTCCCGGACGTCTGGGATCGACGGTCCTCGCCGGTCTCCAAGAGGCGGATCTCGCCGTCACCGCCGTCGGCGTCCACGCCGACGACGACACCAGCCTGTCCGCGGCGCTCCCGCACGTGAGAGTGCGCGACGCGGCACTGGAGGCGGACGCATGGTGGCTCGCCGTGCCGGACGACGAGATCTACGGCGTGGCCGGCCGGCTCGCAGAGGCTCTGCCGGCCACCCGCCGGCCGGGCGCGCCGCAGCCGCTCGCCATCCACTCCAGCGGCCTCGGCTCCGTGCACCTTCTCAAGCCGCTGTACGACCAGGGCGTGCGGGTCCTGTGCCTGCACCCGTTGCAGACGTTCGCCGGCGAGCCGAAGGCCGAGGTGCTGCGCTCCGTCCCCTGCGCCGTGACGGCGCTGGAGGAGCGTGACCTGCAGCTCGGCGAGGAGCTCGCCGGCCGCCTCGGCATGCGTCCCTTCCGTCTCGAGGACGAGCAGAAGACGCTGTACCACCTCGCGGCGGTGGTGGGCTGCAACCTGCTGGTGGCGCTCGAGAGCGAGGCCAAGCGCCTCATGGACGAGGCCACCGGCGAGAGCCGCGGTCTCGACCACCTCTCCGTGCTGCTCGCTACCACTCTGCACAATCTGCTGCAGAGCGGCGAGCCGGCGTTTGCGCTCACCGGCCCCGTCGCCCGTGGCGACGTCGGCACGGTGCGGGCGCACCTCCGGCTGCTCGACCGCGAGAGCCCGCGGCTGGCCCAGACCTACCGCGCGCTCAGCCTGGAGGCGCTCGCGCTCGCGGCGCCGCGGCTGGACGACGAGCAGGTGGAGACGCTGCAGGGGTTGCTCCGGACCGGAGACGCCGGCGCTGCCGGTCCGTCCGGTCCGCACGATGCCCCGACGCCCAGTCCCTGGGCGGGAGGCCAGCCGTGATCGTCGCGCGGACCGTCGCCGAGGCGCGTGCCGCGCTGCACGACCTTCCCCGCCCGCTCGGCTTCACACCGACCATGGGCGCCCTGCACGCCGGGCACCTCAGCCTGGTCGAGGCTGCCTGGTCTCGGTGCGCGAGCGTGGCCGCCTCCGTCTTCGTCAATCCGACGCAGTTCGGGCGCGGCGAGGACTACGAGCAGTACCCGCGCGACGAGGACCGCGACCTGCGCCTCCTGGAGGAGGCCGGGGTCGCGGTCGTCTTCGCCCCTGAGGCCGGGGAGATGTACTCGCGGGGCTTCGCCACGAGCGTCCATGTCTCCGGCCCGCTCACCGAGAGTCTCGAAGGCGCCTCCCGCCCCGATCACTTCGACGGCGTAGCCGTCGTGGTCACCAAGCTGCTCGGCATAGTGCGGCCCGACGTGTTGTTCCTCGGCGAGAAGGACGCGCAGCAGCTCGCCGTCGTCCGGCGCTTCGCGCGCGACCTCGACCTGCCGGTCGAGGTCGCCGGCGTGCCCACGCTGCGCGAGCTGGACGGTCTCGCCATGAGCTCGCGCAACGTCTACCTCACGCCCGAGGAGCGGGCGGCGGCGCCGGGCCTGTACCGGGCGTTACGGGCCGGGGCCGAGGCGGCCGCCGCTCCCGGCGCGGCCGCCAAGGACGTCGTCGCGGCCGCGACCCGCGCCCTCCTCCTACCCGACGAGGCGCCCCATCCGGCCGCCGCCGGCGAGGGGTCCGGCGGGCAGCCGGCCCCGGGCCCCGGCGTCAAGACCAACGCCGCCCTCGACCCCGACAACATCGACGACGCCCTCGCCCGCCCGCGGTTCCAGCTCGACTACCTCACCGTCGTCGAC
>DAIQNY010000265.1:0-4233 GCA_036788155.1 Actinomycetota bacterium | reverse complement strand
AGGTCTACGCCGGCGACCGCGTCAGCGACCTGCTCAACGAGGCGTCGGACAAGACGCTGCTGGTCAGCAACCTGGCCAGCGTGCAGATGCTGCGCGTGGCCGAACTCATGGACGTGCCCGGCATCTGCTTCGTCAACGGCGTGCAGCCGGACGACGAGATGATCGAGCTCGCCCGGGAGAACGACACCCTGCTCATGGTGTCGCCGCAGGGCGTGTTCGAGACCTGCGGCCTCATCTACCAGGCACTCGACGGAGACCACGCCTGACGGCATGGAACACCTGGCCTACGACATCCGTTGCGGCGACTTCATGAGCGCGGGCGCCGCGTCCCGCGACCTCAAGCAGCACCTCAAGCGCATCGGCGCCGAGAGCGATGCCGTGCGCCGCGCGATGATCGCCGCGTACGAGGCCGAGATGAACGTGGTCATCCACGCCGAGGGCGCCGGCCGGCTGGAGGCGGCGGTCAGCGACGGTCAACTGGACGTGGACGTCGTCGACCAGGGCCCGGGCATCGCCGACGTGGCGTCGGCGATGCGCGAAGGCTGGTCGACGGCGTCGGCCGAGGCCCGTGCTCTTGGGTTCGGCGCCGGCATGGGCCTCCCCAACATCCTGCGCAACAGCGACCGGCTGAGCGTCACCTCCACCCCGGGCGCCGGCACGCGCGTCAGCTTCTCGGTGGCGCTGCGGCCGGAGGCGGCCGACCAGGGGGCGCGGCCATCCTCGCTCGGCGTGGTCGCCGAGCGCTGCAAGGAGTGCCGCCACTGCCTGGTCGCCTGCCCGACGGCCGCGATCCGCGTCCGCGACGCACGGCCTGCCGTGCTCCACCACCTCTGCATCGACTGCACCGCCTGCATCGGCGCCTGCGCCCCCCGGGCGCTGACGATGACGGATGCGCCCGGCGCGCTCGCCGGCGGCGACGTCCTCGTGGTGCCGCCGGCGCTGCTCGCCGGGTTCGGCGAGCAGCCCGTGAGCGTCGTCGTCGAGGAGCTCAGGGCGCTCGGGTACGACGAAGTCGTCTCGGTGCACCGCCACGAGGACCAGCTCCGGCGCGCCGTCCTCGAGATGAGCGTGACCGGCGATGCCCCGGCGCCGCTCATCTCTCCCGTTTGCCCGGCGGTCGTGAACCTGGTCGAGGTCAAGTTCCCGTCGCTCATCGACCACCTGGCGCCGCTCGCCTCCCCCTGGGAAGCGGCGCAGCAGGAACTGGACGGCCGTGCGGCGACGTTCGCCGTCTCCTGTCCGAGCCAGCGGACGGCGCTGCTCGCGCAGCGCCCCACCGCCCAGCGAGACACGGTGACGACCGGCGCCGTGCGCGAGGCCGTGCTCCCGCGCCTGGCGGCGCGCGTGCAGCGAACGACCGGTGCCTGCGCGTCACCGCCGCAGGCGGGAGGCGCGGACGACCTGCTCGTCGTGACCGGCGTGCCCCACGTGCTCGCCGTGCTGGAGGCCGTCGAGGACGGCCGCCTGCCCGGCGTCGCCGCCGTCGAGCCCTACCTCTGCGACGGCGGCTGCTTCGGCTCGCCGCTGCTGGCCGAGGACGCGCACGTGGCGGCCTGGCGCTGGGCGGCCGTCGGGGGCGCTGCGCCCGGCGACGGCCGCAGCCACGGCCGCGCGCGCCCATTCCGGGCCCGCCCCGGGATCCGTCTGGACGCCGACATGGCGGTGGCCATCAGCAAGCTGGCACGGCTCGACGCGGAGACGAGGGCGCTGCCCGGCAGGGACTGCGGCGTCTGCGGCGCGCCCACCTGCGCCGCGCTGGCCGAGGACATCGTCATGGGGCGCGCTACTCGTACGTTCTGCCCGTACGTGACCCCTGAGGAGGAGGGCGCGACATGAAGCTCGAGGACATCGCCAGGGAGCTGGCGTTCACCGTGCTCACACCCGGGGTCACGGCTGGCCAGGGCGCCGAGATAGAGCGCGGCTACGCCTCCGACCTACTCAGCGACGTGCTGGCGCACGCGCCCGAGGGCGGGCTCCTCGTGACCCTGCAGGTCCACCTCAACGTGATCGCCGTAGCGAGTCACGCGGGGATGGCCGCGGTGGTCTTCGCCGGCGACCGGCGGCCCGAGGACGACGTACTCGAGAGGGCCGCCGCCGAAGGGCTGTCGCTGTACTCGTCCCCCGCAGACACGTTCGACATCGTCGGCCGCCTGTACGCGCTCGGGGTGAAAGGGAACCATGCGTGAACGTCTGCCTCGCAGACCTGCACATCCACACCGCGCTCTCGCCGTGCGCGGACGACGCGATGACGCCGCCCGTGATCGTCGGCGCGGCGCTCGCTGAGGGTCTTGGCATGATCGCCGTCTGTGACCACAACAGCGCCCGCAACGCCGCCGCCGTCCAGGAGGTGGCCGGCGACCACCTCGTCGTCCTCGCCGGCATGGAGATCACCACCGTCGAGGAGTGCCACGTGGTGGGCCTCTTCCCCGACGTCGCCGCCGCCGAGGCCGCCGGCGCCGAAGTCGGAACAGCCCTGGCCGACGCCGGCGACGGGTACGAGGCCTTCTTCGGCGAGCAGCGCCTACTCGACGCGGACGGGCAGGAGACCGGCCGCGAGCGCCTGGCGCTGGCGACGGCGACCTCGCTCGACGTGGACGCGGCGGTCGCCCTGGTGCACCGTCACGGCGGTTTGGCCGTGGCGGCGCACATCGACCGCACGAGCTTCGGCGTCATCGGGCAGCTCGGCCTGTTCCCCACGGGGGCCGGCTTCGACGCGGTGGAGGTCTCCCGCCGCGTCCCGGCCGGGCGCGAGCACGAGGCCGAGTACGCGGTCTACGACCTCCCCGTCCTGCACTCGTCCGACGCCCACTTCGTCCGGGACGTGGGGGCGACGAGGACGGCGGTCGTCTGTGAGCGCCCCGGCTTTGACGAGCTGACGCTGGCCGTTCGTGGCGTCGAGGGGAGGCGCATCGGCGATGCATGACCTCTCGCTGTACCTCCTCGACATCCTGGAGAACGCGGTGCGCGCCGGCGCCACGGTGATCGCCACGACGATCGTGGCGGACCGCGACGCCGACCGGCTCAGCATGATGGTCGAGGACGACGGGCCGGGCCTGCCGGTGCAGCCGGAGCAGGCCCTCGACCCGTTCTTCACGACCAAGCAGCACAAGAAGACGGGCCTCGGCCTCAGCCTCTTCCGGCAGGCGGCCGAGGCCGCCGGCGGCGGCCTCACGGTGGACCGGTCCGACGAGCTCGGCGGCGTGCGCGTGTGCGCCTGGATGCGCCTCGCCGACGTCGACCGCCCGCCGCTCGGCGACGTCGCCGCCTCCCTGGCGACGATGATCGTCACCAACCCGGAGATCGAGTTCCAGGTCGTTGTGGACGACGGCGGCGAGCGCACTTCGTTGCGCGGTCCCGACGTGCCGCTGCGCCTCTCGGAGCTCGTCTCGTTCCAGAAGGCACTCCCATGAGCAACGGACAGGATCTGCGGAGCGATCGCAGCGGAAGCCAAGCGAAAGCGAGAAGGAGAGGGGAATGACTGAACCGATGAAGTCGTGCGCCTGCTGCGCCGAGGAGCCGACCGAGGAGGAACTCCTCGAGCGCCTCGACGCGGTGATCGCCGAGTACAGGGGCAAGCCGGGAGCCCTCATCCCCGTCTTGCAGCTCGCCCAGGGCATCTTCGGCTACCTCCCGGAGGTCGCCCTCAAGCACATCGCGCGTGAGCTGCGCAAGCCGTACAGCGAAGTCGCCGGCGTGGTGGGCTTTTACTCGTTCTTCACCACGGTCCCGCGCGGCAAGCACCTCATCCGCATCTGCCTCGGCACGGCCTGTTACGTGCGCGGCGGCGTGCAGGTGATGGACGCGTTCAAGAAGGAACTCGGCATCGACATCGGCGGCACGACCGAGGACCGCATGTTCTCGCTCGAGATCGGCCGCTGCTTCGGCGCCTGCGGCCTGGCGCCCGTGATCATGGTCGACGACGACGTCCACCACAGGGTCAAGCCCAAGCGCGTCAACGAGATCCTGGCCCAGTACGCCGGCGAGCCCACACTCGCGGAAACGAGCGAACGCAATGAACGGCGTTCGGCTGACCAGCCTGCGGAGCACTTCGCGGGCAGCCCGAGGAGTGCCTGATGGCCGACAAGATCACCAGCCCCGACCAGCTCAAGGCGCTGGCCGAGAAGGCCAAGGCGGACATCGACCTGCGGTCAGGGCGCAAGGACACGCAGATCACCGTGCACATGGGCACCTGCGGCATCGCCGCCGGCGCGCGTGAGATCGTCGCCGCCTTCA
>DAIQNY010000264.1:0-4233 GCA_036788155.1 Actinomycetota bacterium | reverse complement strand
GGCGTGCAGGCGCAGATCTACAACGTGCTGAACATCCAGGTGGCGGTCAAGCTCAAGGAGCCCAAGACGATCCAGCGCTCCGAGGGCAAGGCCGTCCGCGTCGTCGACAGGCGCAAGGCCCTGTGAGAACGTCCCCGGCCCGCGTCCCGCGGGCCGGGGGTACGTCCTCCTTGAGGAGTCCGGGCAGGACCGGACCGGACAAGGAGGACGGGCATGGACAGGTTGTCCGGCAAGGTGGCGATCGTCACCGGCGCCGCCAAGGGGATCGGGCTGGCGACCTGCCGGCGATTCCTGCGGGAGGGCGCCGTGACGGTCGCGACGGACGTCGAAGGCGAGCGGCTCGAAGAAGCGCTTGGGGGAGAAGCGGGTGTCAGCACCGTCACCGCCGATATCACCGACCCGGCGGCGCCCGATCTGCTGGTGGGCGCCGCGCTGGAGCGCCACGGCCGTCTCGACATCCTCGTGAACAACGCCGGCATCGTCGACAGGTTCCTGGCGGTGGCGGAGATGCCCGACGAGGTCTGGGAGCGTGTGATGGAGGTCAATCTGAGCGCTCCCTTCCGTCTGTGCCGACGTGCGATCCCCGAGATGATGGCCGAGGGCGGCGGCGTGATCGTCAATGTGGGCTCTGTCGCGGGCGCGCGCGGCGGGCGGGGAGGCGCCGCGTACACCGCTTCGAAACACGCGCTGCGCGGGCTCACGGAGAACATGGCCGCCACGTACGGCCCGAGCGGCCTCCGCGCCGTCCTCGTGGCTCCCGGCGGCGTCGAGACCGGGATCAGCCTGGGGGGTGAAGCGAGCGAAGTCGGTATGGCGGCTCTTCAGAAGACCCTCGCCTGCAACGTCAGGATGGCGCAGCCCGAAGAGCTCGCCGACGTGATCCTGTTCCTCGCGTCCGACGAGGCGAGCTTCATCAACGGCGAAGAGGTCGTCGCGGACGGCGGCTGGACGATCTGCTGACGTGGCGCTGCCGCTCGTGACACGCCGCCTCACCCTGCGCCCGCTGACCGCGGCCGACGGCGGTGACGTGTACGCGGTGTTCGCAGCGCCCGAGGTCGCACGCGTCTGGAACAGCGCCCCGCCGCGCGACCTCGCCGAGGCGGGGGAGTGGGGGGCACGCCTCGGGGACATGCAGCGCCGGCTCGGCTACGCCCAGTGGCGGGTGAGCGAACGGGCCGGCGATCGCCTGGTCGGCATCGCCGGCCTCCAGCCGCTCGACGGCGGTCCGGATGTGGAACTCACGTACGCGCTCGAGCCGTCAGCCTGGGGCGCCGGCTACGCCACTGAGGCAGCGGCCGCCGCGCTGGAGTACGGCTTCGAGGAGGTGAGACTTGACAGGGTCGTGGCCATCGCGAAGCCGGAGAATGCGGACTCGGTGAGCGTGCTCGAGAAGCTGGGCATGCGGCGGCGCGGCGAGGCCGAGCACTGGGACAGGTTGTGGTCGAGGTACGAGCTGACCGCAACCGACTGGCGCGAGGAGCGGGCGGCGGCAACGCCGCCGCTGGTCACGGAGCGGCTCGAGCTGCGGCGCTTCACGCCCGCGGACCTCGAGCCGCTCCTCGCAGTGTTCGGCGACCCCGAGGTGATGCGGTACGTGGGCGCCGAGCGCAGGCCTCTCGACCGGAAGGCCGTGGCTGCCATCCTGGCGAGCGCCGAGACCCAGTGGCAGCGTCAGGGCTTCGGCCTGCTGGCGGTCGTCGAGAGCGAGTCCGGGCAGCTGATCGGCGAGGCCGGCATGCAGCTGCTCGAGGCGGGGCCAGACGTCGAGGTCGGCTACACGCTGGCGCGCGCCGCGTGGGGTCGCGGGTACGCGACCGAAGCGGCGCGCTCCATCCTGCTCTGGGCGTTCGCCGGGCTGCGCCTGCACCGGGTGGTCGCGGTCGCCGACCCGGCCAACAGCGCCTCGCTGCAGGTGCTCGCCAAGCTCGACATGCGGCGGCTCGGCATGCGTCACTGCTACAACGCCCGGATGGTGGAGTGGGGCCTCTCGCTCGGCGAGTGGCGGGCGGGCGCCGGCCCGGCGCCCGCCCGGCCCTGAGGCCGCCTGCGCCGTGACCGCCCCGGCTTGCGGCGGACTGCCGGCGCGGCCTCGGACCGGGGCGGCTATACTCGGCTGGTGATCCCGCCCGATTCAGCCCTGCGGCCGCTGCGCGGTCTGCGTCTCGATCTCTCGCAGCGTACCAGCGCCGTGGAAGAGTTGCCCGCCGAGGTCGCACGCCGCTACCTCGGCGGTCGTGGCCTCGGCGCGTACCTGGCGCTGCGCGAGCGGCTGTACGCCGTCCAGCCGCTCGCACCGGAGAACCTGCTGGTGTTCGCGCCGGGTCCCCTGACCGGGACCGGCGCCCCGGCAAGCGGCCGCTACAGCGTCACCAGCCGCTCGCCGCTCACGGGCACGGTCTTCGACGGCAACTCCGGCGGCAACTTCGGCAACGCCCTGCGCCGCCTCGGCTGGGACTACCTCGTCGTGACCGGCCTCCTGGACGAGCCGGGGTGCGTCACGGTCGGGCTCGGCTCCTCCACCGGGCGCTTCGACGGCCCCGGAGACGTCGCCGTCCGCCCAGCCGGAGAGCTCCGCGGCGCCGAGGTCCCCGTCACGCTTGCGCGTCTCCGTGAGCTCCACCCAGCCTCGGAGGCCGCCGTCATCGGGCCGGCCGGCGAGCGGGGCGTGCTGTTCGCGAGCATCGTCAACAACCGCGGCCGCTCGATCGGCCGGGGCGGTCTCGGCGCCGTGATGGGGTCCAAGCGGCTCAAGGCGCTGGTCGTCGGCGGCCGCGGCGAGCACAGGCCGCCGGTCGCCGACCCGGAGCGCCTCGAGTTCATCGTGTACGAGGCCGAGAAGCTGCTCAAGGCCAACCCCATCACGTCCACGGCGCTGCCCGAGTTCGGCACCTCGGTGCTCGTCAACGTGCTGGACCAGGCGGGAGCCCTGCCCACGCGCAACCACCGAGAAGGCCGGTTCGAGGGCGCCGCCGCCATCTCGGGCGAGGTGCTCAAGCGCGACCACGTGAAACGCCGGTCCGCGTGCCGCGGCTGCATCATCGGCTGCGCCCGCCGCACGGAGGCCGGGGGCCAGAGCGGAGAGGGCCCCGAATACGAGAGCATCTGGGCGTTCGGGGCCCAATGCGGCGTGAGCGACCTCACGGCGATCGTGCAGGCCAACTACGCCTGCAACCGCGCCGGCATGGACACCATCACGATGGGCTCCACCATAGCCTGCGCCATGGAGCTCACGGAGCTCGGCCTGCTGCCCGACGGGCCGCGCTTCGGGGACGCGCGGGCCATCATCGACCTGGCCGAGGCCACCGCGACCGGCGAGGGCCTCGGCGACGGACTCGGGCTCGGCTCGGCGCGGTTCGCTGCTCTGCACGGTCGCGCAGAGCTCTCCATGAGCGTCAAGCAGATGGAGATCCCTGCCTACGACCCCCGCGGCATGAAGGCCCAGGGTCTCGCCTACGCCACCAGCAACCGCGGCGGCTGCCATCTGCGCGCCAACATGCTCGGCCCCGAGATCCTCGGCGTGCCCAAGATGGTCGACCGCTTCGCCACCTTGGGCAAGGCCGGCCTGCTCATCAACCTCCAGAACCTCAACGCCGTGCTCGATTCGCTCAGCGTCTGCAAGTTCACCGCCTTCGCCATGAAGGAGGACTACTTCGCCCGCCAACTCGCCGCCGTGTGGGGCGAACCCGTGGAACCGCAGGAGTTGCTGCTGCTCGGCGAGCGCATCTGGAACGCCGAGCGGCTGTTCAACCTCGCGGCCGGGTTCACGCGCGCCGACGACACGCTGCCGGCCCGTCTCCTGCACGAGCCCGTACCGGCCGGGCCGTCCGCCGGCCAGGTTGTAGACTTGCCGCCGATGCTGGACGAGTACTACATCTCGCGCGGCTGGGATGAGGCCGGCGCACCGATGGCCGCCAAGCTCGAACGCCTCAGGCTGGTCGAGACCGCCGCGGACGCGGGCGTCACGCCCGGAGTGCGGCGGCCTGCCGAGCCCGCCGTCGGAGGCTGCGGGACGGCCCTGGACGGGAGCGAGGCGGCGGTCTCCGGCGATCCGGCCGCCGCCGCGGACGGAAAGGCCGCCCCGTGAGCTCCGCCGTCCTCGAGCAGTTCCGCCAAGTCGGCCGGGACCTCTTTGTCGCCGGCGTGATCAGTTCCCACGGCGGCAACCTCAGCGTGCGCATGGGCGACCGCATCCTCATCACACGCCGCGGCTCCATGCTGGCCCGTCTCGAAGAG
>DAIQNY010000263.1:0-4249 GCA_036788155.1 Actinomycetota bacterium | reverse complement strand
GAGCAGAACGGTCACGCCGGAGTCGTGGATCTCGCGGACGATGTTGAAGATGTCCTTGACCACCAGCGGCGCCAGGCCCAGAGAGGGCTCGTCCAGCATCAGCAGCTGCGGGCGGCTCATGAGGGCGCGTCCGATCGCGAGCATCTGCTGTTCGCCGCCCGAGAGGGTGCCGCCGCGCTGCGTCCGGCGCTCCTCCATGCGCGGGAAGAGCTCGAAGACCCACTGCATGTCCTTGGCGACCTCGGGGCCCTTCCGGGCGTACGCCCCGAGGGTGAGGTTCTCGGTCACCGTCAGGTTGGGGAAGATGCGGCGTCCCTCGGGCGCGAGCGTCAACCCGGACTTGACCAGGTCCTTCGTCTTCGTGGCGCCGACGACCTTGCCCTTGTAGGTGACCTCGCCGGTGTGCTTGATAAGGTTCATGATCGCGTTGAGCGTCGTCGACTTGCCGGCGCCGTTCGCGCCGATCAGCGACACGATCTGCCCCTCGCCCACCTCGAGGTCGACGCCCTTGAGCGCGTGGATGCCGCCGTAGTGGACGTCGAGGCCCTTGATCGAGAGCATCACTCCTCCTTCTCGCCGGCGTCGGTCGACACGTCGATGCCGATCTCCTCGGCGGCCTGGGCCACCATCTCCTCGTCGGCCCCGACCCGGGCCAGCTCGGCGGGCACCTCGGCGTCCTCGTCCACGCCCAGGTAGGCCTCGACGACGGCGGGGTTGGCCTGGACCTCCTTGGGCGTGCCTTGCGCGATCTCCTCGCCGTAGACCAGGACCCACAGCTTGTCGCAGATGCCCATGACCAGCTGCATGTGGTGCTCGATCATCAGCACGGAGATGTCGTGGGCCTGCTGCAGCTGCTTGATCAGGTCGATGAAGGCCATCGTCTCGGCCGGGTTCATGCCGGCAGCGGGCTCGTCGAGCAGCAGCAGCCGCGGCTGTGTCGCGAGCGCCCGGGCGATCTCCAGCTTGCGCTGCAGGCCGTACGGCAGCGACGTCGACCTGTCGTTGCGGAACTGGAGCAGCCCGAGCTCCTCCAGCAGGTCGTGGGCCCGGTCGTACTGGGCCTTGTCCTCGTTCCGGTAGCCCGGCAACCGCAGGGTCTGCCCGAGCAGCGACGACTTGACCCGCAGGTGCTGCGAGATCAGCACGTTCTCGAGCACGCTCAGCTCCTTGAAGAGCCGGATGTTCTGGAACGTGCGGGCGATGCCGCGCCGGGTGATGTCGTGCGGCTTCAGGCCGGTGATGTCCTCGCCGAGGAACGTCACCTTGCCCGAGGTCGGCTTGTAGACGCCGGTGATGCCGTTGAAGGCGGTGGTCTTGCCGGCCCCGTTCGGCCCGATGAGGCCGATCACCTCGCCGTCGCCGACCTCGATCGTGAGGTCCTTGAGGGCCTTCAGGCCGCCGAAGAAGATGGACAGCTTGTCAGTCGACAGCATCGGAGTCCTCCTTCGCGGACGCCGTTGCAGCGGCGAGCTTTCTCTTTCGTCCGAACCGGCTGGCCAGGAATTCGGGTGTCAACTCGTTCTTGCCCATCAGGCCTTCTCGCCAGAACAGCACCACCGCGAGCAGCAGGGCCGAGAACACGACCATTCGCAGGCCGGGGACGCCGGTGATGCGGTAGCCGAAGAGTTCGACCGAGCCGTCGAGGAAGCGGAGCCACTCCATGCCGAAGGTGATGACCACCGCGGCGATGACGCTGCCGGAGATTGAGCCGAGCCCGCCGAGGACGATGATCAGCACGATGTTGAACGTGTAGAGGAAGTTGAACATCTTCGGGTCGATGGAGCCCAGGTAGCCGGCCAGCAGCCCGCCGCCCAGGCCGGCCATGGCCGACCCGATGACGAACGAGGTGATCTTGGTGCGGTACAGGTTGATGCCCATCGCCTCGGCCGCCACCTCGTCCTCGCGGATCGCCTTGAGTGAGCGTCCGAACGAGCTGGTCACGAGACGGACCATGAAGACGATCATCACCAGGGCGAGCCCCCAGCTCCACCACACGTTGGTCTCGATCGGGATGCGGATGAGGCCCTGCGCGCCGTTGGTGATCGACTGCGTGTTGGAGAACACGACGCGGATGATCTCGCCGAAGCCGAGCGTCGCGATGGCCAGGTAGTCGTCGCGGAGCCGCAGCGCCGGGATGGCCACCAGCCAGGCGAAGACGCCCGCGACCAGCGTGGCCGCGATCAGCGCCGCCCAGAACGGCAGCTGGATGCCGGCGAGCACCGGGTTCATCGGCTCCAGGAAGAAGTTCTGCTTCTTGGCGTCCGGGGGCAGCGTGCAGATGGCGACGGTGTAGGCGCCGACGGCCATGAAGCCTGCGTGGCCGAGGGAGAACAGCCCGGTGAAGCCGTTGATCAGGTTGAGGCCCAGCGCCAAGGTCACGAAGATGCCGGCCAGGATGAAGATGCCGTACCAGAACTGCCCCAGCACGGGGCGTGCGAAGGCCATGACGACGAGCGCCAGGGCGATCGCGATCAGGCCGTAGATCAGGTTGCGCGGGTTCTTGGTCATCGTCATCACACCTTGTCCGTGACCTGGGCGCCGAGCAGCCCCTGCGGGCGGATCAGCAGGATGAGGATCAGGGCGATGAACGCGAACGCGTCCCGGTAGCCGGTGAGGCCCGGCATCAGGCCGACCAGGAAGATCTCCAGGAAGCCGAGCAGGAAGCCGCCCAGCATGGCGCCGCGGATGTTGCCGATGCCGCCGATGACGGCGGCGATGAAGCACTTGAGGCCGGGCATGACGCCCATCAGCGGCGTGATCTGGACGTACCGGATGCCCCACATGACGCCGCCGATCGCGGCCAGCGCCGAGCCGATGGCGAACGTGAGGGTGACGATCTTGTCGACGTCGATCGCCATCAGCCGGGACGCCGTGTAGTCGCGTGAGACGGCGCGCATGGCCATGCCGGTCTTCGTGTGGTCGATGATGTAGACGAGGGCGGCCAGGCAGGCGAACGTGACGATCGGGATGATCAGCGTCACGACCGGGAACGACACCCCGCCGATCGTCAGGATCTCGTTGAAGAACGCCGGCGCCGGGAAGCTCTTCGGCAGGCCGGTGAAGAGCACGGTGGCGAGGCTCTCGAGGAAGAACGAGACGCCGATGGCCGAGATCAGCACCGACAGTTTGGGTGCACTTCGCAGTGGCCGATAGGCGAAGCGCTCGATGGTGATGCCCATGAGCACCGTGACGATGATGGCGCCGATCACGGCCAGCGGCCAGGGCAGCAGGAACAGGGCGACGCCGTAGTAGACCACGTAGAGGGCGAACATGAAGATGTCGCCGTGGGCGAAGTTGATCAGGCGGATGATGCCGTAGACCATCGTGTAGCCGATGGCGATGAGGGCATAGAGAGAACCGAGCGACACCGCGTTCGCGAAGTTCTGCAACAGGATTTGGACCATTCGCGGCTCCCCACGCTTTGAAGATCGACGAAAGGGGGTCGCCTCGGCCACGTGGGCGGGGGCGACCCCCTTCGCCGGTCTAACTCGGACTCAGCTGTGCTTGATCGTCGTCTGGTAGGCGAACTTGCCGTCCTTGACGGTCTTGATCACCACGTCCTTGACCGCGTCGCGGGTCTCGTTCATCGTGATGTTGCCCGTTGCGCCGTCGAAGTCCTTGAGCGTCGAGAGGTACTTCTGGAGCGTCGGCCCGTCGGTGCTCTTGGTCTGCTCGATCGCGTTGCGGATCACGAGGTAGGCGTCGAAGGCCAGCGCCGCGACGGCGCTCGGCTCCTTGTTGTACTCCTTCTTGTACTCCTCGATGAACTTCTTCGAGGTCTCGTTGATCGGGTTCTCGGTCGAGAAGAACGTCGTCAGCAGCGCGCCGTTGACGGACGCCCCACCGGTCGTGATGAACTCCGGGGTCTCCCACGTGTCGCCGCCGAGGAACGGCTGCTGCATGCCGAGCTGGCGGGCCTGCTTGATCACCAGCGCCGACTCGGTGAAGTTGCCGGGGGCGAACACGACGTCGGGGTTCTGCGACTTCACGTTGGTCAGCAGCGCGTTGAAGTCGGTGTCGCCGGTGTTGTACTTGCCGCCCTCCATGACCTCGCCGCCGAGCTTCTTGAACTCGTCGCTGAAGTAGGACGCCAGGCCGACCGAGTAGTCGTTGGTGATCTCCTGGACGACCGAGACCTTCTTGGCCTTGAGCTCGTTGTAGGCCAGCTGCGCGAGCACCTTGCCCTGGAAGGTGTGCTTTTGGCCGTGCGCTGGCGGGAATGTAGCAGTTACTGAAGCCGGTTTCCGGC
>DAIQNY010000262.1:0-4278 GCA_036788155.1 Actinomycetota bacterium | reverse complement strand
CCACGCTCTGCTACGAGCCGCGTCTGCCCGCCACGGCGGCGTGCCGCATCTGCGTGGTCGAGGTCGAGGGTGCCCGCAAGATGGTCCCGAGCTGCTCCACCGCGGTCTCCGACGGCATGGTCGTCAGGACCAACACCGACAAGGTGCGCGCCATGCGCCACCTGTACCTGGAGCTGCTGCTCAGCGACCACAACAGTTTCTGTACGCCGCCCTGCCGGGACGCGTGCCCCACGCACATCAAGATCCCGCAGTTCCTGGACTACATCGCCCACAAGGACTACAAGAACGGCGTACGCAAGCTGCGTGAGGACCTGCCGTTCCCGGGTGTGCTCGGGCGCGTCTGCCCGCGGCCGTGCGAGGGCCCCTGCCGCCGCCAGCTCGTGGAGCACCCCATCACGATCTGCCAGCTGCACCGGTTCATGGCCGACCAGACCAGAGAGGCGGAGCAGTCCGGCGAGCTGCTGCTGCCGGTCGAGCCGAAGGCCGACACCGGCAAGAAGATCGCCATCGTCGGCGGCGGACCCGCCGGCCTCGCCGCCGCCTTCTACAGCCGGCTCGAGGGCCACTCCGTCAAGATCTTCGAGGCTCTGCCCAAGCCGGGCGGCATGCTCCGCTACGGCATCCCGAGCTACCGTCTGCCGCGCGAAGTGCTGGACGAGGAGATCACCATTCTGTGGCGCCTCGGGGTGGAACTCCAGGTCAACAGCCGCCTCGGGGTCGACTACCAGCTCGAGGACCTCCTCGAGGAGTACGACACCGTGTTCCTCGCACTCGGCGCCTTCAACAGCAACGGCATGCGCTGCCCCGGTGAGGACGCCGACGGCGTCGTCACCGCCGTCGACTTCCTCGGCGAGCTCGAGCTCAACGGCGACGTGCACGTGGGCGACAAGGTCGTGGTCATCGGCGGCGGGTTCACCGCCATGGACGCCTGCAGGACCAGCATCCGCAAGGGCGCGGCGGAGGTCACGTGCCTCTACCGCCGCTCCCGCAAGGAGATGCCGGCGCACCACACCGAGGTGGATGAGGCCGAGGAGGAGGGCGTCAAGCTCGAGCTGCTCTGCGCACCGGTGCGCGTCATCGCCGACGCGGCGAACAAGGTCACCGGCATCGAGATGCAGCGCATGGAGCTCGGCGAGCCCGACGCCTCCGGCCGCCGCCGTCCCGTGCCGGTCGAGGGCTCCGAGTTCATCATCGAGTGCGACCAGGTCATCGCCGCCATCGGCCAGTACCCCAAGCTCGACGGCACGAGTGAGGAGCAGGGGTGCCTGCGCACCAAGTGGCGCACCCTGCAGGTCGACGACTGGACGTTCCAGACCGCCGACCCCCGCGTGTTCGCGGGCGGCGACGTGGTGCTCGGCGCGCAGACCGTCATCCAGGCCATCGCTCAGGGCAAGAAGGCCGCCTGGAGCATGGACGCCTATCTGCGCGGCGAGGACATGAAGCAGGTGGCGACGTCGCTCGCCGAGCTCAAGGCCACCCCCTTCTTCGACGCGCTGTCCGACCGCAACGACCTCGACCCGCGCGTCGCGCGCATGGCCGAGATCCCGCCGGTCTTCATCGACATGACCACCGACGTCTCGCACCCGACCCCCCCCGCTGAGATGCCCAAGCTCTCGCCGGACGAGCGCAGGACGAACTTCAAGCAGATCGAGCTCGGCTTCAGTGAGGACGAGGCCGTCCGCGGCGCCGAGCTGTGCCTGCAGTGCTACTGCCCGGCCAGCGGCACGTGCGACCTGCAGCGCTACGGTATCGAGTACGAGGTCTTCAAGAACCGCTTCCACGGCGGCGAGGCGCACGACTACGCGGCGGACTTCCGCCACGACTTCATCATGCGGGAGCCCAACCGCTGCATCAATTGCGGTCGCTGCGTACGCGTCTGCCGCATGGAGGTCGGTTCGAGCTGCTACGACAACATGGGTCGCGGCTTCGACACCATCGTCAGCACCGCGGACAACCTGCCGCTGCAACTGGTCGGCTGCGTGAGCTGCGGCAAGTGCGCCGAGACCTGCCCCACGGGCTCCATCCAGACGAACCCACGCATCTTGGGGAGCTACGACCTCGACGAGAGCCGCTGCATCTTCTGCGGGGAGTGCGTCGAGGTCTGCCCCTACGACGCGCTCGAGCAGACCGACTTCTACGAGCTCGCCGGCTACAGCCGGACGGGCCTGGCCGGCGAGTCGCTCTACGCGCGTGAGAACCGCCCTGTGGCGTCCTTGCGCGAGACGGTCAAGGACCTCGTGCCGCACGTGCTCGACGCCGAGCTGGGGCACGGCTGGGTCTGGGAGCCACTCAAGGACGATCCCATCGACCTTGACCACGAGGAAGAGGAGCAGGCCTGATGCCCGGCGGCGACTTCCACCCCTGGTTTTTCGTCATCGTGGCCGCGTGGATCCTGGTGTGCGGCCTCGGCGTCGTGCTGTTCCGGAGGATCATGTACTCCGCCGTCTCCATGGTGTTCTGCTTCTTGGGCGTCGCGTTCGCCTACGCGCTGCTCAACGCGCCGCTGGTGGCGATCATCCAGATCCTCGTGTACGTGGGCGCGATCTCCATCGTGATCATCTTCGCGATCATGCTGACCGAGGTGCAGATGGGCCGTCTGGAGCTGTTCTTCAATCGCCAGACGGCCGTCGCCGCCGTCGCCGCGCTCGTCGGCGCCGCGGTCCTCGCGATCGTCTCCCTGTCGGCCGACATCGGGCCGATCGGCGAGGAGTCGCTCACGCCGGGTCTGCGCCAGCTCAGCAAGCTCATCTTCGACCGCTACGTGTTCCCGTTCGAGCTCATCTCGCTGGTGCTCGTTGCGGCCATGATCGGCGCCATCGTCCTGGCCACTCGTGAGAGGGAGCGCTCATGAATGCCCTGTACTGGTGGCTCCTCCTTGCCTTCCTGCTGTTCTGCATCGGAGCGTTCGGTGTCCTCGCGCGCCGCAACGTCATCCTCGTCGTCATGAGCCTTGAGCTCATGCTCAACGCCGTGAACATCGCCCTGGTGGCGACCGCGAACTTCCGCGCCGGCTCCGAGGGGGCAGGCACGCTGTTCGCCCTGTTCATCATCGTGCTTGCCGCCGCCGAGGTGACCGTCGGTCTGGCGATCGTCATCGCCAACTACCGCAACAAGCGCACTGTGCAGACAGACAGCTACAACGAACTCAAGGGCTGACGGGGGACGCGTGGAGAGTACCGACTATATGAAGATCGCCGTCGCGCTCATCACGCTGCTGCCGCTGCTCGGGTTCATCGTGACCCTCCTGTTCGGCAAGCGCATGGGCAAGCACGCCCACATCTTCCCGGTGGCGATGGTCACCATCACCGCCGCGCTCAGTGTGTACGGCTTCGAGTGGGCCTTCAGGCATTCCGAGGAGACGTTCGTCTGGAACGCCTTCACCTGGATCTCCGCCGGTCAGTTCAGCGTACCGTGGGGCTACCAGGTCGACGGGCTCACCGGCATCATGCTGCTCGTGGTCGGCATCATCGGCATGCTCGTCCACTACTACTCCATCGGCTACATGCACGGCGACGAGGGCTACTACCGCTTCTTCGCGTACCTCAACCTGTTCATGTTCGCGATGTTCGTGCTCATCCTGGCCGACAACTACCTGCTGCTGTTCCTCGGCTGGGAGGGCGTCGGGCTCTGCTCGTACCTGCTCATCAGCTTCTGGTTCCGCAAGAAGAGCGCCAGCCAGGCCGGCAAGAAGGCCTTCATCGTCAACCGCGTGGGCGACTTCGGGTTCACGCTGGCGATGTTCGCCATCTTCGTGGCCACCGGCACGCTGCAGTTCACCGGGGTGTTCGAGGCCGCCGAGCACGGAGAGATCGGCGCCACGCTCATGACGTGGATCTGTCTGCTGCTCTTCACCGGCGCCATCGGCAAGAGCGCCCAGTTCCCGCTGCACGTGTGGCTGCCCGACGCCATGGAAGGCCCCACGCCGGTGAGCGCGCTCATCCACGCGGCGACCATGGTCAATGCGGGCGTCTACATGGTCGCCAGGTCATACCCGTTGTTCATCCAGAGCGAGACCGCCATGACCGTGGTCATGATCGTCGGCATCTTCACCGCCATCCTGGCGTCGTACATCGCGATCACCCAGAACGACATCAAGAAGGTGATCGCGTACTCCACCATCTCGTCCCTCGGCTTCATGTTCGTGGCCCTGGGGGCCGGCGCGTGGGTAGCCGGCATCTTCTACCTGTTCGCGCACGGCTTCTTCAAGGGCCTCCTGTTCCTCTGCTCCGGTTCGGTGATCCACGCCATGGGCGGCGAGCAGGACATGCGCAAGATGGG
>DAIQNY010000261.1:3056-4306 GCA_036788155.1 Actinomycetota bacterium | reverse complement strand
GTGGTGAAGGGCTACGACCCGGCCGCCTACGACAGGCTCCTGCGCGGCGCCTGAGGCCGGCAGCATAAGGAACGGAAAGACAGGAGAATCGAGAGTGGCCGAGCAGCGCGTTACCGTCGAGTTGTACACACTGAGCACCTGTCCGTGGAGCCGTAACGCCCGGGCGTGGCTGGACAACCGGCACATCCCCTACGACTTCGTGGACTACGACCTCGCCGGCGAGGACATGCAGACGCACATCCAGGAGGAGATGGTGAGCCGGGGTGCGTCGGCGTTCCCGTTCGTCAAGTTCGGCGACACCGACTTCATCGTCGGCTTCAATCCCGACGCGTTCGCACGCCTGCTCGGGCTGCCCAGGGATGCGGAGCTCGAGACCGCCGGCGAGGCGGACGAGCCGGCCGACGACGAGCTCGCCGACGGCCCGCGCAACGGCGCCGAGGAAGCGTCCGAGGAGGGCGGGGAAGAGGGCTGAGCTGGTCGGGGTGGGCGGATTTGAACCGCCGACCTCTCGGTCCCGAACCGAGCGCTCTACCAAGCTGAGCCACACCCCGACGCGCGGGGACGGATTGTACCGGAATGCGGCCGGAGGCGCTACCATCGCCGGCCGTGTTCGACCCTCTGTGAATCGCACAAAGTCTTTCATTGACAGACAAGAGTGCGCGTCAGTAGGCTCAGCGACGGTAGGGTCGCCCGCGGCACGGGGGACTACGAGTGCCGCGGGCGGTTCGTCTCGACTCAAGGGGGAGTCATGAGACCTTCGCGCATCGTCCTTCTGTTCACCGTCGTCGTCCTTGTCTTACTCGTCTCCGCCGGGGCCGCGCTCGCGGCCAAGCCCAAGCGGGTCATCATCATCACGATGGACCAGATGAAGCCCGAGTACGTCCGCAAGTACGACATGACATGGATGAAGTGGCTCCAGGCCAAGGGCGTCAACTTCAAGAACGCTCACGTGGGCCAGATGGCGTCGGAGACGGTGGTCAGTCACAACACCATCGTCAGCGGCCAGTTCCCCAAGCACATGGGCTGGTCAGACGAGGTCCTGCGCGACGTCGACAACGTGCTGGGCTACGGGGAGGGCGCCATCGTCACCGTGGGCGACCTCACCTACGACCAGTACGTCCAGCTCATCGAGGCAAGGGGCTATCCCAAGCTCGGTGACTATATGCACAAGAAGTGGCCCGAGCGGATCGTCGCCAACTTCGGCGAGAAGCTCGACCTTTCGAGCAACGAGGGCATCAGCCTCCGCGTTG
>DAIQNY010000261.1:0-3046 GCA_036788155.1 Actinomycetota bacterium | reverse complement strand
GAGAAGCAGTACCCGGTCGAGTCCACCGCTGCGTCGAGCTCGGACTACTGGGTGTTCATGGGCGGCAAGAAGAACGTCGCCGATCTTGCCGACCCCTCCGTCCTGCCCTGGACCGGGAAGTACCGCGGTCCGTCCGGTTGCGTGCCGGACTTCATCGCGAGCGACGACCGCTTCAAGATCAGCTCGGGCAACGCGGCCGACGCGTACAACACCGACGTCGACAAGCCTGCCTGGCTGTATCCCGAGGACGGCCGCCACGTGCCGGGCGTCTATGAGGAGCACCTCGGCGGCGACGACTGGGTCGTCGACGCCGCCATCAAGGTGATGGAGGACGAGGACAGCGACTGGTCCGCCATGCACCTCAACTTCAGCGGCATCGACAAGATCGGCCACATGTGGGGCGGCGGCGACGTCGACACCCTCGCCACCTACGCCTGGGATCCCTCGACGGTGATGGCGCAGGTCCACATGCCGTGGATCGCCAAGAACGCCGACGACCAGATCGGCCGTCTCATCACCAAGCTCAAGAAGCTCGGTCAGTGGAAGGAGACACTGTTCGTCGTGCTCGCCGACCACGGCGTCACCTACGGCGAGAAGTTCTACGGGCAGGACTACAAGAACGGCTCGTACGACAGCTGGTACAACGACCCGACTGGCGTCTGTGCAAACACGACGTACGGCCGGCCGCCGCTGACCAACCCGGTGCTCGAGCCGCTCAACGCCACCGGCAACATCGCCTACAGCTACCAGTCCACCGCCGTCGAGGCATGGCTCATCGACCAGTCGTGGACCAAGAAGATGGAAGCGGCCGCCGTCATGAAGACCATGCCCAGTGTGATCGCGACGTACGTGCGCTGGGGTGACCGGTACGTGCTGGTGTCCAAGGGCGCCATGACGACGGCCGAGAAGACCTGGTGGCGTGCCAACGGCCAGCGGATCATCAACACCATGGCCTTCAACGGCGCGTCCGATGTGGTCGGGCTTCTGCAGGACCACACCAACTACTCGTGCTACGGCGACCACGGCGGCGCGCAGAAGGACGTGCAGCGCATCCCGATGGTGTTCTACGCCAAGGGCATCAAGCACAAGAACCACAGCGCGCAGTTCCGTCTCGTCGACGTGCTGCCGACGGTGCTCCGGGCCATGGGTGTCAAGCGGACGGCGCCCATGGACGGCAAGGCGTACAAGCTGGCGTTCTGATCCCGAGCGTCCGGCGCGTGTGAGTCACGGGGACGGGCGGGCGGCCGCGAGGCCGCCCGCCCGTCCCATGTACGGAGAGCCGAAGCTCCGAGCGGCGGCTACGCGGCGCCTCGGCCGCCGGCGCCGGCCCCCACCGTGCGGCCGAGCGACGAGAGCAGGCGCATGATGCTCTCGTTGATGGCCTCGGCCGTCTCGTGCACGGCCGCCTTCTCCGGGTAGATCTCGTAACGCTCACGTTCCTCGACCGGGGTGAGGTTCGGCATGACGACGTTGGCGCCGCGCTGCAGTCCGTGGGCGCGCCCCGCGGCCTTGTCGACCAGAGAGAGCGCCGTCGTGGCGGGGAGGTTGGAGTCCGGGCGGGCCAGTCGGGTGAGCGCGAGCACCTTGCAGGTCATGAGTTCGCTGTTCGGCGCCTGGTCCTCCGGCCAGTCGTCCTCCTCCTGCCGGCGCTCGAACTCCTGCCCCAGCGGCGTCGAGGGGTGAGGCAGGTACGGCCCGATTCCGATCATGTCCATGTCCATGCCTCGAAACAGCTCGATGTCGTCGGCGATGCTCGCGTGCGTCTGACCCGGGATCCCGACCATGATGCCGGTGCCTGCCTCGTAGCCGAGTTCCTGGAGCCGGCGCAGGATGAGCATGCGGTCGCTCACCTTGCCTGGGAGATCTGGGTGGATGCGCCTGTAGAGGTCCTCGTCGGAGGTCTCGAAGCGGAGGAGGTAGCGGTCGCCGCCGGCTTCTCGCCAGGCGGCCAGGTCCTCGTCCGGCCGCTCGCCGAGGCTGAGCGTGATCGCGGAGATGGTCGTTTCGGAGCGGATGCGCCGCAGCACCCCGGCCATCCAGTCCCGGGTAATGCCGTAATCCTCGCCCGCCTGCATGACGAGCGTGCCGTAGCCGAACGCGACGGCCTTGTGGGCGCAGTCGAGCACGACGTCCTCGGACATGCGATAGCGCTCCACGCCGCGGTTGGCGGCGCGGATGCCGCAGTAGGTGCAGCCGCGCACGCAGTAGTTGCTGATCTCGACCAGGCCGCGGAGGTGGACGGCGTCGCCGACGTAGCGGCTCCGCGTCTCGTCCGCCGCGGCCCAGAGCTCCTCCAGCCGCGCGTCGTCGGTCTGGCGCAGCCACCACTCGATGGCCCCGCGGCTCAGCGCGTCGGCGACGCCCAAGGGAGGAGCGGCGCTCATCGCGGCCGGCTGGGGTGCGTGATGGGGGAGAGGACCATGATCAGGTCGTGGCCGCCGCATCAGCAGAGGTCGTCGACGGCGGCGTCGTCCGGGAGGCCGGCCGTGACCGGCTCCGCCGGTGCGCGTCCGGCCCGCCGCGCCTGCGCCGCCCGCATCGCCTCGAGCGCCGCCGGGAACGGCTGCAGCGCGCGCTCGAAGATGCCGAGGCTGAAGGCGATCACCAGCCCGTAGTTGGTGATGGGCACGCCCTGCTGCCGGCAGCGCATGATGCGGCCCAGCATCGCCCTGCGGTTGAACGTGCAGGCGCCGCAGTGGATGACCAGGTCCCAGCCGCTCAGGTCGTCCGGGAAGTCGTGGCCCTGCATGTGCTGGATGTTGAGCTTGCCGCCGACGTACTGCGTGAGCCAGCGCGGGATCTTGACGCGGCCGATGTCCTCGGCGATTGGGTGGTGGCTGCACGCCTCGGCGATCAGGATGTTGGCGCCGCTCGTGAGGTCGTCCACGGCAAGCGTGCCCTCCACCTGGCTCACCAGATCGCCCTTGAACCGGCTGAAGAGGATGCTGAAGCTGGCCATGGGCACCTCGGGCGGCGTGTCGGCCGCCACCTCGAGGAACGCCTGCGAGTCGGTGACGACCAGCCGCGGCGGCCGGTTGAGGCGCTC
>DAIQNY010000260.1:0-4311 GCA_036788155.1 Actinomycetota bacterium | reverse complement strand
GAGCGCGCGCCTCCGGAGCGCGAGGTCGAAGGTTCGAATCCTTCCGGGGGCACCAGAACACTGACGTTCGAACCTAGGACATCGCTCCGCGGCGTCCTTTTGTCGTCTTCCGGCAGCCACCAGCGATCGCTGCGCGGCTTCCGAGAGGAAGTACGCCTCCCCTTCTCTTCGCTCAGCTCAGAGGGCAGTCGAGGGTCGAGCAGAGTACGGAACGGCTCTGCGAGGTCGTGTGTCACTTGCCCGTCGTCGTCGATGTAGATCTTCTCGAAGAAGGCCTGATTGAAGAGCCGGCGCACTTTCGGCGTCGCCGCCTTGTAGGCCGCGTGGCAGTCCCGCGCCAGTTCCAGCGCGCGGTTCAGGTTGTCCTCGATCGTGTCGAACTCAAGCGAGACGGCTTGAAGCTGCCTTCGCGCGTTTTCGAGTTCTCGGGCGATGCGCTGCTGCTCCTCCTTGAAGAGATCGACCGGCATCGCATCGGCGTAGTGCAACTGCAGCAGCTTGTGGCGTTCTGCGTCGAGGCGTTGGATGCGGCGAGCTGCAGCTCGCTCATCGACCTCAGCTCGCCTCTTTTTATCGGCGAGGGCATGCTTCAAAGCGCTGCGGACCGCCTCAAGCTGCTCTGGAGCCAGCGTGACGGTCACGTAATGGTCCTCGATGAGGCGCTCCACGGTCTTGATGCGCATCACCGTCTGGTCACAGCTCCAGCGGTCGCGCTGCCGGCCAAGGCAGTAGAAGTAGTCGTAGATGACGCCGGCGTGGTTGCGCGAGTTGGTGACCGCCAGCCGTTTGCCGCAGCGACCGCAGTAGATGCTGCCCTTCAGGTAATGATTGTGGCGGTACTGGCGCTCGCCGGCATGGTTGTGGGAAGCAAGCGCGTCCTGGACGCGCTCGAAGAGCTCGACGCTGATGAGCGGCTCGTGCTTCCCCGGGTAGCTCACCCCGGCATACGTCACGACGCCCGTGTAGTAGGGATTGGCAAGCATGACGGCTAGGCCAGCCCTCGCATAGGGGCGCTCGGGCCAGCGGCGCGTCGGCCGGGCCGAGAAGCCACGCGCGGTCAGCTCGGCCTGCAGCTGGGTCAAGGTCCACTCGCCGGTGGCGTAGGCCTCAAAGGCCCAGCGCACAAGCGGCGCTCGCTCCTGGTCGAGTTCGACAGTGCGCACTCGGCGGCCTTCGACCAGCTTCTCCACGTTGACGTAGCCGACCGGAGCCCGGTGCGTGGTGCCGCCGCTCTGCGCCTTCTGCGTCATGCCCTTCGCGACCTCGGTCGCCAGGTTTCGGCTGTAGAACTCGGCGATCGAGCTCATGATGCCGTGCAGGAGCAGGCCGCTCGGGGTCTCGTCGATGTTCTCCGAGCAGGAGACAAGGCGCGCCCCGCTCTTCTGGATCTCGAGGTTGATGACGACGTCGTCGGCGCGGCTTCTGGCGAGGCGGTCGACCTTGTGGACGATCACGTACTGGACGCTCTGCTCCCGCAGGTAGCCGAGCATCCTCAGAAGCTCAGGCCTGTTCGCGGTGCGGGCGCTCTCGCCGCGGTCGACGAACTCCTCCGCGACGACGGCGCCCAACGACTCGGCCTTCCGCCGACAGGCATCGCGCTGCGCCGGGATCGAGAAGCCCTCGGCCTCACCGCCCATCTCGGCCTGCTCTTTGGTCGAGACGCGCAGGTAGATGACGGCTCGCTGCTCGGCCGCGCTCTCCTTCGCCCGCTGCGTTCGTTTGCGCGCCGTCATGACGTCACCTCATCGCTGCCGAGGCCGGCCAGACTGGTGATGGCCTGCTCCCCGAGGTGCTCCCCGAGCAGCTCGGTGACGTAGTCCTCGAGCCGCTCGATATCGGCGGCGGTGAGCTCCGGGTACTTGGCGCGCAGGTAGACGGGCAGGGACGGGAGGTCGTTGGCGCGCGCGTAGCCTGCTAGGGCGAAGGTCTCGCCCGTAGGTAGCTGGAGGGCTTCCGCTAATCGGCGCAGCTTGTCGGGGCGCGGCTCGGCAATGCGGCCCGCCTCGAGGCGCACCACCGTCGCCTGGTTGACCTCGGCTAGCGCTGCCAGAGCCCGCGTCGAAAACCCGAGGGCCTCGCGGCGCTCCTTGAGGCGGCTGCCGAAGGCCTGTGCATGGGGTTGGTCCATAGTGGTTCTCCTGGTTATTCTACTATTATGGTAACAGAAAAGATGCAAGAAGTCATCAGTCATTGTAGGCCTCCCTTGTCACCATTGAGCTCCGTCATGCGTGCCGCTGCTTCGCGGGCCGTGGTGACGCGAAACAGGTCGCGCTCGAGGTGGGAACTGGTTCGGATTGCGCGCTCAATGGCTTGGGCGCGGCGCTCGGAGGGTGCGATCCAGAGGACGCGCGGGAAGACACCGCCGGCCTCCTGCCCGGCACCGCTCGCCCAGTAGGCCTGGTAGGCGCGGCACTTTCGCAAGATCGCCGTGCTGCTCTCGGTGCCGCGGTCGACCTCGCAGAACCAGTGGCTCTCCCACTCACCGACGCCGAGGGCGACGTAGAGGTCGGGCTTCAGAGTCTCACCGCCAGCCATGCCTTTGCTGAAGGCGCGCCAGCAGGCCGGCTCGGCTTCGATGCTGAGCAGCTCGCAGCGGCCTTCTCGGGCGAGGCGGTGGAGGTCGACCGCGAGCTGCGAGACCGCGAGCACGTGGTCGACGAAGAGCATTGACGGCTGCGGGCGGCGCCAGCGGGCGCCGTTCGCGTGGAGGACGCGCAGTCCTACTGGGCCGAGGCAATAGATGTAGCCGGAGGAGCCGCCACGCAGGCCGCCAACGTCGCGGTACTTGAGGCGACAGAGCAGGCGGTCGCGAACGAGGCGGGCAAGGACGCTGCGGGCCGTGCGCGCCCCGGTCTCCTCACTCGCGTGAGCGAAGAAGTGAAGCTCCTCAAGCTGAGCCTTGTCCAAGAAGCGGTACTTCTCGAGGCTCTCGAGGATCGCGCTGTCGCGCTCACTGAGGGCGTCACGAAGACGTTCGACGCTGAGGCGGCCGGCACGGCGAGGGGCACTCATGATGACCTCCATGGGCGGCAGAGAGTCGGCGTCACTGATCCGGCAGAAATGGCCCTCTTGCGGGGAAAGCCCTGCACCAAGACTGCGCGCCGCGGTGGGGCGAGCGGTGGGCCGACTGACGGGCGCCGGTTCACGTGCGCCTCCGCTGCCCGAGCGGCGCCTCTCCATCATCGGCGTCGCCGGCGATCAGGCGCGCGACCTCAGCCTCGACGGCGGCGAGGGGGACTCCGTAGCGCTCGCGGCTGCGCCTCCGCACCTCTGCCGGGTCACTCGTCGGCGGCTGCGGAGGGAGGCTTCGCGCCGAGACGTAGGGCGTGACGCTTCCGCCTGAGACGAGTGAGGCGTAGACCTCGTAGCGGCCGAGCCCGCGGAGATCCTGGGCATCGAGCTCGCTCGTGCCCGCGGCGATGAGGCGCGCGTCCTCGGCGCCGAGCTGGAAGCAGACCCGCGAGCGGGCGTTCGCGAGCACCGCTGAGAGCATGGGGCGCGGCAGCTGGGCGGCCGCCTGATGGGCAAGCGTGAGCGCGAGGCCGAGTCCGCGCGCCTGGGCGAGCACGTCGGCGAGGTCGGTCGGCAGATAGAGGTAGTCCTGGAACTCATCGATGTAGAGCATGGCCGGGGCGCGCTGCTCGGCCGGCAGGGCGGCGCGCCCCAGGGTCGCCTGCCAGAGCTCGCCGATGAGGAGGGCGCCGAGGAGGGCCGCCGCCTCGGGGCCGAGGATCCCCTTGGCGAGCGAGGCGAGCACCACCTTACGCTCCGTGAACACCCGGTGCAGGTCGAAGCGCGGAGAGGACTGCCCGAGGACGGCGCGCATGCGCGGGCGCAGGAGGAAGGCGCGCAGCTTGTTCATGACCGGGGCGATGACCTGCTGGCGCTCGGCCTCGCCGAGGCCGTCGTACCAGGCCCAGAAGGGCCGCAGCGCGATCTCGTCGCGCACCTCGCCGACCATGCGGCGGCGAAAGCGGGGGTTCGAGAGCAGGACGGGCACGGCGCAGAGGCTCATCTCGGGCCTCCCCGCCAGGGTGAGCAGGCTGGCGTGGAGGATGTCCTGGGTGCGCGGCCCCCAGGCGTCCTTGTAGAGGCTGTGGAAGGCGTGCAGGACGACGTCGGCGATGAGCTCGGGCGGACGATCCCCGCCGGCGAGGACGTTCAGGCCGACGGGCCGCTCTTCGTCGGCGGGGTCGAGGACGACGACGTCAGCGAGGCGACCCTCGGGGATGCGCTTCGTGATCTCGGTGACAAGGTGGAATTGACCCGCTTTGGTGGACACCCGAGGATTGGGACCCCGAGGTCCCAGAA
>DAIQNY010000259.1:0-4312 GCA_036788155.1 Actinomycetota bacterium | reverse complement strand
GCGCCTCCCGCGCCGCCCGGCGCCGCCTGCCCGCCGGCCCCCAGTCCAGCCCGCCGAGCCGCCACAGGTACACGAGCCCCGCGAACAGCAGGAGCACGAAGACCAGCAGCGCGAAGTACCCCGGCCATCCCAGACTCCTCGCCGCGATCGCCCAGGCGAAGATGAACACGACCTCGAGGTCGAAGATGACGAAGTCCAGCGCGACCTGGTAGAAGCTCACCGAGAGCCGGCGGGGCAACGGCCCCGCCGGCCTGATGCCCGACTCGTACTGGACGGTCTCGGAGCCGTGATAGCGGCGGCCTCCGAGCAGCCAGGAGAGCGTGAGGATGAGCGCCGCGACGAGCAGCACGAGCCCGGCGTACAACGCCGCCGGCCACACCTCGACGGCGAAATGGCTTACGCTCACGCTCACCCCCATCAGAATGCCGTTGTGCTCAGTTCAACGTCCTTTACGCCACACGACGTGCATGGTAGAGAACAATCAGTATCAAGCAGAATCGTAAGTGTCCACGGCCTCACCGTCTACGTACATACCCGTGCCGGACGAGGGCGAGCGCCGCGGGGCCGATGAGGGGAGCCGAAGGGGAGTGAGCCTGACGACCGCCCGAAGGGGAGGAGCAGAGCGCCGGCATGACGCTGCGCGTCTCGCCCGGCGCGCCCTCCTGCTCTCGCTGCTCGCGTTCGCCCTGACGCTGCCGGCGTCGCCTGCGGCCACAGCCGAGTCGTCGCCGCAGCCGGCCCAGCCGACGCCGTCCGAAGAGGTCGAGCCGCCGGCCGGCTCCGGCTCCTTCACGCCGGCTCCGGCGCCGCAGCCGGTGCCCACGTCCACGTCCGCGCCCGGCAGCGGCGAGCGTCTCTACGCCGAGAACTGTGCCGGCTGCCACGGCGTACGTGGCGAAGGGTTCGTCGGACCGCCGCTCGCCGCCGCCGGCTTCGCGAGCCTGGTGGGGCCCATGGTCGTCGAGGGCGGCATCGCCATGCCGGGGTTCGCCGGCGTGCTGACCGACGCCGAGGTCGACGCGATCTCCGTCCACGTGGCGGACGAGCTGGCTGAGCCCGAGTCCCGCGAGGCGGAGGTCACGCCGGGAGGCGACCTCTTCCGCCTCTACTGCTCGGGCTGTCACAGCTCCACCGGCAGCGGCGGCGCGATGCCCGATCTGAACAACGCGCCGGACATCCGCCAGTACCCGCCGGCCGAGGCCCTGGCCGCCATGATCCTCGGCCGCGGCAACATGCCGTCGTTCGCCGGCAACACGTTCGACGTGCGCCAGCAGACGTCGGTCGCCTTGTACGTGCAGGTGATTGACGAACCTCCGTCGCCCGGCGGAGCCGGGATCGGGTTCCTCGGCCCGGTGTCCGAAGGGGCCGTCGGCGGCATCCTGTTGTTCCTGCTCATCCTCATTGCCGTCTGGCTGGCCTGGCCGACGCGGAAGGCGGTGCCATGAGCGACCCTGGACGAAGGTCGGGCGAGCACCATCGCGTCTCCACGTGGCCGGCGGCGCTCGGCATCGTCGCGACCATCGGCGGCGCCGTCGGCTTCGTCGTCGCCTTCGCCACCGGCGCGGGCAACGCCTGGCTGGGTGGCTCGCTGGCGTTCGCGCTGCTCGGTCTCGGTCTCGCGCTCGCGTTCTGGGGTCGGGACCTGGCCGGCGACCACGTCATCGCCGGCCCGTACCCCATTCCGCCGGAGGAGACCGAGGACCAGGGGGCAGCGCTGGCCGCGCAACTCGACGAGCACGCCTCGGTGCTCACGCGCCGCGGCTTCCTCTTCAAGGGTCTCGTCTTCGGCGTCGGCGTGTTCGCGCTGAGTCAGGTGGTGCTGCTCGGCGCTCTGGGACCGTGGCCCGGCGACCGCCTCTCCACCACCGGGTGGCGCAGGGGCCGTCGTCTGGTCGACTCGGAGGGCGAGCCGGTCACGCGTGACGCGCTCGCCACCGGCGGCTTCCTCGTCGCCTTCCCCGAGGGCAGCGACCTGCACGAGGGCGCCGACTCCCAGATCGTGCTGCTGCACTTCGTGAACGGCGAGTACGCGCCGCCGGCCGGCCGCGAGACGTGGAGCCCGGAGAACTTCGTGGCCTACTCGCGCGTCTGCACCCACGCAGGCTGCTCGGTGGCGCAGTACGCGGACGTGGATCACGTGCTGCTCTGCCCGTGTCACCAGTCCGCCTTCGACGTGCTGAACGCCGCCGAGCCTGTCTCCGGTCCGGCCGGCCGTGCGCTGCCCCAGCTGCCGCTGGCGATCGACGACGAGGGCGTGCTCTATGCCCAGAGCGACTTCACCGAACCCATCGGCCCCGGCTACTGGAACATCTCATGAGTGGCGACCACGATCTCCGGCGGGGTCTCGGGCGGGCGTTCGGTGTGCGCCGCTCGCCCTTGCGGCCTGCCGGACGCTGGCTGCACACGAATCTCGGAGGCAGCCGCATCCTGCGGGACGAACTGCGTCACATCTTCCCCGACAGCTGGTCGTTCTTCCTCGGCGAGATCGCCATGTATTGCTTCATCATCCTGGTGGTCACCGGCATCTTCCTCGCCCTGTTCTTCCAGGCGTCGGAGGCGCCGGTGGTGTACGACGGGTCCTACGCCCCGCTGGCGGGCGCGGAGATGTCCATCGCCTACGATTCGGTGTTGCTGCTCAGCTTGGACGTGCCCGCCGGCCTCCTCGTGCGCCAGGTGCACCACTGGTCGGCACTGGTGTTCGTCGGAGCGCTGATCATCCACATGCTGCGCACGTTCTTCACCGCGTCGTACCGCCGCCCGCGGCGCCTCAACTGGCTGCTCGGCGCCGCGCTGCTGCTCCTGGTCGGCCTGAACGGCCTGTTCGGCTACTCGCTGCCGGACGACCTGCTCTCGGGGACCGGCCTGCGCATCGCCTTCTCGATCACGGAGTCCATCCCGTTCGCGGGGCCGGCGCTGGCGACGCTCCTGTTCGGCGGGGAGTTCCCCAGCGGCGGCCTGATCGCCCGCATCTACCCGGTGCATATCTTCCTGCTGCCGGCGGCGATCGCCGGGCTCCTGGGCGCGCATCTCGGGCTGCTGTGGCTGCAGCGGCACACGCAGTTCCCCGGACCGGGGCGCAGCGAGCGTACCGTCGTCGGCACGCCGCTGGTCCCGGCCTACGCGCTGCGCACCGTCGGGTACTTCCTGCTCATCTCCGGGGTGTGCACCGCCTTCGCCGCCTTCGTGCAGATCAACCCCGTGTGGCTCTACGGGCCGTACCGCCCCTGGGACGCCACCACCGCGGCGCAGCCGGACTGGTACATGGGCTGGCTCGAGGGCGCGGTGCGCATGATGCCGGGCTGGGACATCCAGATCGGCGGGCTGCACATCCCCGGCCTGTTCTGGCCGGCCGTCGTCCTGCCGGGGCTCATCTTCACGCCACTGTTCGTGCTGCCGTGGCTCGACTGGATCGTCACGCGCGACGGGGGCTTCCACAACCTTGCCTTGCAGCCCGGGCAGCACGCCGCGCGTGCCGCCCTCGGCGCCGGGTTCACCGCCTTCCTCAGCGTGCTGCTGGTGGCCGGCGGTAACGACGTGTTCGCGTTCGTCTGGAACCTCTCGCAGCCGCGCATGCTGCTCGTCCTCCAGATCGGGACGATCGTGGTGCCGCCGGTCGTGGCGGTTGTCACCTACCTGCTGGTGAGGGCCTGGGACCGCCGCCGCGCGTCGGCGGCGCGCCGGGAGGCGGCGGGGCTTCTCGAGCCCGAGTTGCCGCCGGCCGGGGGCGCCTACGGCGGCGCCACGGGAGAGTGAGCGCGGCTCGGGAGTGCGGAGGACGCGACCGTCGCAGACGCGTCAGGCGAGCCGGTCGGCTACCGCGGCCGCCAGCACCAGCGCAAGCACCGGTCCCGTCGCCTTGAAGAGCGCCCAGGCGGCCTCGGCGGACGACCGCACCAGGAGCCGCGTCGTGAAGGCCCAGAGCAGGACGGCCGCCGCCGTGGCGCCGGCTGCATACACGACGCCGAAGAGGCCGGCGGCGAGCGGGACGGCGAGCACCACGGTGAGCACGGCGACGAAGGCCGCGATCAGCCTCCGCGTCGCCGCCTCCCCGTAGGAGGTGGGCGGGGTCGGGATGCCGGACGTGCGGTACTCGTCCTCCAGCGCCAGCGTGAGTGCCCACGAGTGGGGCGGCGACCAGACCGGCACGAGAACGCAGAGAAAGAGGATGGCGCCGGACCAGGGCTGGTCCATGGCGGCCCAGCCGATGAGGGCGGGGAAGACGCCGGCCACCCCGCCGGGGACGGCGCTGAGTGCAGTGCGCGGTTTGAGCAGCAGCGTGTACGCGACCACGTAGTAGAAGGCGCCGAGCAGC
>DAIQNY010000258.1:0-4338 GCA_036788155.1 Actinomycetota bacterium | reverse complement strand
CGATGATCTCGTGCGAGTTGCAGGCGCCCGTCTGGTGCGCCTTGGCGCCGCGCACGACGATGCCGTCGTCGCGGCGCTCGACGACGTGCACGTACACGTCCGGGTCGGGCTGCTGGTGCGGCGGCAGCGAGCGGTCGCCCTTGGGGTCGGTCATGGCGCCGTCGGCGACGAGGTCCTCGTCCTGCAGGTACTGCACGTACTTGACGAAGCGCTCGTGGTAGTCGGTGCCCTTCGCCTGGTCGGTCTCCCAGGTGACCGAGTACAGGGCGTTGATGGCGTCCATGCCCACGCAGCGCTGGAAGCAGGAACCCGTCTTCTGCCCCAGCAGGCGCTGCATCTTGACCTTCTTCGCGAGATCCTCGGTGGACTGGTGGATATGCGTGAAGCGGTTGACCTTCTTGCCGGTGAGGTGGCTGGCGGCCAGCATGAGGTCCTCGTACTCCGGCATGGCGGCGAGCTCGTAGGTGGTGGCGATGCAGTTGATGCTTGGGCGGATGAGCGGATGGTTGACGTAGTCATCGACCTGCTCGCCGAACAGGTAGATCTGCAGGTGCAGATCGGCGAGGCTCTGGACGAACTCCTCGGCGGTCTTCAGGGCCATACCGTGCACTCCTTCCTCGCAGGACCGCGCGCCAAGACGTCCCGCATGGTCGATCGGGGGAACGCGAGACCTCAGCATCCATCCAGCGGGCCTCGCGGCTCTCTCACTATAAGAAGGAGAGAGCCGCTCGTCAATTTGTCGTAACCCTGTGGCTAAGAAGCCACGCCGCTATGTACAAGACGTACAAGTTCTCAGCGTCGAAAGGGCGGATTTGTGTGATGTGCCGGCATAGGTCGTTGCGTATCATGCGAAGTGGGGTCGGGGCCCAGTCGGCCGACCGGCCCCGCGATGTCTTCGAGCCTCGCGGCGGCGGGGAGCAGGAGGGAGCGCGGTGACGTCCGGTAACTCAGCGGTGATGACGGAGGAAGCTCAGGTGGATCAGTACATCGCATCCCTGGTCCAGGGAGTCAAGGAGCGTGACCCGGAACAAGTCGAATTCCACCAGGCGGTGCGGGAGGTCGTTGAATCGCTCGCCCCCGTGCTGGCGCGGCGTCCCGAATACGTGGAGGCGCGGGTCCTCGAGCGCATCGTCGAGCCCGAACGCGTGATCATCTTCCGTGTCCCGTGGGTCGACGACACCGGGGCCGTGCAGGTCAATCGCGGCTTCCGCGTGCAGATGAACAGCGCCATCGGCCCATACAAGGGAGGGCTCCGGTTCAATCCTACGGTGAACCTGAGCGTGATGAAGTTCCTCGCCTTCGAGCAGGTGTTCAAGAACGCGCTGACCATGCTGCCGATGGGCGGCGGCAAGGGCGGCGCCGACTTCGAGCCGCGCGGCAAGAGCGACACGGAGGTCATGCGCTTCTGTCAGAGCTTCATGACCGAGTTGTGCCGCCACATCGGCGCCGACACCGACGTGCCGGCCGGCGACATCGGCGTGGGGGCGCGGGAGATCGGCTTCCTCTTCGGCCAGTACAAGCGGATCACCGATCAGTTCACGGGCGTGCTGACGGGCAAGAAGCTCAACTGGGGCGGGTCGCTCATCAGGCCGGAGGCCACCGGCTACGGGACCGCCTACTTCCTCTCCGAGGTCCTCAACGACCGGGACGACACGCTGGAGGGCAAGACGATCGCCATCTCCGGCTACGGCAACGTGGGCAGCTTCTTCATCGAGAAGGCCAACGAGTACGGGGCCAAGGTGGTCACCATCGGCGACGAGTACGGGTACGTCCGCGACCCCGACGGGATCGCCGGCGACAAGCTCGAGTTCCTCAAGCCCTTGTGGTCCCAGCAGCGCCGCCCGGCGAAGGACTACGCCGACGAGTTCGGCCTCACCTGGGTCGAGGGCGAGCGCCCTTGGGCCGAGCCCTGCGACATCGCTGTCCCCACCGCCACGCAGAACGAACTCGACGACGCCGGCGCCAAGACGCTGGTCGCCAACGGCTGCAAGTACGTCGTGGAGGCGGCAAACATGCCGTGCACGCCCGAAGCGGTCGAGGTCTTCCGGGAGAACGGCATCCCCTTCGCCCCCGGCAAGGCGGTCAACGCCGGCGGCGTGGCCACCTCCGGCCTCGAGATGAGCCAGAACAGCCTGCGGCTGGGCTGGTCGCGCGAGGAGGTGGACGTGCGCCTCCACGGCATCATGAAGCAGATCCACAGGCAGTGTCTGGAAGCCGCGGCGGCGTTCGACATGCCGGGCGACTACGTCGCCGGCGCCAACATCGCCGGCTTCGTCAAGGTCGCCGACGCGATGCTCGACCAGGGCGTCGTCTGACCGCCCGCCGGACCAGTCCATCCGCCAAGGGAGTCATGGTGAAGAAGATCGAGTGTTACATCCAGCCCTACAACCTCGACGACGTCGCCGAGGCCCTCGCGGTCGAGGGCGTGTGCGGCATGACGGTGCATGAGGTCAAGGGCTTCGGCGTGCAGCGGGGGTTCACGCGGCACGAGGACATCAAGCCGGGCACGTACCGCTTCCACCCGAAGATGAAGGTCGAGATGATCGTGGACGACGCGGACGTCGACCAGGTCGTTGCGAGCATCCTCGCGTCCGTCAAGAGCAGCCGCATCGGCGAGGGCAAGATCTTCATCTCGCCCGTCGACGACGCCGTGCGCACGCGCACAGGCCAGCGCGGAAGCGACGCGCTCAAGTGAGCCGGAGGGGCGGCGGCACGGCCGTGAGGCCGCGCCGCCGCCCCCAGACGCACGAGGGGCCCGGCGCCAGCGGCGCAGGGCCCCTCGTGCGTCTTCGCACACGCGCGTGGGCGGCGCGCAGAGCGTGACTCCGACGGCGGTGTGCGCCGGCGGATCCTCAGGCCAGCTCGAACTCCTTGAGGAAGTCAGCCTTGGCGCGCGCGCCGATGACCTTCTTGGCCGGCTCGCCGTCCTTGAACAGGATGATCGTAGGGATGCTCATGATCCCGTAGCGCTGGGCAGTCGCCGGGTTCTCGTCCACGTTGAGCTTGCCTACGGCCACCTTGTCCCCGTGTTCCTGGGCGATCTCCTCGATGACCGGTCCGACCATGCGGCAGGGGCCGCACCACGGAGCCCAGAAGTCCACGATGAGCGGCGTGTCTCCGCCAATCTCGGTGTCGAAGGTCGCGTCGGTCAGGGTCTTCACTTCAGCCACGAGGTCTCCTCCTTGGGGCGGCAGGACCGGTCCTGCCCGTTTGGCCGTGATTGTGTCACAGGCTCGCGATGACGCGGTCGAGCCGCTCCTGGACCTGGTCGGCGATCGGCCGCAGGTCCTCGTTGCCTACCATGCTGAGCATCATGCCGGCGTTGACGGCCGTCACTCGAGTGCCGGCGTCGGTCGCATAGACGACGACGTTGCAGGGCAGCAGGACGCCGAGGTCGGGTTCCGTCTGGAGAGCGGCATGTGCCAGGTGGGGGTTGCAGGCGCCGAGGATGGTGTGAGGCGGGACGTCCACACCGAGCTTCTCCTGCATCGTGTGCCGCACGTCGATCTCGGAGATCACGCCGAAGCCCTCCGCCTTGAGCGCCTGTACCACACGTGGAAGCGCGCTCTCGTACGGCTCGTCCAGGTACCGGCCTACACCGTAGTCGGCACTCTCCATGCCAGACCTCCTTCCGGGTCGGGAACCGCAGAACTCATACCCAAGGGGGTACCGAGTCAAGCCTCGGAAGGGCACCGCGGTGTCCTGACAAGCATGCCCACCCTTCCCGGCCGCCAATCGCCCGCGCGGGGACCCGCCGCCGGCCGTCGCGGTCGGCGGCGGACGGCGGCGGTGGCCTTCGGCCCTCAGGCTCGTCTCTCGCCTCGAACGCGGCCTTTCGGTATCATTTCAAGTTCATGGCCGCCTTCGGGAGCTGGACGGCCGGTACGCCTGCAACGAAGAGAGGGACTGCCGTGAGAAGCGACGAGATCAAGCAGGGCCTGGCGCGTGCGCCACACCGGTCGCTGCTGCGTGCGCTCGGTGTGAGCGACGCCGAGATGGAGCGTCCGTTCATCGGCGTCGCCAACGCGTTCAGCGAGGTCGTCCCAGGCCATCTTCACCTGAGGAGCGTCGTCGACGCCGTCAAGGCCGGCGTGCGCGCCGGCGGCGGCGTCCCCATGGAGTTCGGCGTCATGGGCATCTGCGACGGCATCGCCATGAACCATCGCGGGATGCTCTACTCGCTTCCCAGCCGGGAGCTCATCGCCGACACGGTCGAGTCTATGACCATCGCCCACGCCTTCGACGCGCTCGTGCTGGTGCCGTGCTGCGACAAGATCGTGCCCGGCATGCTCATGGCCGCCATGCGCCTCAACGTGCCGGCCGTCATGGTCGGCGGCG
>DAIQNY010000257.1:0-4347 GCA_036788155.1 Actinomycetota bacterium | reverse complement strand
CCCCGTCCGAGAACCGCGCCATGCTGTGCACCGTGCTCCGCGGGTCCAGCACGACGGTGATGTCGTCGTAGGGCACGCCGAACAGATAGTGCGCCTCAATCAGCTCCAGCCCCTTGTTCATGAGCGTGGCCGAATCGATGGTGATCTTGGGGCCCATGGACCAGTTGGGATGCGCGAGCGCCCGTTCCGGCGTGACGGCGGCCAGGTCCGCGGCCGTGCGGCCGCGGAAGGGGCCGCCGGACCCGGTCAGCAGGAGTTCCTCGAGGGCGCGCGGCCTGCCGGCGGCGACGACGTCGGCCGCGGCCTCCTGCGACCCGACCGGCGCGGCCACGGTGGGCCCTGCCGCGGCGATGCACTGGAACAGGGCGCTGTGCTCGCTGTCCACAGGCAGGATCAGCGAGCCGGTCCGGCGGGCCGTGTGCAGCACGAACGGCCCGCCGGCCACCATGCTCTCCTTGTTGGCCAGGGCCAGGGTGGCGCCTGCCTCCAGCGTCGCCATGGTCGCCCTCAGGCCGGCCGCTCCGACCACGCCGTTCAGCACCGTGAGCGGCGCGCCGGCGGCGGCCGCACGCTCGGCGGCGCCGTGGACGAGCTCGCGGATGCCGGCTTCGCCGGCCTGCACCGCGAGCTCCGGCGCCAGCGAAGCCGCCTCGGCCGCCGCCTCGCCGTCGTGGAGACACACGGCACGCACCCCGTGCGTCCGTGCCTGCTCGACGACCCCGGCGGCGTCCCGGCCGGCCGCCAGTCCGACGAGGTGCAGCCGCGGGATCTGCGGCAGCACCTCGAGCGCCTGGCGGCCGATCGACCCGGTAGAGCCGAGGATCAGCAGATGTCTGGAGGCGGCGTCAGTCACGGGCGCAAGGGTACCACGCCACCCGATGGCCGAAGGTCACGGCGCCTGCAGTCTCGGCAGGCGCGCGAGCACGTCCCGGACCGCTTCGCCCGGCGGTCTGCGATACACGACGTAGTCCGGCCGGACGACCACCGGCGGATACGCGAGCCCCCCGCTCTCGTCCACGAGTTCCGCTCGTCCCTTGCCCCGGGCGTCCCCCAGTCGCAGCACCAGCGTCGGTACCTCTCCATGTCGCCGGTAGTAGCTGATCGCCGCCTTGGGCAGGGGTGCATCGGGGTCGGCCGCGTACATCTGGTACGTGTTCGCGGCGATCTCCCCAGGCCAGAAGAGGTATGGCGCCGCGCCTTGCGGATACGCGAGCAGCTTGTCCCGACCACGGGCGTACCGCCCCAGATCGGCGGCGATGCTCGTGAGGTGCGCCCCCTGTCGCTCGGTCACACTGATCCCACTCCAGGGGCCTGAGGAGGGGCGAACACTGAGGTCCGACAGCTGCGCTCCGCCGACCTGGAACTGGACCTGCATGGCGACGAACGCGACCGCCACGGCCGCGAGACCGATCGCGGCCGGCCATGGAGCTCCGCCTGCTCGCAGGCGCAGGGGCTGCAGACCCCAGGCGAGGAGGAGCCCGCTCGCCACCAGGCCGGGGAACAGGCCGACGGCCGCTCGCTCCAGGCCGTCGGCGCTCGTGTAGGCGGTCATGGCGCCGAGCAACAGCGCCGGCACCCAGATCCACACGAGCAGGCGAGCGCCGTCCTTCCGCCGGACTGCGGGGACGAAGAGATAGAGATACGGCGCGGCGAGGGCGTACACGATGACCGCGCCGGCCGTGTGCAGGCCGTTCGTCGTCGCCGTCAGCCACAACGCGGGCGGCGTGAGCAGCAGAAGCCAGCGCCCGACGTCAGGGCGAACACGATAGACCAGCAGCGAGACCGCCGCCGCGACGACGATGTACCACTCGCCGGCCAGCAGCGCGACGAACGCGGACGCCACCTCGACTGCCTTGGCCGCCCCACCGAGCTGGTCGAGCTCCCGCGCCACGCTCAAGGTGTAGTCCCAGGCGCGAAGGAGGTTGTCCACCCCGGCGAGGCTGAGCACGAGGGCCAGCACAGGCAGAACGACGAGCGCACCGCCGAGCGCCCAGGCGCTGACCGCCTTCCAGGCACGTCTCCCTGTGCTCGCGTCCGTCGCCCGCGTCCGCGTCTCCTCGGCCCCGAGGAGCATCCCCACCCCCCGCTCCCCCACGCTCGCCGCCAGCAGAACTGCGACGAAGGGCGCCATGAGCACGACGGTGGGATACGCCACACCGGCCAGGCCGAACGCGCTGCCGGCGGCGAGGCAGTATCCACGCGGACCCCCAAGGACGGTCACGCCGCCCAGCGCAGCCCCGGCGGCGAGCAACAGGGCGGCGAGCGTGTTGGCCGTGAGCTGCGGTGTCTCGAACAGGACCACCGTCGCGAACGGCGTCGCGACCAGGAGCGCGAGCGCCGCGGGCAGCGTCCTCCTCGCGAGGAGGACGACGGCGACGGCCGTCAGGATCCCCAGACCGAGGTGAAGATGCCGGCCGTACAGGACGAGCCCGTCGACCTGCTCCCCGGTCACGAGCGCGAAGAGCTTGACGAACGGGTACGTGAGCAGTCCCGCGGCCTGGCTCAGGTTCTGCTCGTCGACGAACGGCCGGTCGCCGAGCGCCCAGCGCCACGGCACGAGGACGGAGAAGGCCTCATCCACCAGGTCGGCGCCGCGACGCAGCCGCCACAGTCCGACGGCCAGGGCGCCGAGCAGGACGACGACGGCGAAGAGCGCCGGCGCCCAGCTCTCGCCGGGGGCGCGTCCCGCCGGCGCGGCTCCCTCGCCCGCGTTCTGAGCCGGGAGACTCACGGACCCGACCGCCCGGCTCAGAAGCTCAGCACGAGGGCCAGCACGAAGTACGACGCCACAGACGCGAAGATGAGCGCGTCGAACCGGTCGAGCACGCCGCCGTGGCCGGGGATGCCGCGGCCGGAATCCTTGATCTGCACATCGCGCTTGATGAGGCTCTCGAACAGGTCGCCCAGCGGGCCTGCCACGGCGATCGTGACGCCCAGCAGGAACGAGCCGCCCGGGTGGAGCGGCGAGTACAGGCCGATGAACATGACGAGCAGCACGGTGCTGATGACACCGCCGGCGAAGCCCTCCCAGGTCTTCTTGGGTGAGAGCACCGGCGCCATGGGCGTGCTGCCGAAGAACTTGCCGGTGAAGTAAGCCATGGTGTCCCCGGCCCAGGTGCCGAAGATCACGGTGAGCAGGATCAGTCCGTTCTCGTCCATGGGGCGGATCAGAAGGACGGCGCTGAAGCCGAGACCGATGTACAGCATGCCGAGCACCGTCACCGCCATGCGCACGCTGACGCCCGGTTTGGGCCCCGCGGCGAGGCCGAGCAGGGCCGTGAAGAGCACGCCGGCCGCAACCGCTCCCACGAGGGCGGTCGGACTGAAGAACCAGGCCATGCCGAGCATGAGCGCGACGCCGAGGAACCCCGCCATGGGCAATGGCCTGTACATGCGGGTGAGGCGGTAGAACTCGTTGAGCGCAAGCAGGGCAAGCGCGAGCATGACGAAGAAGAAGATGAGCCCGCCGTGCGCCACCAGCACGACGGCGACCACGCCGAGGACGATCCCCGTGACGATGCGGGTCGTCACGAACGGACTCCAGGGCGGCCGGCGCCGGACGCCGGACCCGGTGCGCGCCGGCCGCCGAAGCGGCGCTGGCGGCGGGCGTAGTCGGCCAGCGCCGCATCCAGATCCTCAGGCCCGAAGTCCGGCCAGAAGCGATCGCTGAAGTAGAGCTCCGCGTAGGCGCACTGCCAGAGCAGGAAGTTGCTGATGCGAAGCTCCCCGGACGTCCGGATGAGGAGCTCCGGGTCGTGCATCTCGGGCGCGTACAGGTGGCGCCGGAGGTCGTCCTCGGTGAACTCCGGCTCCCCGTCCGGCGCCGCGACGTCACCCTCGAACGCCGAGGCGCAGTACTCGGCCGCCAGGCCCTGCGCCGCGTCGAGCAGCTCGCGCCTGCCGCCATAGCCGAACGCGATGTAGAGCGACATCCTCGTGTTGCCGGCCGTCAGCGCCTCCGCCTCTTCGATGCGGCGCACCAGCTCGTCCGGTGCTCCCTCGCGCCGCCCGACGAAGCGCACGCGCGCGCCCCGCTCGTGCATGTCGGGCACCTGCGAATCTATCATCTCGACGAAGAGCTGCATGAGCGCCTCGACCTCGTCCTTCGGCCGGTTCCAGTTCTCCGTGCTGAAGGAGTACACCGTGACCTCCCTGATGCCGAGGTCGAGCGCGTGCTCCAGGACGCGGCGCAGGGCCTTGGCGCCGGCCCGGTGGCCGGCGGCCACGGGCAGGCCCCTGCCCTGCGCCCAGCGGCCGTTGCCGTCCATGATGATGGCGAGGTACCGGCAGGTGGCGCCGCCCGCCGCAGGCTCGGCGGCGCCGGTCGCCTTGCGCAGGCGCCAGCGC
>DAIQNY010000256.1:0-4352 GCA_036788155.1 Actinomycetota bacterium | reverse complement strand
GATCCGATAGCGTACCGCGCGGTCAGAAAGCCGACCGAGTTGCCGCGCGATGGCACGCGCCGACATCCGCCCGTCCCGCTGCAACAGAGCGATGATGGCGAGGTCGGTATCGTCGAGACTGGTGGGCATGCGTCCCCGGTGGTGGTGCCTTCGCATTCTCGGCGAGCGACCACGCCGGGTCAATCGCCACGGCGACGGGTGGCCGCAAAACCGCTGCAAGGAGGCCCAAGGAGCAGCGTGCGATGCAGCTTTCCGAGGGGTCGGACCGGTGATAGACTCCGGCTCGTGCCAGACGCATCTAGCATCAGCATCAGCACCATCAACCGCGCCTGCGGCCTCTAAGTCCTCCGCTCTCCGCGGACGGGCTCCCTCTGAGCGTCACCGCGACTGCCCGCCCGTTGCCCGACCACCACGACCTGTCGTCGACGGACCCCAGCGAGGTTGACGCAATGACTCCCCGGATCAATCCGATCACCCCCCGTCTTTGGTGGGATGTCCTGAGCGCCAGCGAGCTCGAGCGCATCCACGAGACCACCCTCGAGGTACTCGAGACCGTCGGCGTCCGCTTCCCCAGCGAGCGTGCCCTCGACGTGCTGGCGGGGAGCGGCTGCGAGGTGGACCGCGCCACCCAGATCGCCAGACTCCCGCGCGCGGTCGTCATGGAGGCGGTCTCCCAGGTGCCGGACAGCTACGTGCTCGCCGGTCGCGATCCTGCCGCCGACATGCTCATCGACGGCAAGCACTGCTACCTCAGCAACGACGGCTCAGGCGTGTTCGTCTGGGACCATCACAAGGGCGAGAAGCGCACGAGCACCAAGCAGGACGCGGCGACCAGCGCCCGCTTCGTCGACGCGCTCCCCAACATCAGCTACTACTGGGGCCCGGTGGTAACCAGCCAGGACGTGCCGCCGGCCACCAAGGCGCTGCACGACGCCGAAGCCGTGTTCACCAACACGAGCAAGCACTTCCAGACGGTGACCACCGTCGGCGAGAAGCCCGCCCGCTATCTGGTCGAGATGGCGGGCGCCATCGTTGGCGGAACGGACGAGCTCCGCGCGCGGCCCATCCTGAGCTTCATGCAGTGTGCCGTGGATCCGCTCGCCCACGACGGACCAAACCTCGAGGCCAATCTGGTCGCCGCCGAGCACGGGTTGGCCGCGGGCTTCATGCCCATGCCGCTCGCGGCCGGCACGGGACCGGCGACGCTGGCCGGCAACCTCGTGGTACAGAACGCCGAGGCGCTCAGCGGCGTCGTACTCATCGAGCTGGCGTATCCGGGCGTGCCGGCCTTCTTCGCCGGGGCGCCGAGCGTGATCGACCTCAAGACAGGCGGCTACACCGGCGGCTCGCCCGAGGACTACCTGCTCGCCGGCGCGTCCACCCAGCTCGCCCACTTCTACGGCGTGCCGATGGCGATGGGCACCATGGCCACCGGCGCCAAGGAGCCGGACTGGCAGGCCGCCGTCGACGACTCCCTCAGCACCTTTGCCAGCGTGATGACCAACGCCGACATGATGAACGGTGCCGGGCTCCTGAACGGCTCCAAGATCCTCAGCTACCCACACATGATCATGGAGAGCGAGATCTACGGCATCGTGCAGACGGTGGCCGACGGTATCGTCGTGGACGACGAGACGCTCGCGCTGGACGTGATCAAGAAGGTCGGGCCGAACGGTACCTACCTGGCGGAGAAGCACACGCGCCGGCACATGAAGGAGATCTGGCGGCCGGGCGTGTGGGACCGCACACCGTACGACACGTGGCTGCGTGACGGCAAGAAGGGCGCCCTGGAGAAGGCGACGGAGATCGCCGACGACATCCTCGCCAACTACCGGCCCGAGCCGCTGCCTGACGACGTGGTCGCCGAGCTGCGCGCCATCGTCGCGCGGGCCGACAAGGAACTGGCTGGGGCCTGATGCCCTCCGCCCGCCTCACGGTGTGGGACGACGCCGCCTGCTGGCGCGTGCACGAGGCGACGCTCGCGCTGCTCGAGGAGACCGGCGTGGAGGTGCGTCACGCCGCCGGCCGAGAGCTGCTGGCGGAGGCGGGCGCGCGCGTCGACGGCACGCGCGCCCGCATCCCGGCCGCCTTGGTGGATGCCGCCCTGCAGGGGGCGCCGCGTCACTTCAAGCTCAGAGACCGCGGCGCTTCGGGCGGCGAGGGCCACGCACGCCGCGGCGAGTTCGACGGCCTGGAACTCGAGGACGGGCGGAGCTACTTCGGCACGGGGTCGGACTGCGTGTACGTCACGGACCCCGACACCGGCGAGCGTCGCCGCAGCACGACCGCCGACGTCGAGGGCATGGCCGCTCTCGCCGACAAGCTGCCGAACCTCGACTTCGTGATGAGCATGGGCCTGCCGAGCGACGTCCCGGCACAGGTGGGCGACCTCGCCCAGTTCGCCGCAATGCTCGCCGGCACGCGCAAGCCGCTGCTGACCACGGCGCACGACGGCGTTTCTCTGGGCCGCATGAAGGACATGGCCGCGATCTGCGGAGAGGTACGGAGCTTCGGCTGCTACGCCATGCCCAACCCGCCCCTCATCCACAGCGAGGAGGCGCTGGACAAGGTCCTCGCCTGTGCCGATCTTGACATCCCGCTCATCTACGCACCGGCGCCGGCTGTCGGCACCACGGCGCCGGCGTCCATGACGGCGACCATCGTCGTCGGCAACGCGGAGACGCTGAGTGGGTTGGTCGTTCACCAGCTGCGCCGCACCGGCGCGCCGTTCGTCTACGGCGTGGGCTGCGGCGCCTTCGACATGCGTACGGCGGTGGACGTGTACGGTGCGCCTGAGCACTTTCTCGGCAACGCCGCCGCCACCGATCTTGCGCGGTTCTACGGGCTGCCGAGCTTCTCGTACGCAGCGGTCGCCGACGCGAAGTCGTTCGACGAGCAGTGGGCGGCCGAGGCGGGGATGACGGCGGTGATCGGCGCGCTCAGCCGCGCCACGCTGCTGCACGACGTCGGCTACCTGGAGAGTGGGCTGCAGAGCAGCTACGAGACCATCGTGCTCGGCGACGAGCTGGTGGGGTATGCGCGGGCTCTGCTCGTCGACGTCGGCGTCGACGACGATGCGCTGGCGCTCAACGAGATCGATGCCGTCGGCCCCGGCGGCAGTCATCTGAGCCGGGGCTACACGCGGAGGCACCACCGTGAGACGTGGAGGCCGCGGTTGTTCGATCGGGCCACGCACGACCGCTGGGCCGCTGCCGGTGCGACAACGCTCAAGCAGCGGGTGACGGCGCGGACGGCCGAGCTGTGCGAGGAGCCGCACGAGTCCGGGCTGGAGCAGACGATCCGCGACCGGCTGCAGGCCGTGGTCGCCGAGGCAGAAGGGAGCAGCCGGTGACCGAGCTGACGAACCAGGCGCCGGAGGCGCGCCGCATCCTCACGACCGAGGCGCGCCTCGCGCTGCGCGTGCTGAGCGACGACGATGTCGCGCGCGTGCATGCGGCTGCTCTCGAGCTGCTGGGCGCCGAGGGGGCCGCGGCCGAGGCCGCGGCTCAGTCGGCGCCGTCCGCCTTCCTCTTGGCCGGCCGCGTGCCCGAACACGACGTTGCGCTCGGCGTCGGCCGAGTGTGGCTCTCCGCCGGCGCCGCGACCGCCGGACACGCCGGCGTCCCCGAGCGGGTCCGCCCGCTGGCCGGCGGGGATGCCCTCCCGGCGACGGCCGCCGATCTGGACGATGCCGTGAAGCTGGCCGATGCGCTGCCCGAGGTGGCCGTCCTTGCGGGGCCTCCGCTGCGTGCGGCCGGCCTGTCGGTTCTCGCGGCGATCGGTCGCTGTCTGACCGGTTCGAGCAAGCACGTCATGGCCGGCATCGTGACGTCTGCCGACGAGGGTGAGGTCGCCGTCGAGCTGGCCGCGACGCTGGCAGGCTCCGCAGACGAGGCCCGCCGCCGCCCGCCGCTGTCGCTTTGCGGCGGCTCGGACGCGCGGGAAGCGGCGCTCGTCTTCGCTCGCGCCGGCTTGCCCGTCGGTCTGGTGCTCGCTCCGGCCGACGCCGCCAAGGGCCTCGCGCCAACTCCGTCGTCGATCGTCGGGACGGCGGATCCCGCGGAGGCCGATCTCGGCGCCGCCCTGATCCGCCATCACGCCGGCGTGCTTGCCGGCTGCGCGGCGGTCCAGACCGCGGCTCCCGGCGCAGCGTTCTTCTATGTCGCCGACCCGGCGGCCGCCGGGCTTCCACCGAGCGGACCGGCGGCGTCGCTCTTCCAGCTGGCCTCCAGGCAGCTGGCGGCCCGCGTTGGGCTGCCGCTCGTCGCCGGCGGCCTGCGTACCTCCAGCCACGAGCCAGACTGGCAGGCCTGCCAGCAGGACGCGTTCCTCGCGATGACGACGGCGGCATC
>DAIQNY010000255.1:0-4363 GCA_036788155.1 Actinomycetota bacterium | reverse complement strand
GGAGAGCGTCCATGCGGAAGATGACCTGCTCGAGCGAGCCGGACGGGATGGCGCGCACGAACACGACGTCGAACGCGTCAAGCGAGATGCCGCCGGCAGTGAGCCGTGGACCTTGATCGACACCGGCGGCCAGCTGCGTGACCGGGTAGCACTCCGCCTCGACGCCTCGGCGCGCCAGTGCCGCGCGAAGGCTCTCGGTGTGCCAGCCCCCGCTCTGTCCCAGGATGGCGGACTTCACGCGAAGAACGATCGCCGGAGGACCTCGAGATCGACTCCACCGGCGTGGAACGTGCGCCCGCTCGTCAGGTTGGAGATCGTCACCTCCGCGGGGCTGAACAGCAGGGGATCGATCTTGTAGAAGTCGTGGTCGTAGCGCCGGAACAACTCGCCGAACGTGGTGCCGTGATCCTTCGAAGAGACCGACGGAAGCTGCTCGATCAGCCTCTCCACCGTATCGTCGCCGGCCTCCACCGTGTACCAGGCACGCCCCCCGTAGAGCACGCCGTCGTTGGTGCGGCCGATGGCGGTGAGGTCGTCGGCGGCGATCGGCGCCAGCGGACAGGAGCCGAAGCCGGAGCGCAACGTCGTGATGTCGAAGCCCACCTCGTGCATCTTGTGGATACCGGTCTCCACGACGCGTGCCGCGATCTGCACGGAGCCGACCATGCACGCGGTCGGCGCGACCAGCAGGTACAGCTTGTCCGGCGTCACGCCGCACTTGCCGGCGATCCAGCCGGTCGCCGCGGGCGGCGGCATCGTTCTCGACTCCAGGGTGAGAACGGCGACGTCCGCCCGATCGCGGTAGTCGATGTCGGAGAAGATGGGGTCTCCCCGGTGCAACGCCCGTGCCGGACCCGAACCCATGGCGAAGTACGACTTGGCGTCCTCGGTCTTGGGCGTCTTCACCGCCCACCCGGCGTACTGCGAGGCCATACACGCCACGACAGGATGACCTACGGTGACCTCGACCCCGGGCAGGTCCAGGCCGTCCAGGTGAAGCTCGCGCACGGAGACGCTTCCCAGGCCGCCGAGGCAGATCTCGGAGAACAGGCGGCCGGCCTCGAGAGAGCCGCTCGTCTCGATGCCGCAGTCGAGGACGGTGACGCCGTTCTCGTACACAGTGGAGGCCACACCATATGCCTCCTCGGCGTCGGTGAGTCGCCGCAGGATGGTGAGCGCTCGTTCGTTCACGCTAAGCACGGATCAGCACCTCCCCGGTGCCGCCGGTGTCCCTGTCGCCCACGTGACTGCGGAAGGTCTCGGCCGTGAGTGCCGTCTCCTCCAGCAGGCCTGAGCTTCGCAGGGTGTGCAGGTAGAACTGCAGGAACACCGGCTTGTAGGTACAGGCGTACTCGAACGCGGGGAGTGCCGGCGGCCCTTCGCCGAAGGCGACGATGGTGCCGCGCTTCATGCCGGCTCCAGGGCTTTCGCCGAGGCGGCCGCCGACGAACACGGAGCCGGCCAGCATGCCAGCGCCGGCGGATTCGCCGGCGTCGCCGAGCACGACGATGAGACCGCGGCGCATGCGGGCGCCGGCCTCGCGGCCACAGGAGCCACGCACGAGGATCGTCCCGCCGCTCATGCCCTCGGGCTCGTCCGGGAATGCGCCGCCGGTGAAGTCCCCGGCGTCGCCCTCGATGATCAGCCGACCACCCTCCATGTGGGCGCCGGCACGGTCCCCCGCGGCGCCCTGCACCACGATCTCCCCGTCCTTCATGAAGGCGCCGGTCTGGGCGCCGGCGTCGCCCGCCACGGTGATGCGGCCGAAGGTCATGCCGTAGCCGATCCTCTCGACGGCCGTGAGGTCGCCGCGAACCGTGATGTTGCCGGCGCCGGCGCCCTCGACCGTGAACAGGTCACCCAGTCTGACGTGCCGGCCCCCGTGGACCGCCGGTAGCCTCTCGATGTCCGTCTGCCCGAGTCCGACGAATCGATCGGGGCAGATGCTGTCGGCCTCAACGGGAGTCGTGTCGCGTTCCTTGCGTTCCAGCGTGACGCCCGCTCCTTCCAGGACGAGCGCTGCGCAAGCTATGCATCCCATCGTCGCTGCCTCCTCGTCGCGGGAACCGTTCCTCGCACGGCGGTCACGGGCTCAGCAGCTCTCGCAGGGCGAAGTGGAACTGCCCCAGAGAGCCTCCGTAGTTGCCGGCCGAGATGCGCTTCACGCCGGGCAGGCAGGCCGCCGCGATGCCTGCCTTCATCGCGTCCCGCACGGCGTTCTCGTCGAGTCCGTCGATGACGATCTCGAGGACGGCGTTCTCGCCCTCACGCAGCGCCGTCTCTTCCTGAGCTCGCAAGGTCGGGCAGTAGGGGGTGTTGCTCGAGACGTTCTGGCCCTTGTACTGGGACGACACCTTGCTGCCCGAGCGCACCACTCCGCCCGGGAACGGCATGATGGCGCCGGGGACCGAGCGCATCGCGGCGACGGCCGCTTCCGCGGACGCCAAGGCCGTCTCCAGGCTCTCCGCCATCATGAAGAAGTTGCCGCCGCCGACGCTCTTCGTGGCGCTGAAGCTCTCCTCGACGACGAACTCCCCGTCCATGACCGGTATGCGCCACAGCCTGCGGCCGTCGATCAACTTGCTGCGCTGGAAGCCGTCACCGAAGTAGCGCAGCTTGCCGCCGACCTTGAGCTTCTCGTCGCCGTGCAGGCCGTCGTAGCAGGCCGACGTGGGCGACGTCATGACGGCCTGTCCTACGCGGGCCAGCAGCACCGCGTCGAGGTTCTTGCGCGACGTCGCGAACACGAGGACCGCGATGCCCGGTCGCCCGTCAGGCGTCTCCTCATCCTTGGCCAGCTCATTGATGCCCGCCTCGCAGCCACAGCCGATGATCGACGTGGCGAAGCCCGTCGCCGCTGCAGCCGCCGTCCGCGCCCATTCGGGCGATTCCGCGGTCACGACGAGACGCGACCCCCACATGCCGAAGGCCTCGGCGAAGGTATCCTCGATCTCCACTCCGTTGATGTCCATGAGAGGCTAGCTCCTTTCCCAGAAGGGTGCCGGCGCGCGCTCGCCCGAGGGGTGACGGCGCCGGAGAGACTCGGTCTCGCTGACGTAGACATGATCCAGGACGGTTCCCCGTGCGGAGCGCACCCGGAGCGCGTCGACGAGCTCGCGCAGTCCGGGCTCACCGGCCAGCCCCTGGCCGAGCAGCACGGCGCCCTGCGCCGCCTCGCTGGCGACGGCGGCAAAGCCCCCGACGTGGCTCACCGGCGCGAACCGGGAGAGTCGTCCGGCCAGCCGCCGGAAGATCTCGGGGACGCGGCCGGCGCGCCCCGAGACGAGGATCTCACGCGGCGCCTCGACGACGGTCATCTGCGCCGCGACCTGCTTCTCGACTCCCTCGAGCAGGGCATCCAGGGCGACGGCGGCACGCCCGCCGGCGGCGGCGTACGCGACGAGGTCCTCCGGCGTGCAGTCCGGGTCGCCGCAGACCCAGGCGGCGCCTCCGCTGGCCAGCACGTCCTTGGGGAAGTCCCGCAGCAGATAGGCGAGCTCTCCGTCCATGGCGCCCAGGGCGCGCAGGCCCGGGGCGCCGCTCGTGCCGCCGGCTCCGTCGACGACGCCGCCGCCGTCCACACTCACGACCGCCGTGAAGGCGCCGCCGATCTCGACGAAGACGAACGACGTCGCGCTGCACGGCACGCCGAGCCGTCGCGCCTGATCCCACACGCCGAGGGCCACCGCGCACAGCTTGTCGGCGGTCCCCATGTCGATGCGATTGACCTTGCGATGGTCCGGGACCGTGGTCAGGTGGGCGACGGAGGGCGAGAAGCACACCCGCAGGCCGCTCGCCCGGAGCGCGTCCACGATTCGTCCCATCCCGCTCACGATCGTCCCGCGGGGGCCGTCCGCCGCGTCGGCGAGCAGGAGCAGATCGAGCTCCCCGGCGCCGACATCGCGGACGTCGATCCAGGGCAGGCCGTAGCCGGACGGCCCTACGACGAGGTCGAGCGGTCCGGCGGTCCGAAGCACGTCGATGAGGATCCCCGGGTCTTCGCCGACCGTCGCGGTCGAGAACCTTCTTTCGCACTTCTTGAAAAACAGCATCCGCATCGTTGCGGTCGTGCTCTGACTGCTCCATGCGCCACTGCTTGCGCTTGACGCTCATCACCGGCAGATTTGTGAACCGCTGTAGAAAGGCCTCGGGCCGTGTTGGCGGTATCAGTTCCATGCTTCCCATAGCTACGTCCGGTTTGAGCTGGTGTGGTGGCTTGTGGTCTAAGGGGCGAACCCCTTAGACCACCAACGTGCTGCTTTTAGCCCGTGACGGTATTGCGCATCATCCACATGATGGTGCCGACAGCGGCCATTGCACCGCCAATGAACAGGCCGACGATGGCCGACAGGCCGATCGATAC
>DAIQNY010000254.1:0-4390 GCA_036788155.1 Actinomycetota bacterium | reverse complement strand
CCGCCTTGCCGGCGCCGCGCGCCGCGGTGAGGACGGCCTGCGCGTCGCCGTCGCCTAGAGCGTCGGCGGCGCGCCTCAGCCGCGCGAGCACCGCGTTGTACCGCGCCGTCGCCGCCTCCCTCTTCTCGATGTCTGACGTGAGCGAGGCCCTCGCGCGCGCCTCGAGGGCGTCGGCATCGCGGTACGGCAGGCCGAGCAGGGTCGCCTGCGAGAACTCCTGGGCGGCCAGCGCGTCCGCGCCTGCGGCGAGGGCGGACTGGCCGCGGCCGTAGTGGGACTGGGCGTTCCAGATCACCACACCGACGCCTTCGAGGAGCAGCACGGCAACGACGACGGAGGCGATGATGAGGCGCCGTCGCCGTCGCGCCAGCCCCCAGACGTCGACCTCCGGCTGGTCGTCGGCGTCCCGCCACCCTGGCGGGAGCTCGGCCAACGGGCGGGCGACCGGGGGGAGGGAGGTGTTCTGCCGATCGTTCACTTCACAGCACCGGGCATCATCCATCCATGCTACCTTGCCGCGCGCTCATCGTCCCGACGGCCGTGCGGCTCCTGGTGGTGTTGTACCCGCACCCTGCGCACTGCTCGCGGAGCGTCTCGTGCGATACGCTCTGCACGTACCCCAGCCGTCACAAGGAGATGTCATGAAGACCATCGACCTGCGCAGCGACACCGTCACGCGGCCCACTGCCGAGATGCGCGCGGCGATGCTCGAGGCGGACGTCGGCGACGACGTGCTGGGCGACGACCCCACGGTGCTGGCGCTGCAGGAGGAGGCCGCGCGGCTGCTCGGCAAGGAGGCCGCGCTGTTCTTTCCCTCCGGCACCATGTGCAACCAGGCGGCGGTACGTGCGCTCACGGGGCGTGGAGACGAGGTCTTCCTGCACGCCCAGGCTCACATCGTCTTCTACGAGCAGGGCGGCGCCTCGGCTCTCAGCCAGGTGCAGCTCCGCGTGTTCGACTCCCCGGACGGCACCCTCGACCTCGAGAAGATGGAGGAGTACGCCCACACCGATGCCGACGTGCACTGGGCGCCGACGCGCCTCGTGTGCCTCGAGCAGACGCACAACCACTGCGGCGGCGTGGTGCTGCCGCTGGAGCACATCCTGGCCGTGCGCAGGTTCTGCGACCGGCACGGCCTCAAGCTGCACCTGGACGGCGCGCGTCTGTTCAACGCCGTGGCGGCCACGGGCGTGAGTGCCGCCGAGTACGCGGCGCCGTTCGACACGATCAGCGTCTGTCTGTCGAAGGGCCTCGGCGCACCGGTCGGCTCGGTGCTCGTCATGGACGCCGCGACCCTGCCGGCGGCGGCGCGTGCCCGCAAGGTGCTCGGCGGCGGCATGCGCCAGGCGGGCATCATCGCCGCCGGCGGCCTGTACGCGCTGCGGCACAACGTGGGGCGCCTCGCCGACGACCACCGCCGGGCGAGGCGCCTCGCCGAGGCGCTGGCCGCGCTGCCGGGGCTGGCCGTGGACCTCGGCAGCGTGCAGACCAACATGGTGTTCGCCGGCACCCGGGGGACGGGCGTGCCGGCTCCGGAGCTCGTCGAGCGTCTCACCGCGAGCGGCGTGCTCTGCCTCGACGAGTCGCCCTGGACCGTGCGCTTCGTCACCCACCTCGACGTGGACGACGAGGACGTCGCGGCGGCCATCTCCGGCGTCCGCGACGTCCTGGCCGCGGTCTGACCCTGGGGTCTTGGCGGGAGTAGCCGAGGGGCGTAGGCTACGTGCGTTCCGCCACCTGGGTGGATTGAGACCGTCCGCACAAAGTCGCGACCGTGAGGGGGAGCGCGTGACGACGTCGAGGCAGAGTCCCAAGGGCAGACTCCACTTCCCGTTCGAAGACCCTTTGGAGACCCTGCCGGCGACCGCGCAGAAGATCCTGAGGGCGGCCACCGCGCTTCTCGCCGAGCGGGGGTACGAGGCCGTCACGCTCGAGAACGTGGCCGCCGAGGCCGGGGTGAACAAAGCCTCCATCCGGTACAACTTCGGCAACAAGGCGGGCCTCATCATCGCCGTCGCCGACGCGCTCATCCACGACGAGTGCCTGCGGCTCGCGGCCGACACAGAGGCCGTGCCGGAGGAGGAGCGTCTGCACGCCGCCATGCTGGCCATCCGACGCATGATCGTGGATGCGGACTCCTTCCGGGGGTTCTTCGACATCCTGCCGCACGCGTTCCGCGACCCCGAACTGCGCGAGCGGCTGTTCTCCCTGTACACCTGGTGGTATCGCCAGAACCTCAAGGCGCTCGGTCTCGCCGTGCCCGGGGCGGAGCACGACGAGATGCTCATGGGCCTCGCCGAGCTCATTGCCGCCATCCCGGACGGGCTCTCGGTCCAGGCCGGCCTCAACCCCGACGGCTTCGAACTGGGCCGGCCGCTGGCGACGCTCGAGTTCCTGCTGCGCAACTCCATGGTGCACCTGCTGGAGATTGCGCAGAGCGCCGCCGCGGAGTCGAAGGCGCCGGCGGTCTGAGGCCGGGACAGGGGCGTCCGCCGGAGGTCTGAGGTCGGTGGCGAAGGGTCCGCGGCGGTCCTGAGACAGGGGCGGACGCCCCCATCCAGCTGGGTGGGTCACGCATGCCCACGAGGCCGCTCGACGGGCCGTCAAGGGACAGGTCGCTGACGCCGATCACCTTGACAACCCCCCGTTTGCACCTATTCTTTTCCACCCAGGTGGGTACTTCCGCTCGGTCGTCAGTACGCGCGGGCTGGGGGATCCCACGCCCAGGTCGACCGGAGGGGGTGGGCGGTGAGTTCGATCGTCACGCGCATGGGCGACGGCAGCACGGTGCGGATGACTCGGGACGAGATCCGTCGGGAGATCGTCGAGGGGTCTGAGGCAGCCGCTGCCAAGGCCAAGATTCCCGTGCTCGAGGAGAACGAGGCCGACTACCTGGTCGACATGTTCTGCGCCCCGACCAGGGTGTGGGGCGTCGAGCGTGGCCACGAGGCGGTGATGACCAAGGACGGCGGCACCAACACGCTGATCTCCTCGCGGCTGTCGAGCGGCATCGCAGCGCCCATGGGGCGCGAGACGGCCGTCAGGCTGTTCGAGCGCGCCTTCGCGTTCGACTCCATGGAGGTCGGCCACATCGACTACTCCGTGAAGCCGAGCAAGTTCATCGTCAGCGTGGAGATGGAGCACATGGAGCTGCTCCAGCACACGACGGTCTTTCCGCTGTTCTACGGCTTCATGCCCAACCTGGGCCTGTACTACCGGCCAGACGGACAGTTCGAGAACCCGTCCGACCTCCTGCCGCTCGGCAAGATCGACGAGGCGCGGGCCACGCAGGAGGCGGCCTTGGAGGCCTGCCACGACGACGTCGTCTGGCAGAGCAGGATGTTCGCCGAGACCGGCTGCGACGGCATCAACTACGACACCGTCGCGTCCACCGGCGACGCCGAGTTCCTGGCCACGCTGCGCGCCACCGAGACCATCTCCTCGACCACCGACATGCCGGTCGAGGTGAGCATGGCCGCCGAGATGGTCCTCGGCTTCCACGGCGAGCTCGAGTACAAGGGCACGCGGCTCGCCGGGCTCTGGCCGCACCAGCAGATGAAGGTCGTCGAGCAGGCCGGTGCGGCCATCTTCGGCCCGGTCGTCAACAACAACAGCAAGAAGTCCTGTGCCTGGAACATCGCTCGGGCGGTGACGTTCGTCAAGGCCTGCACCGCCGACGCAACCATTCCGATCCACCCCAACGTGGGCAACGGAGTGGGCGGTGTGCCGATGTTCGAGGTCTCGCCGATGGACATGGTCAGCCGCGCCAGCGCGGCGATGATCGAGATCGGCAAGGCCGACGGGTTGTAGGTGGGCACCGGCGACCCGAACGGCATGGGTATGGCGCACGCACTCGCCTCATCCATGGGCGGCATCAAGACCACGGGAGACCTCGTGGCCAGGATGCAGCTCAACCGGAAGATGAGGCTGCCGGAGGCCAAGCAGTACGTGGCCGACAAGCTGGGCGTGAGCGCCTTCGACCTGTCTGACTCGACGCTGATGCGCACGGTGCGGGAGGACCTCGACATCGGCGTCGTGACGGCGGTGCCCGGGCTTGCGAAGGGCCTGGAGGCCAAGGCGCGCATCGCCGAGCTCCTCGACATCCGCATCAACTCCGTCGAGCGCCTCAAGGCCAAGACCGGCCTGGGCGTGCTCGTGGACTGACATCGACCCCGGGGCCTCCGCGCGACGCCGCCGCCGTCCCCCCGCGCGTCCGCTGCGGAGCGGTGCGGCCGGCACTCCCTCCCGGCCGCGCCGCACCCCCGGACGCCCCAGCCGGCCCTCCCGGAAGGAGATCACATGAAAGACCAGCTCAAGACCGCCATCATCGCAGGTGACGCCGGCGTGGCCACCGCCATGACCCAGGCCCTGCTCGCCACCGGGGCCGCGC
>DAIQNY010000253.1:0-4462 GCA_036788155.1 Actinomycetota bacterium | reverse complement strand
CGTCGTCCGGCAGCGGCATGCCGCCGTACTCCTCCGGGATGGTGACGCCGAACATGCCCAGCTCGGCCATGCCGTCGGTGATGTCTGTGGGGATGCCGTCCTCGGCCTCGTCGATGGCGCGGGCGCGGGGCTCCAGGTTCTTGGTCAGCCACTGGCGGATGGCCTGGCGGTACATCTCCTGCTCGGTGGTGTAGCGGAAGTCCATGCAGCTCCCTCCTCAGGGGAATCGATTCCCATGGTCTGGGGCCGGCAGCGCCGCGCAGCGGCGGGCCCGGCCCGTCGATGTCCCCGGAAACGACGAAACCCCCAGGGACGCCGAAGCGCTCGCTGGGGGTCCATGACCTGAAGCGCAGTGGGCGGAGACGGCGCCGGACTGCGGTCATGTGTGCAGCATTGGCAGCATAGCCCCGCCCGCGGCGCCCGCGCAAGTCCCAGGGGCCGGCCGACGTCGAGAGCCGGCCCCCTCACATCGGGACTGCGTACTCCTCGTCGAGCATGTCGGCCATCGCCAGGAGCTCCGCGCCGCCGTCCCCGGCGAAGACGGAGCCGTGCATCGTGGCGCACATCGCCGGCTGGAGAACGACCAGCCGCTCGACCTCCTCACGGCAGCGCGGCGACCAGGCGAAGTACCTGTCGAGCGGGGTATCGCGCTGGGCGACGATGAAGTCGCGCATGCCCCCGACGACGCTCTCCTCCGTCACCGGCGCGGGGTCGCCGCCCTGATTCAGGAGGTCGGAGCACAGGAGGACGCGGGTCGTCTCGTCGTAGAGGTGCCCCGCGTCCCAGCCGTGAGGCAGGTGTGGCGTGGCCAGATAGAGCAGGCGGTGCAGGCCCGCGTGCAGCACCTCCCCGTCGGTCAACTGCCGCGCGCGGCGTGTGGCGACGTCGTTCACGTTGACCTGCGCCGCGCAGATGCCGCAGAGCGGCTCGGCCGCCGGCGCGAGTTCCAGCCACTCGGCCAGCGCGCCACACTCGTCCGCCTCGAAGTGGCTGAAGCCGATCCAGCGCAGCGTCGCCGGGTCGATGACCTCGCCCACTGCGTGGCGCACGCCGGCGAAGTGGTGGCGCAGCCCTGTGTGATACAGCACCGGTTCGTCGCCGGTGACGAGGAACTGTGAGAACTGCAGGTCCGCCGCCCTCACGTAGGTGCAGATGCGGTAGGTGTCCGGGGCGATCTCGGTGACGGTGGTCATGTCCGCTCCCCCTTCCTGCCCTCGGCGAGTGTGCCCGCCTCCGGTATCGGCTTTCCCTCCGCGTGTGGGAAGAAGCCGTTGCCGGGACGCCGGCGGCAGCCGTCGGCTGCCCGTGCCGGGAGCCCGGACTCGACGAGGACCGGACTACCCCCGCTCCGCGGCGCTGCCGTCGGGGCGGGCGCTCGGCAACGGTCCCGCGGCCTCGCCCAGTACCAGCGGGCTCTGGTCCACGGCCTCGAACGCCTTGTGCAGCGCCGAGACGAGCGCCCCCTGCGAGTGCCCGCGGTAGCGGTACCGTACGGCGGCCTCGATCTCGCGGCGCTCCGTGAGGACGTTGCGGCCCAGGAGGAGCCGCTCGAAGAACGTGTTGGCAGCCGGCATCATGAGGGTCGTGCTGCAGGCGACGACCACGCCTCTTTCGTCGACCTCGACGACCACACCGACCCGTCTGTAGATCGCCTGGTGGCTGACGTCCTGAGGCAGTCGCGCATAGCCGGAGAAGAGGAATGTGCCCAGCTCGCCCATCGATGGCACTGTACCATAGGCATCCCCGGCAACGGCCGACACGCCTGCGCTGGCGACGACTCTCGCCCCGCGTCCATTGACCTCACGGACCGCCGCGCCTAGGCTCCGCTCTGGCATCGCCGGCATGCAGCCGGTCCAAGAGGAGGGGGAGCCCACGATGATGCACACCGCTTCGGCCACCATGCGTCCCGACCCTTCACGCCGCGCGAGGCTCCTGCCGGGCCTCCTCGCCGGCACGCTCATCGCACTCTTCCTCCTGTCGACCGCGTCGGCCACGCAGGCGGCGCCCGTCGCGATGAGCGCGGGCCCTCAGTGGTACTGGGCGAATCCGGCCCCCCAGGGAGACACCATCGAGGACGTCGACTTCTGCGGCGCCGGCTCAGGCTGGGCGGTCGGCTGGAACGGTACGGTACTCGCGACGACTGACGGCGGCGTCACCTGGCGACGCCACGCATCCGGCGTCACGTCCGCGCTCCTCTCGGTCTGCTTCCCGACGAGGTCTCATGGATGGGCGACCGGAGCCGACGGCGTCATCCTGCATACCGCGGACGGCGGCAAGCACTGGGCGCCGCAGACCTCCGGGACATCCGAGTGGCTGTACGGGATCGCGTTCGCCGACACCCTGCACGGATGGGCCGTTGGAGGGTCGTGGGACGGCCCCGTGCTCCTCGCGACGACCAACGGCGGCAAGACCTGGGTGCCGCAGTCGTCGCCCTCCGGAGGCAGACTGCTGAGCCTCGCCTGCGTCGACGCTAGCCACGCCTGGGCAGTCGGTGAGGGCGGCGTGCTCACGTTCACGACCGACGGCGGCGCGACCTGGCAGCTGCGCTACCTGGAAGGCTCCTCGTCGCCGCAGTTCTGCGCCGTGGAGTTCACCGACGGCCTGCACGGCTGGGCGGTGGACACCTACGGCGCGGTGGCGGCCACCGTCGACGGCGGCGACTCGTGGCAGCCGATCCAGCAGGACGTCGTGAGCTACGGCATCACAGACGTCGCCGTCTCAGGCGGCAGTCTCCTGCTCGCAGCACCGCGGGGAACAGTCCTCTCACGGCCGCTCGCCGGCGGCGCCTGGACGACAGAGGACACCGGTCTCCGGGGCAGTCTCTACGCTCTTGCTCCTCGCGGCGACGGTCTGGTCGCGGCGGGACAGGCCGGCGCCCTCGCCACCCGCGGCGCCGGGGGCGGCTGGGTCTCGCGCTGGCGGGGGTGCGACGTCGAGTTCCAGAACGCCTCGTTCGTCGACGCGAAGCATGGTTGGGCCGCCGGCCAGAAGAGCGGTGGAGAGAGCGTCGCCGTCCTCTACGCCACCACGGACGGCGGACGGACATGGGTCGATCAGCTCCAAGACGACGCGATGAACTGGTTCGGGGGCCTGGCCATGGCCGACGCGCGGCACGGCTGGGCAGCAGGCTGGGGCGGGAGCATCGTCCGGACCGAGGACGGCTCCTCGTGGACCCCGCAGGTGTCCCCCACCTGGCCGGCGCCCAACTACAACGCCGTCGCCTGCGGCGACGCACAGCACGCGGTCGCCGTCGGCTACCCCGGCAACGGCACGAACCTCAGCGTCACAGCCGACGGCGTCACGTGGACGACGCCCGCATCCGGCGTGACCGGCTCGTTGGAACACGTAGACTTCGGCGATGCCACCCACGTCTGGGCGGTCGGCGATAAGGGCGCGATCACGGCCAGCGCGGACGCGGGTGCCGGCTGGACGCCGCAGGACTCCGGTGTGACCGCGGATCTCAAGGCGGTCCAGTTCGTCGATGCGTCCACCGGCTGGGCGGCAGGGACCGACGGCACGATCGTCTGCACGGCCGACGGAGGAGCAACGTGGGCGGCGCAGGCGTCAGGCGTCACGTCGACCATCAACGCCATCGGGTTCGTCACCGCACGCAAGGGCTGGGCCCTCACCGCGGACGGCGAGATCCTCGAGACTCGCGACGGCGGCGCCGGCTGGAGCAACGCCGGTCCCCGCAGCTCCAACGTCCTCAACGGTCTGGCGGCGATCGACACGACGCACGTCTTCGCCGTGGGCGGCAACGGAACTGTCCTCGGGCTGGACGTCGTCAAGCCGGTCGCGAAGGCGACGGCTCCACGGCGCGTCCAGCGCAAGGCGGCCCGCGTTCGGTTCAAGGCCAGCGACGCGCAATCCGGCGTGGCCAGGATCCAGTACCGTGTCGGCAAGGGCGCCTGGAAGACCGGCGCCAGCGTCACGATCACTCGTCGCGGCAAGACGGTCGTCAGCTACCGTGCCACCGACGCCGCCGGCAACACCAGCTCCGTGAAGCGGGTGACGGTGCGCATCAGACGCTGACGGCCGGGCCGCCCACGGGCTCGGCGCGGCCCGGACCGAGCCCGTGGACCGGCGGTCAGCGCCGAGGGCGGCGCCGTGACGACTGCCGCGCCGTCGCCGTGACGACAGGGGCCGCCGTGACGACAGGTGCGCCGCCGCCGCGACGACAGTTGCGCCGCCGCCGCCCGCGTGTATCATGAGGGCGCTGCCGTAAAGGCCCGGGCCGGCGGCGTCCCCACCGGCCCCACCGTCAGGCCCTGCGCCCCAGCCGAGATGCACCGTGCTCGCTGGGGCGTTCGTGGTTAATGGCCCCGGCGCACTCGACAGGGGGACGTGATGCCAGAACACAACGGGCTGCACGGCAAGCTGATGACCGTCGGTGAGGCCGTCACGCGCTTCGTCCACGACGGCGACCAGATCTGCGTCGGCGGCTTCACCATCAACCGCAACC
>DAIQNY010000252.1:0-4483 GCA_036788155.1 Actinomycetota bacterium | reverse complement strand
GCCGTGGTCGGCGGCGGCAACGTGGCCATGGACTGCGCGCGCACCGCGCTGCGCATGGGCGCGCGGGAGGTGACGGTGGTCTACCGGCGCACGCGGGCGGAGATGCCGGCGCGGGAGGAGGAGATCCGGCATGCGGAGCAGGAGGGCCTCAGGTTCGAGTACCTCACCAGCCCGATCGCCTACGAGGGCGACGAGCAGGGCTGGGTGCGAGAGATGCGCTGCGTACGCATGAAGCTGGGCGACCCGGACGCCTCCGGGCGCCGCCGGCCGGTGCCCATCCTCAAGTCGGACTTCCTCATCGACGTGGACATGGTGGTCGTCGCAGTCGGGGCCGGCCCCAACCGGGCCCTCTTCGAGGACGCCGAGGGCCTCGAGCGCACCGAGCGCGGCTACATCAAGACGCTCACGGAGTCGGGGAGGACGAGCGTCCCCAAGGTGTGGGCCGGCGGCGACATCGTCACCGGCGCCGCGACCGTGATCCTGGCGATGGGCGCGGCGCGCACGGCGGCCACCGACATGCACGAGTACCTGAGTGCGGGGACCGCGGCCTGGCCGTGAGCCTGTCGCGGTCCCGCGAGTGACGAAGCCTCGACGCTGAAGACGCCAGCGGCCGCGACCTCGTCTGGAGGAGCGCGTCGCGGCCCGTCAGGCCGACCGGTTCTCGGCGATCCAGAGCCTGTGGGCGAGATCCTCCCAGTAGGAGGCCACTCCCTCCTCGAGCTCGTCCCAGTGGACCGCCTCGAACTCCTCCGACAGGTCCTGTCGATCGCCGGTCGTGAGGTAGTGCTCGGCCATGTCGAAGAAGACCTCTTCCTCCACCTCGATGTGGCAGCGCACGACCTCGACGAACTCTCGCAGCCGCGCGGCGAGGTCGAGGCAGGCGGCGCGGTCCGCGGGATCGATGCGCTTCAGCGACGCCTCCAGTCCGTCGAGCTTGCCGCGGCACCACTCGTGCTCGCCGATCATCTGCTCGAGGGGCTCGTCCTCGTCGGTCATGCCGCGCCGGTGACAGCGGGCGAAGAGCAGCCCCTCCTCCTTGGGGTCGTGGAGACCGTCGTTGAAGTACCGGAAGAAGCCGAGCATGTCGCCGATCAGGTCGGCGCGGATCGTACCGGTGGCCTCGATGTGGCGGCACTCGGCATCGGCGGCGTCTGCGACCTCGAGCACGAGTCGGTGCTCGGTCTCCAGGATCTTCCTCCAGCCCATGGCTCCTCCTTCCACGAGCTTTGCGGGTCGCAGCGCCAGTGCGACTCCCTTCACTTGGACTGTACCCTCGCTCGAGGACGACGTGTGCTGCGGGCATCAAAATGGGGTCTTCACCGGACGAAAGGGGTGGGCGCATCCCGAGAAGGCTGCTCCGGCCGGTCCCGGCGGACGCCGCGTCGCGACGGCAGGCTCCCGGGCCGGCGGGATATCATGACCGCCGGCAGAACACGCTGGAGACGGCAGGAGGGCGGCATGGGAGACGGGACCACCGGCAAGCTGGTGCTGGCGCTCGACACGGGGACGACGAGCGGCCGGGCGCTCGTGATCGACGCCTCCGGCGTCGTCGTCGCGAGCGCCCAGCAGGAAGTCGGCCTGCGTACGCCGCATCCGGGCTGGGTCGAGCAGGACGCCGAGGAGCTCTGGCAGGCGCAGCTCGCCACTGCACGACAGGCGCTCGAGAAGGCCGGCGCGAGCGCCTCCGGCATCGCCGGCATCGGCATCGCCAACCAGCGCGAGACCACCGTGATCTGGGACCGGGCGACCTCCGTGCCCGTGGCGCCGGCCATCGTGTGGCAGGACCGGCGCACGGCCGACTCCTGTGAGGAGCTGCGGGGCGCCGGCGCCGAGGCACTGGTCCGGCGCAAGACCGGCCTGCTGCTCGACCCGTACTTCTCCGGTACCAAGGTGCGCTGGCTGCTCGACAACGTCGACGGTGTCCGTGAGCGCGCCGAGGCCGGTGAGCTCGCCTTCGGCACAGTCGACACGTGGATGGCGTGGCGGCTCAGCGGCGGCCGCTCGCACGTGACCGACGCCAGCAACGCCTCCCGCACCTTGCTGTACGACATCCGCTCGGGCGCCTGGGACGACGAACTCCTGGAGCTCTTCGGCGTGCCGCGTGCGCTGCTGCCGGAGGTGGTGGACAGCAGCGGCGTGTGCGGCGAGACCGATCCCGCGCTGCTGGGCGCCGCCGTCCCGATCGCCGGTATGGCCGGCGACCAGCAGGCGGCGCTCTTCGGACAGGCCTGTACCCGGAGCGGCATGGTCAAGGTGACCTACGGGACCGGCTGCTTCCTGCTGCTCAACACAGGCGACGAGCCCGTCGCCGCGCCGCCCGGCCTGGTCGCCACGGTGGCGCTGCAGCTCGCCGGCCGACGCACCTACGCACTGGAGGGCAGCGTCTTCATCGGGGGTGCCGCGGTGCAGTGGCTGCGCGACGGCCTCGGCATCGTGGGCAGCGGCGCCGAGGCGACGTCTCTCGCGCAGAGCGTCCCGTCGAGCGACGGTGTGGTGTTCGTCCCCGCGCTCGCAGGCCTCGGCGCCCCGTATTGGGACCCGTACGCGCGCGGCGGCATCTTCGGCCTCACGCGGGGCACGACCGCCGCACACGTCGCGCGTGCGACACTCGAGGGCATCGCCTTCCAGGTGGCTGACCTCTACCAGGCCGAGGCGGACGGCGCGGGGGTGGCGCCGGCGGAGGTGCGCGCCGACGGGGGTGCGGCGGCGAGCGACCTGCTGCTGCAGTTCCAGGCGGACCTGCTCGGCGTGCCCGTCACGCGGGCCGGGCAGCCTGAGGCGACCGCCTTCGGCGCCGCCTGGCTCGCGGGTCTCGCCACCGGCGTGTGGGACGGCGTGGACGAGGTCGCGGAGCTCTGGAGGGCCGGCGTGACCTTCGCGCCGGCGGAGCGGACCGGCGCCGGCGACCTCCGCCGGCGCTGGCAGGCGGCGGTGGAGGCCGTCCGCGGGTTCGCGCGCGCGACGCAGTAGCCGCTGCGTCGGAGGCTTCGGAGGGCCGCGGCCGGGCGGGCGCGGCGTCTCTGGTGCCGCCCGAGATCGATGCAGCTGGCTCGGCGCCGTGCCGTCGGGTCAGGCCGCCTCCGCGCCGCAGTCGGCCGAGCCCGGGCTTCAGCGACGGTGCGGGACCACGAGCACCGGCACGTCCGAGTGGTGCAGCAGCTCGAACGGCGTGTGTCGGCCGAGCGCGCCGGCGATCGGCCCTTCGCCGTGCGAGCCGACGATGATGACGTGCGACCCGCGTTCGTGCGCGACCGCCTCGAGCGCCCTCGCGGGGTCGTCCCAGACGAGCAGCACCTCTGTCTCCACGCCGGCCTCGCGGGCGTGCCCGGCCGCGTGCTGCAGCATCGGCTGCACTTCATGCTCGATGCGCCGCTCGTAGTCGCGCAGCTCCTTGGCGGCGGCGCACCCCGGATCGAGGGCACAGCTCAGACCGGGTGGCGGCTCGTGACAGTACACGAGCACCACCTGGGCGCCGGCCGTGTCGCGCGCGAGGTCGATGGCCTCGTCGAGCGCTGCCGACGAGCACGCAGAGCCGGTGTAGCCGAGGACGATGGGATGTCGCATCGCGACTCCTTCCTCCCGGTCCGGCAGGCTCCCGGATCCCCACGCCGGTGCCGGACCCCACACCGATACCGTTCCCGGTATGGTGAAGCGGCAGGCACCCGGCGTCGTATGCCGACTGGCCGGCCGCGCGGCCGGCGGCCGCGCGGCGCGGGCGGCCGTGCCGGACGGCTCAGGTCCTCTCGCTGAAGTACAGAGCCCCGGCCCGTGGTCGCATGCAGTGGTCGGTCCACATGCCCGCGGCGTAGCCGCCCGTGGAGGCGAACGCGACGACCTCCCCCTCCTGCACGTCCACGAACGGCAGGTCTCTCCCGAAGAGGTCGTCGCCCTCGTTGATGTGGCCCGCAAGCGTGATCACGCGGCGGCGCGGTGCGCGGGCGCGCGAGGCGACCACGGCGTCGACCGGCCGTCCGTAGATGAAGGGGTCGTTCATCACGTTCCAGCCCACGTCGAGGCCGACGAACGTGGCGCCGAGCCGCTCTTCGACGGTCACGACCTCAGCGAGGAGGACGCCGGAGAGGTTGGTGAGGAACTCGCCCGGTTCCACACCGACGTGCAGGCCGAAACGGCCGAAGTGTCTCGCGAGGATGCCCGCCCAGGCATCGAGGTCCAGGGCAGACTCTCCCGGAAGCAACGGGGTGCCGAGGCCGCCGCCGACGTTGACCTCGACGAGCGGGCAGCCGGTTTCGAGCAGCTGCTCGGTCATGCGCGCGACCGGTGCGAGCGCGGCGTCGTAGGCCGGCAGTTCCTCGTTCAGGATGCCGTTGGCAAGGTGGACGTGGACGGTGTCGATGGCGAGGTCGTGCCGTCGGGCGACGGCTGCGGCCCGTTCCAGGTCCTCCTCGTAGATGCCGAACTTGGTGGGCCGGCGGCCGCCGTACAGGCTCTCCAGGCGGTGGCTCAAAAATTCGGGCACAGCTTC
>DAIQNY010000251.1:0-4502 GCA_036788155.1 Actinomycetota bacterium | reverse complement strand
GCGGCCCGCCGCAGGGCGGCCGCCGACCGCGAGCGGCTGGACGAGCTGGAACGGCGGCTCGCGGACGTACCCGATGTCCGCGCCGCGTGTACGGCGGTCGAGACACGCTCCGGTGCGCTCCGGGCGCACTCGACGCGCCTCATTGCGCAACTGGACGTCGGCGACGACGAGGGCGCCGGTCTCGAGCGCGGCGAGCTGCGCCGGTTGGCCGACGAGGAGGCGCGACTGCGCCGGGGCCTCGAGGAGGCCGGAGAGCGCCGTACGCAGATCCAGGTGGCGCTCGCGCGCCTCGAGGACCGCCGCTCCGAGCTCGCCGCCTCGCTCGACCAGGTCAGCGAGCAGCTCGATCAGGCGGGCTTCGCGCCGCCGGCCGACGAGGCCGAGGAGGCACAGCTCCGCGAGCGCGTGGAGCGGCTCACGCGCCGCCGCGACAAGATCGGCCCTGTGAACCCTCTGGCAGAGGCAGAGTGCGCCGAGCTCTCCGAGCGTGCCTCCTTCCTGCGCGAACAGCGACGCGATCTCGAGAAGTCCATCGAGGACCTGGAGGCGCTCATCAAGGAGCTCACGGCGCAAGTCGACAGCGAGTTCGCCGCCACCTTCGACGCCGTCCAGGAACAGTTCAGCCACATGGTGGCGGTGCTGTTCCCCGGCGGTCGCGGGCGGCTCAAGCTGGTCGAGCCGGACGAGGAGCACCCCCAGGGCGGGGTCGCCGTGGAGGTGAAGCCCGCGAAGAAGCTCGGGAAGCGCCTGCAGCTGCTCTCCGGTGGCGAGCGCGCCCTGGTGGCGATCGCCTTCCTCATGGCGCTCGTGCTGGCGCGGCCGTGCCCGTTCTACATCCTCGACGAGATCGAGGCGGCCCTCGACGACGTCAACATCGGCCGTCTGGTTCAGTTGCTGCGCGACTACCGCGAGCGCACCCAGTTCGTCATCATCACCCACCAGAAGCGTACGATGGAGGCGGCCGACGTGCTCTACGGCGTGACGATGGGGCCGGACGGGGCATCTCAGGTGGTGAGCGCCCGCATGGCGGAGGAGGAGATCGAGAAGGAGGAGCGCGCCGGGGCCAAGCGGCCGGGCGCGCCGGTGCAGACGGGAGACTGACGGCGTGGAGTGGCATGAGGTGTTCAAGGGTGTCGTTGAGGCGGACGTGCCGACGACGGTGCTCGAAGAAGAAGCGGTGGAGCGCAGGGGCCTCTTCGGCCGCTTGCGCCGGAACCTCGGCAAGGCCAGGGGCGCCGTCACGGACGCGCTCAAGAGCGCGGTGTACGTCGGCGTCGACCGGCGCCTGTACGAGCAGACCGAGGAGATGCTCATAGCCGCCGACGTGGGCGTGGACGGCACCATCAAGATCGTCGACGAGCTGGAGCAGCGCTGCACGGCCAAGAAGATCGAGACCAAGGAGCCGTTTCAGAACGAGCTGGCGGACGTCGTGGCGGAACTGCTCAAGCCGGACGACCCGGAGCTGCAGCGCATCGACGTCTCGCACGAGCCGACGGTCATCCTCATGGTCGGGGTGAACGGCACCGGCAAGACGACGACCATCGGGAAGATCGCCTGGCGGCTCAAGGAGATGGGCAAGACGCCGCTCATGGTGGCCGGCGACACGTTCCGCGCGGCCGCCGTGGAGCAGCTCAGTCAGTGGGCCGACCGCGTGGGCTGCGAGATCGTGAAGCAGGGATCGGAGGCCGATCCCGCGGCCGTGGTCTACGACGGCGTGGCCGCCGCGCGGTCGCGCGGCGCCGACGTCGTCCTCATCGACACGGCCGGGCGCCTGCACACCCAGGTGAACCTGATGCGCGAGCTGGAGAAGGTGCGCCGGGTCATCGAGAAGCAGTTGCCCGGCGCCCCGCACGAGACGCTGCTCGTGCTCGACGCGACCACCGGCCAGAACGGCCTGCGCCAGGCGCAGGAGTTCAAGCAGGCCGTGGACGTGAGCGGTGTGGTGCTCACCAAGCTCGACGGCACCGCCAAGGGCGGCATCGTGGTCGCCATCCACGAGAGTCTCGGCATCCCCATCAAGCTGATCGGTGTGGGGGAGCAACTGGCGGACCTGCGGCCGTTCGAAGCGGACGTGTTCGCGCGCGCCATCTTCGGCGGCGATGGCGATGCCGGGAGCACCGCCGCGGAGTGACGCCGACGCTCCAGACCGTCCGGCTCGTCGTCCGTCCGTTCTGTGATGGCGACGAGCGCGAGATCGCACGCGCCTTCACCGATCCAGAGGTGATCTGGTGGGACCAGCCGTTCACCCTCGAGAAGGCTCGCTCCTGGGTCGCACGGGCCCGCGAGGAGCACGCTCGCTCCGGCCTCGGTCTCTCCGCCGTGGTCCGGCGCTCCGACGGACGTCTCATCGGCGACTGCGGCCTCGTGCCGCGAGCGATCGGCGGCGAGGATCGCGTCGAGATCGGCTGGCACCTGGAGCGGGACGCCTGGGGGCGTGGGTACGCGACCGAGGCCGCGCGGGCGGTGGCCGCGCATGCCGAGGATATTGGCATCCGAAGCCTGTGCTCGCTCATCGTCCCCGGCAACGCGCGATCGCGCCGCGTGGCCGAGAAGCTCGGGATGACGGTCGAGCGACAGGTCGTGCATGCGGGGATCCGGCACGACCTCTGGACCCTCATCCTCGCCCTCTGACCCGCCGCGGCCCCGGAGGCCGCCGCTCGATCGGGCCAGGTCCAGGTCCCGCAGCCGGCTTCAGGCGGGCCAGACGGGGCATGCTACGATGGACGTCCCGTAACGAGACCAGGAAGACCTGATGTTCGACTCACTCACCGAGCGCCTGCAGGGCGTGATGCAGAGCCTCAAGGGCCACGGCAAGCTCACCGCCGAGGACATCGACGCCGCCATGCGCGAGATCCGTCTGGCGCTGCTCGAGGCGGACGTGAACTTCAAGGTCGTGCGCCAGTTCGTGGCGCACGTCAAGGAGCGCGCCCTGGGCGCCGAGGTCATGGAGAGCCTCACGCCGGCGCAGCAGGTCGTCAAGATCGTGAACGAGGAGCTCGTCTCGCTCATGGGCAGCGGCGACTCCAAGTTGGCGTTCAGCGGCCATCCGCCGACGATCGTGCTGATGGCCGGTCTGCAGGGCTCCGGCAAGACCACCACCTGCGCCAAGCTCGCCAAGCTGCTGAAGAAGGACGGCAAGCAGCCCGTGCTCATCGCCGCCGACGTCTACCGGCCGGCGGCCATCGACCAGCTGCAGACGCTGGCCGGGCGCGTCGGCGTACCCTGCTACGCGCCCGGCGCCGACGTCGACCCTGTCGACATCGCGCGCGACGGCGTCGCGTACGCGCGCTCCCACGGCGACGTGGCCATCATCGACACCGCCGGCCGCCTGCACGTCGACGAGGAGCTCATGGCGGAGCTCGTCAACATACGCGACGCCGTGAGGCCGCACAACGTGCTGCTGGTCGTCGACGCCATGACCGGCCAGGACGCCGTGAACGCCGCCGACGCCTTCAGGGGGCACGTGGACCTCGACGGCGTCGTGCTCACCAAGCTCGACGGCGACGCCCGCGGCGGCGCCGCGCTCAGCGTCCGCGCCGTCACCGGCAAGCCAATCAAGTATGCGAGCACGGGGGAGAAGCTCGACGACTTCGACGTCTTCCACCCGGACCGCATGGCCAGCCGCATCCTCGGCATGGGCGACGTCCTCAGCCTCATCGAGCGGGCCGAGCAGAGCCTGGACGAGAAGGAGGCGGCGGAGATGGAGGCAAAGCTCCGTCGCGCCGAGTTCACCTTCGAGGACTTCCTCGACCAGCTCAAGCAGGTACGCAAGATGGGCTCGCTCTCGAGCATCCTCGGCATGCTGCCGGGCGTGCCCGGCATGAAGGAGCTCAAGAACGTCCAGGTCGACGACCGGCAACTGGACCGCATCGAAGCGATGATCTTCAGCATGACGCGGCAGGAGCGCCGGCACCCCGACATCATCGACGGCAGCCGCCGGCGCCGCATCGCCACCGGCAGCGGCACCAGCGTCCAGGACGTCAACAACCTGCTCAAGCAGTACCGCGAGATGCAGAAGATGCTCAAGATGTTCTCGAGCGGCAAGATGAAGGGGTTTCGCCTGCCCGGCATGAGCGGGTAGAATGCACATTCTTGCGGCCCGAGCCCGGGTCGCATAAGGTTCACGCACCGCTGCGACCCTGTGCGGTCGTCGCGTGCCGTTCTAGTACCCTGAGGGGGTGACACCAGTTGGCAGTACGGATGAGACTGACCCGGGTCGGCAGCACCAAGAACCCGGTCTACCGTATCGTCGTCGTGGATTCCCGCGCCCGGCGTGACGGTCGCGCCATCGAGACCATCGGCCAGTACAACCCACGCATGGAGCCGTCGCTCATCGAGATCGATGCTGAGAAGGCGAAGAAGTGGCTGGGCGAGGGCGCGCAGCCCTCGCGCACGGTCAAGAAGCTGCTCTCCATCAAGGGCATCGACAAGTAAGATGCCCCGCCGGAGACGACGGAGGGAGTAGTGGGATGTTGAAGGACCTGCTCGAGTATCTGGCCAAG
>DAIQNY010000250.1:0-4514 GCA_036788155.1 Actinomycetota bacterium | reverse complement strand
CCCGCGCCGCGGGCGGCGGGGCCGCCGCCGCTCCGATCGGCGGCGGTCAGACCTGGACGGTCGCCGTCTACGTCAACGCCGACAACGACCTCGGGTACACCTGGCCGCGGTTCACGCTGCCCGCGCTCAAGCGCATCCCCGTGTCGCCGCAGGTGAACGTGGTCGCCCTGGTCGACAAGGAGGCAAGGACCGGCTCCTTCCTCTACCGGGTGCGCGGCCCGGAGGTCACCACGGTCGCACGCTTCAAGAAGGAGCGGAACTTCGGCAAGGGAGAGACCTTCCGCTGGTTCCTCGAACAGATCCACGCGCGGTTCCCGTCCGATCGCCTGGTGGTGGTCGGCTGGGACCACGGCTACGGGTGGCGCTACTTCTCGCACGACTACGACGCAGAGGACAAGATCACGATGCCGGAGCTGCGCGCCGCGCTCGCCGGCTCCGGGGTGCCGATCGACATCCTGGCCTTTGACGCCTGCAACATGGGCGACGTCGAGGTGGCCTGGGACGTCGCCGCGGTCGGCAATCCGGCGGATCCCGGCGCGCCGCTCGTCGACTTCCTGGTCGCCAGCGAGGAGACGATCGACCAGGACGGGTATCCCTACGACGGCATGTTCGCACCGCTCGCCGCGGATCCGGGACGGTCGCCCGAAGAGGTGACCGGGGACATGCTGCGCGGCTGGGACGGCTACTACGGCTCCCTGCGCTGCTTCGACTGGGTGAGCCTGTCGGCGGTCGATCTCAAGGCGGTGCGTGAGGCCGGCCCGGCCATGGCCGACCTGGCCGGCCGCCTCCGCGCCGGGCTCGCGGCAGACCCGGCCCGGTACGGCGGGGCCATGCGGAGCGCGGTCTCGACGAGCCTCGCGGCGTGGGATTCTTGGCAGCAGGACCTGGGCATGTTCGCCGGGCGGCTCGTCGACGGGCACAAGCTCGACGACGACCCCGGTCTGGTCGCCGCCGCTGCCGCCGTGCGCGACGCCGCGGACGACATGGTCCTCGGCGTCACCAACGGGTCCTACGTGCGCTGGCTCCGCGGTCTGAGCGTCTGGATCGGCACCGGCGACGAGTGGGCCCAGTACCGTGCCGCCTATCGCACCCAGTCGCTGTTCGGCGCGGCGCCGGCCAAGGGTGGCGTGGACTGGTACCGTCTGCTCCGCGACTACAACGCCAGCGGCCGTGCCGACCCCGGCCTGCCGGAGCCTGCGTGGACGCGAGCCACGTACGGTCTCACGGACGTGTACTTCACCGACGCCCTGCACGGGTGGGCGACCGGCTACGACAACGTCAGGAACGAGGCGGTCGTGCTGCGCACGAGCAACGGCGGGAGGCTGTGGAAGACGGCGCGCCCGTCGGAGTGGGGCGCGTACTCGGCCGACGCGCTGGCGGTGGCCTCCGGCCGCCGTCTGTGGGTCGCGGGCGGAGAGGGATGGGACGGCGCCCTCATCGCGCGCAGCGCGGACAAGGGCGCCACCTGGTCGTACGCCTCAGTGCCGACCCTCGAGTACCTGCTCGGCGTCACGGCCGTCACCGACAAGGTCGGCTACGCGGCCGGCACTGGCGGCGCCCTCCTGCGCACGCGTGACGGCGCCGCGACGTGGAAGAAGATGACAGGCGCTCCGGACGGCGACCTTCTCGGCATGCGGTTCGCGACGGTCGCCCACGGGTGGGTGCTCGCGAACGACCGGGTCGCCGTGCGGGGCACGGTGCACCGCACCAGCGACGGCGGCGCGACGTGGACGGCGCAGACGACCGTGCCGGGCACGCTGCTGTACGCCGTAGACTCGGTCGGGCAGCAGGTCTGGGTGGCCGGCGGCGATCCGGCGGCCGGTCCCCTGCTCGCCGGTGAGCGCGTCAGCGGCGACGGCGTGCTGCTGCACAGCGCCGACGGCGGAGCCACGTGGGAGACGCAGTGGGGCGGCGGAGCCGCGGACCTGCGTCTCAGCCACATCGACATGGTGGACGACCAGACGGGCTGGGCCGTGGGCGACGCGACCGCGGCGCAGAGGGCGGTCGTCCTGCGCACCACCGACGGTGGGGATCACTGGGCGGAGCTCGATCCGGCCGACGTGCACTTCGATCTTGCCTCGGTGCACGCGCTCGACGCGCAGACGGCATGGGCCGTCGGCGACGGCGAGCAGGTGCTCGCCACCACCGACGGCGGCGCGACCTGGACCGCCACCACCGGCGACGTGGTCGGACCGGTCACACGGGTCAAGCGCGCCGTTGTGCGGCGCGGGACGTGGGCGTCGGTCAAGTACGTCGTCGCCGACGCCCGCAGCAGCCGCGCCCGCGTCGCCGTCAGGATCACGGACGGTCGCGGCAATCTGCTCAAGCGCCGCGCCCTCGGCTGGCAGCGCACCGGCTCGGGCGCGCGCGTCTTCACCTTCCGCTGCGACCTGCCGCGCGGCACGTACTACGTCAAGGCGTTCGCCACCGACCGCTCGGGCAACGCCCAGAGCCGCATGGTCGCAGGCAAGCTCTTCGTGCGCTGAGACCTGGCCGGCATCCGGGACCTCCAGACCGCATGCGATAATCGACCGCATGTCGGCGATGCGAGACAGCGGCCATGGCGCCCTCGTGGAGGACGCGTTCGAGCGGCTCGGGGTGCCTCTCACGAGGCAGCGGCGGCGCGTGTGGGAGTACTTCGCGACGTGCGGCTGTGCCTCCACCATCGCCGAGGCCGCTGCCGCGGTGGGCCCCGAGGGCGTCGGGCAGGCGACGGTGTACCGGACGGTGGCTCTGCTCAACGAGATGGGGCTGCTGGTCCGGGTGCAGACCTCCCATCTGGAGGCGTGCTACACGGCGATCGGCATCGGCCATACGCATCCGCTCATCTGCCGTCGTTGCCGCAGGGTCGTGCAGTTCGACGGCGACGGCGACTTGGTCCTTCTCGAACGACATCTCGCGATGACCACCGGGTTCTCGGTCTACGGCCACCACCTGGAGGTCTACGGGGTGTGCCCTGAGTGTGCAGCCCGCGCGGGTGCGTCCGCCTCGGGCGAGCTCGTCGGGCTGTGAGCCGCTTGGGGTTTGATTCCGGCCGTCTGCGGCTGTAGCCTGTGCGGGCATCTCCCAGCTGCTGGGAAGCCGGTGCAAGGCCGGCGCTGCCCCGCAACTGTAGGCGCAGACGACCACCGCAACGACGCCACTGCCATCAGGCGGGAAGGCGCGGTCAGTAGGACGACGCGCGAGCCAGGACACCTCGGCTGGGTGATCACTGCGACAACGCCTCGAGGGAGGGCATGCGGTGGACACAGTTGACGACCGGCCGACTCCCGGCCGACTCATCCTCGTCACCGGCGGCGCGCGCAGCGGCAAGAGCACGTACGCCGAGCGGCTCGCGGCGCAGCTGGCCGAGCCGTCCGGCGGCCGGGTCACGTACCTCGCAACCTCCCAGACGTACGACGAGGAGATGGCGCAGCGTGTGCGCGCACACCAGACCTCGCGCTCCGCGACGTGGACCACAATCGAGTGCCCCGTCGAGGTGACGGCGGCCGTGCGAGCCGCGGCGCTCGAGGGCGGCGCCGGAGGCGCAGCCTCCGCCGGCGCCGCGACCCGGGGCTCCGGTCCACCCGTCGTCCTCCTCGACTGCGTCACCCTGTGGGTGACCAACCTGCTGTTCCAGGACGGCGCGCTCGGCGGTAGCGAACCGCCGGAGGGCGGCTACAACTACGACAAGGATCTGCTGCCGGCGGCCGAGGAGCGCGCCGCGGCGGCGCGCGTCACGGCCGCCGTCGACGGCCTCGTCCGGGCCGTCGCCGAGACCGGCGTCACCCTCGTCGCCGTGACCAACGAAGTCGGGCTCGGGGTCGTGCCCGAGTACCCGCTCGCCCGTCTGTACCGTGACCAGCTCGGCTGGGCCAACCAGCGCCTCGCCCGGGACGCCGACGACCTCTACTTGCTCGTCGCGGGCTATCCCCTCGACGTCAAGGCCCTCGCGGCCGGCCCGCTCGCGGCCGCCGGCGACGCCCCATCGACCCCGTCCGGCGTTCAGCCTTCATCCCCCAAGGAGCCACAGTGACCGACCTGCTCGACCACACCATCCGCCACGTCCGCCCGCTCGACGCCGACGCAATGCGGGTGGCGGAGGCCCGCCAGCTTCAGCTCACCAAGCCGCCCAAGGCCCTCGGGCGCCTGGAGACGCTCTCCATCCAGCTCGCCGGCATCCAGGGCAAGGAGCAGCCGGTCATCACGGACAAAGCCATCGCCGTGATGGCGGCCGACCACGGCGTCGTGGCCGAGGGCGTCAGCGCCTTCCCGGCCGAGGTGACGCCGGCGATGGTGTTCAACATGGTCGCCGGTGGGGCCGGCATCAACGTCATCGCCCGCCACGTCGGCGCCCGTGTCGTCGTCACCGACCTCGGCGTGAACGCCGACCTGACGGCGGCGGACATCCGCCACGACAAGATCCGCATGGGCACGGCCAACATGGCGCAGGGGCCGGCCATGACCCGTGACGAGGCCATCCGGGCCGTCGAGAGCGGCATCCGCCTCGTCGAGGAGGAGATGGAGAAGGGCCT
>DAIQNY010000249.1:0-4568 GCA_036788155.1 Actinomycetota bacterium | reverse complement strand
TGCCGACAAGATTGTTGAATCAGTGGACGTTTGCTAGGATGGCGCGGCTCGACCTTGTTCGTGACCTCGCCACATTCTCGAGCCAACACGAACACATCGGGAGCTTGTCGCCGGGCCGTCCGTGGACTGTCCGGGAGGGCACCCACCTGCTGAGGCAGGTTCGAGAATAACGCGAGCACGGCAAGGTGGAGCTCTTTCTCTCTCTGGAGGGGGCCGGCATGGGGATTCTCAAGCGCAACCGGACGTTCCTGCTCGGAGCGGCCCTGATCCTCGTGGTCGGCGCGCTGCTGTTCGGCGGCGTCGTGGCCGTGCGCGTCATGGCCGAGGGCGAGCCCGCCCCAGCGCCGGTCGCCGAGCAGCCGGCCTCGTACAACACCGTCAGCAGCTTCGGCATGACCGGCTACGCGCCGCTCACCATCGAGCCCACCGCCGAAACGCCGGACTTCATCACCAAGCGCCTCGACGAGGGCCGCGGCATCGTGCTGCTCGTGTACGTCAACGGAGCCGCCGACGACATGGAGATGCTGTCGTACTTCAACGACATCAAGGGCAACTACGCGGCCGACAGCTCGTTCTTCTCCTTCGAGGCCCGCGAGTCCAAGCAGCTCGGCGACCTGCTGGCGCAGCTGCGTGTCAGCGACCCGCCCATCCTTGCGATCATCCGCGGCGACGGCCAGGTGGCCAACCTCTACTCCGGCTGGATCGGCTTCAAGGTCATGGAGCAGGAGATCGCCGACGCCGTGCGCGGCCTCTGAGCGGCGGCGCCTTTCCCGAGTCCTTCGAGCGGCGCCCGACGGGCGCCGCTTCCGTTTGACCCCCCGCCCCGGTGGTAGCATAATGCCGACTGCATTGGTTGGGATTCCAGACCACGGCGAACGGTGGGACACGGATGCGCATCTCCTCACGCTGCGAATACGGCCTTCGGGCCATGGTGTACCTGGCCGGTCACGATGACGGCCGGCCCGTGCCGCTCTCCGAGATAGCGGCGGCCGAGGGCATCCCGGCGCCGTTCCTGGAGCGCATCCTGGCCCGGCTGCGTGAGGCCGGACTCGTCAAGGCAACGCGCGGGGTGAGCGGCGGCTACCAGCTGGCGCAGGCCGCCGCCGACGTCCTCGTCGGCGATGTGGTGACGGCGCTCGAGGGCCTGCTGTCGCTCGTCGGCTGCGTCCCGGACGGCGGCGCCTGCGAGCGCGCCGACTCCTGCGCCTCTCGCATCGTGTGGCGCCGGCTGGACAACGCCATCACCGGCGCCCTCAACAGCATCACGCTCGAGGACCTGACAAAGGAGGCAGTCACTCCATGAAGACCGTCTACTTCGACCACGCGGCGACGACGCCGGTCGACCCACGAGTGCTCGAGGCGATGCTGCCGTTCTTCTCCGAGCGCTACGGCAACCCGTCCGAGCTCCACCGACTGGGGCGCGAGGCGCGCGCGGCCGTCGACGCGGCGCGCGCCCAGGTGGCCTCCGTCCTAGGCGCGAGCGAGAAGGAGATCGTCTTCACCTCCGGCGGCACCGAGGCGGACACCCTCGCGCTCGCCGGGAGTCTCGCACGCTTCCAGCAGGGTCATCTCATCGTGAGCGCGATCGAACACCCCGCCGTCATGGAGGCCGCCCGTGCCCTGAACCGCCAGGGCTGGGACGTCGACTTCGTGCCGGTGGACGGCGACGGCGTCGTCGACCTGGACGCCTACGAGCAGGCGTTTCGCGCCGACACGCGACTGGCCTCCGTCATGTTCGCCAACAACGTGATCGGCACCGTTCAGCCGGTCGCCGAGCTGGCGCGCATCGCGCACGAGAAGGGCGCGCTGTTCCACACCGACGCCGTGCAGGCGGTCGGCTCTCTGCCGGTCGACGTCGACGAGCTCGGCGTGGACCTGCTGAGCCTCTCCGGCCACAAGCTGTACGGGCCCAAGGGCGTCGGAGCGCTCTACGTGCGCCGAGGCACGCGCCTGCAGCCGGTCCTCCACGGCGGCGGCCAGGAGCGGCGCCTGCGCTCCGGCACCGAGAACGTGCCGGGCATCGTCGGCCTCGGCGCCGCCATGACGCTCGCCGCCGAGCAGCTCCCCGAGGTCCGCCCGCGGCTCGAGCGCCTTCGGGACAGACTGGCGAGCGGCGTCCTGGACCGCGTCCCTGAGGTGACGCTCCTCGGTCACCCGGCGGAGCGGCTGCCCGGCAGCGTCGCCTTCAGCGTGCGCTACATCGAGGGCGAGTCCATGCTGCTGCAGATGGACGCCCAGGGCTTCATGGTCTCGAGCGGCTCCGCCTGCGCGTCGGGTTCTCTCGAGCCGTCCCACGTGGTCCTCGCCCTGGGCCTCGGCGCGGAGGAGGCGCACGGCAGCATGAGAATCAGTCTCGGAAGGGAGAACACGGTGGACGAGGTCGACGCCTTCCTGGAGGCCTTCCCCCCGGTCGTCGACAAGCTGCGGCAGATGAGTCCGCTGTACGTGAAAGGCTGACACCATGTACACCGACCTGGTGATGGATCACTTCACCAACCCACGCAACGTGGGAGAGATCGAGGACGCCGACGGGATCGGGCAGATCGGCAACCCGGTCTGCGGCGACGTGATGCGCATCAGCATCGCCGTGGACGACACCGACCACATCGCCGACGTCAAGTTCAAGACGTTCGGGTGCGGCGCTGCCGTGGCCACGTCCAGCATGGTCACCGAGATGGTCATGGGCAAGAGCCTCAACGAGGCCGCCGTCGTCTCGAACAAGGCGGTGGCCGAGGCCCTGGGCGGCCTGCCGCCCAACAAGATGCACTGCTCCAACCTGGCCGCCGACGCGCTGCACCTGGCGATCCAGGACTACCTCGTCCGGAGCGGCCGCGAGGCCGAGGTCGACCAGATCCTCCCATCACTCCCAAAAGACCACGAGCACTCGTCGCACTGAGCGGCGGCGTCGACAGCGCCGTCGCAGCGCTCAGGTTGATCGACGAGGGACGGAGCCTCGAGACGGCGACGGCCCGGCTCTGGCCGGGCACGGACCGCCGCAGCTGCTGCTCGCCCGGCGCCCTGCAGCGAGCCGGGCGGACGGCCGCGCAGCTGGGGCTCCCGCATCACGTCCTCGACCTGGAGAGCGGGTTCGAGGACGCCGTCGTGGAGCCCTTCGTGCGCGGTTACCTCGACGGAGAGACGCCCAACCCGTGCGTCGACTGCAACCCGCTGCGACTCGCCGCGCTCGCCGCGCTCGCCGAGGAGCTCGGCCTGCCGCGCGTGGCCACGGGCCATTACGCGCGGCTCGTCTGGCGTGACGGCGAGCCCTGGGTGGCGCGCGCCGTCGACCGTGCCAAGGATCAGTCCTACATGCTCTGGTCGGTCCCGCCACAGGTGCTGGCGCGCCTCGAGTTTCCGCTCGGCGAGCTCACCAAGGCCGAGGTGCGCGCCGCGGCCGCCGAGGCCGGCCTCCTGGTGGCCGACGAGCCCGAGAGCCAGGAGGTCTGCTTCGCCCCGGCCGGCTACCAGGACTTCCTGCAGAGCCGGGGCGTCGCGCCGGCCCCCGGCGACATCGTCGCCGAGGACGGCAGGGTCCTCGGAGCTCACGAGGGTCACTGGCGCTTCACCGTCGGCCAGCGGCGTGGCCTCGGAGTGAGCGGCGCGGAGCCCCTGTACGTTCTGGAGCGCAGGGCCGCCGAGAACGAAGTCGTCGTCGGCGGCCGCGACCTGCTCGACGTCCACGGCCTCCGCGTGTGCCACGTCGTCGACCGCGCGCTCGGCGCCGGCGAGCGACTCGAGGTGCAGCTTCGCTATCGCTCGGCGCCCGTACCCGTGGCTTCGCTCGAGCGCCACGGCGCCGAGCTGGAGGTGCGCTTGCGTGCGCCGTTCTCAGGCCTTGCACCCGGGCAGGCGGCCGTCTTCTACCGCGACGACGTCGTCGTGGGCGGCGGCCGCATCGCCGCGCCGCCCGCCCCCGACTGAGTGCTCCGGCCGGACGCGAAGAGCAGCGCGACGTCGCGCCGCGGGAGTGCGACTGGTTCCTCGAGCGCCGGGTGGTCTGTGGTCAAGGAAGTCATGTCCTCGCGTCTACGCACAGCCCCCCACAGGCCGCGTCACGCGGTATGATACGCTTCGGACGGTCCTCGAAACGGCGTGGCTCAGGGAAGGAGTGGTGCATGGACTCCACGTTCGGGACGCTCGCGATGGAGACTCCCACCATCGTCCTCAGCTACGCGGCGGCGTTCTTCTTCGTCGTCGTCGCCATCGCCGCCGCCTACGCCCTGTTCAAGGCGGGCGGGACACTCGGACGTGTGGACACCGTGCTCGACGACGTCGACAAGCAGGCTGTGCCGCTCATGCAGAAGGCGGGCACTACGCTCGACGGCGTCAATGCGAACCTGGGCAACGTGGATCAGATCACCAAGGACGTGGCCGACATCACCGACAAGATCGATGCCATGGCCAACGCCGTCGAGGGAGCCGTGAGCACGCCGGCGCGCAAGGCCGCGTCGTTCGGCGCCGGAGTCCAGGGCGCCGTCTCGAGCTTCATGCGTCGCGACAAGACCGCGCCGGCCGGGGCCGGCGCCGAAGCCGGCACGGCGTCGACGGCGGCGGCCGCAGAGCCCACC
>DAIQNY010000248.1:0-4599 GCA_036788155.1 Actinomycetota bacterium | reverse complement strand
AGAACAGCGAGCAGATGTTGATGATCTTGCCGGAGCCTTGCGGGACCATGGTCTTGGCCGCCTCGTAGGCCATCTCGAAGGCGGCTGTGAGGTTCACCGCCACGGTGGCGTCCCACTGCTCACGGCCGAACTCGAGCACGCTCGCGAGTGGGCAGACGCCGGCGCTGTTGACGAGGATGTCGAGCGAGCCGAGCCGGTCGACGCACGCCGCGACGATCTCGGCGGGCGCGCCGGGCCGTGTGACGTCCGCCTTCATGAACTCGTAGCGGCCGCCGTGCGCCTCGACCAGAGGTCCGGTGGCGCCGTCGTCGTCCATGATGCTGGGCACGAAGAGATCGGCGCCGGCTGTCGCCAGGGCTACGGTGAACGCCTGGCCGAGACCCGTGTTGCCGCCGGTGACGATGGCCTTCTTCCCCTTGAGGGAGAAGTAGTCCATCGCGAAGTCGCTGATCTCGGTCACGGGTCTCTCCTTCGCTGGGTATCCGTGGCTTCCGGGCCCGGAGTATTTGGCGGGTTGTTCGTCAAGTCAAGCCGTCCGAAGAACATCGTGCCGTCGGACGGCTGAAGCTCTGCATTTCTGTCTGTAGCGGGCGTCGCCGTCAGTCAACGGGCGGAGGTCCCCGGAGCGCGCGCGGCGCCGTTGGCCGAGCCGCTGCCTTCGCCGACCCTGATGCCTCCGTCACTCAGGCTCCAGCTCGTCGGGGAATCCCGGCGCCCGCAGGTCGACGCCGACGGCGTCCTCGAGCAGCTTCACGATCATCGTGGACTGCGCCTCGCCGCCGTAGGTCGCGCGACCCCGCGCGAAGATCTGCTCGGTGACGCTCGCGAGGTCCAGCGGCACGCCCCACTCGCGCCCCATCATGTGCGCGAAATGCAGATCCTTGCGGGCCAGGTCCATGGTGAAGTTGATGGTGTAGCTGCCGTTCAGGATCAGCTGGCCCTCCGTCTCGTGGACGAAGCTGTTGCCGGAGCTGGCCTTGATGATCTCCCAGGCCAGCCCGAGGTCCACGCCGCCTTGCTTGGCGAGCATGAGCGCCTCGCCGTCGGCCACGAGGTGGATGAAGGCGAGCATGTTGGTGATGACCTTGATCACGGAGGCCTTGCCGAGCTCGCCGACGTAGAAGACCTTGCCGCCCATGGCCTCGAACGCCGGCCTGTGCTTCTCGTACACGTCGGGGGAGCCGCCGACGAGCACGGTGATCATGCCGGCGGCGGCGCGGTGCACGCCGCCGGTGACCGGCGACTCCAGCGTCTCGATGCCCTTCTCGGCGCCCAGCGCCGCGAGCCGCTGGATATTGTGGGCATCGTTGGTGCTCATCTCGATCCAGGTGCCGCCCGACGCGAGACCCTCGAGCACGCCCCGCTCCCCGCCGACGACGGTGTCGACCGCCTCGGGCGAAGGGAGACAGGTGATGACCGTGTCCGAGGCGCGCGCAGTCTCGAGTACGGAGTCTCCCCAGGCGGCGCCGCCTTTCTCGAGCTCAGCGGCGCAGGAGCGGTCGATGTCGTAGACGGTGAGCGGGAAGCCGGCCTTGAGCAGGCTGCCGGCGAGATGCCTGCCGAGGGCGCCGAGCCCGATGTAGCCTATCCTGAGCGTCATGGGTCCTCCGTTCGTGCTGGGTGGCGGGCGCCGCGCGGGTCAGTCCCGCAGGGCGCGGCGCCGCAGCTCCTCGTCGACGCCGCACACGGCGGCGAGCTCGTCGATGATGTCCCCGTCGAGACACCGCCGCTCGAGGTGGCGGGTCAGCAGCCGCTGGACGTCGGCCTCGGCGGCGTCGTTCTCGGTCGTCCCCACCTCGGCCCACTTCTCGTAGGACAGACGATCGGACACCGTCGGCAGGTAGTGTTCGCCGGCGCGGATACGCTTGGCCGTCTCGCGCTCGCTGAGGAAGCCGCCGCCCGGGCCGACCTTCGAGATGCTCTCGCCGGCCATGGTGGCGTCCGAGACCTCCACGGTCCCGTACAGCCGCCGTACCATGCCGGCCATCTCGTTGTCGACGACGGACTGCGGCAGGTACATGGTGTTGTGCGAATCGATGAGACCCCAGCCGGTGACCACATCGGGCGTGGCGCTGCACACGGCAGCGAGCTTAAGGGCCTTCTCGTAGCCGGTCTGCAGTCCGGGGTGCTTGGCGTCGGTGGACATACCGGGGTGCAGGGTCGGCACGTCCATGAAGTGCCCGACTTCGGCGGCCATGGCGCCCATCTGGGCGCTCTCGAGGCTGCCGATGGAGAACGTGGTCTGCAGCATGTCGAGCACGCCGGTGCCGAGGCAGAACACGAGGCGTGAACCGGGAGCCGCCACCTGCAGCGCCGTGGCGGCTCCGAGGAACTCGGCCACGCCCTGGGTGACCGAACCGGCCAGCGTGACCGGCGAGGTCGCTCCTGCGATGGCCATGGAATAGACGTTCACCGGCACGCCCTGACGCGCAAGGGCGACGTGGTGGTCGAGCGCCGGTCCGTCGACCTGCAGCGGTGAGGCCGCGGTGAGTACCGTCGAGATCCGCGGCCTCTCGCGGAACGCCTCCATACCGCCGGCCGTCAGCTCGCAGATACGGCCGACGGCCGCGGGGTCGCTCGGCGGATCGACGAAGGTGACGTGCTTGCGCGTCTCGGTGAGCAGCGTGAAGTACTCCACGAGCTCACGCTGCTCCAGCGGCACGTCCGTGGCTGCGACCTGCAACCACATCACGTCGAGGTTGGGCAGCTCGTCGTTGAGTCCGGTCGTCTCGCGCAGGTCCTGCAGCGTGCTCGGTCGGCGCTCGCCGGTGCGGTAGTCGAGGGTCTTGGCCACGCAACCGCTCGGCGCGAAGTGGAACGGCTCGCCTTCGTCGAGCACCACGTCGTTCTCAGGCGCGGCACCGGCGAACACAACGCGCCTGGGGCATTGCGCGAGGGCCCACTCGACCAGCTCGCGCGGCAGGAGCGCGACACCGCTCTGCTCATCCACCCGCGCGCCGCGCGCCGCGAGTTCGGGCAGCACCGCCGATCCGGCGAAGCGCATGCCCGTCCTCGCAAGCAGTTCCATCGCCTCGTCGACGATCCGGCCTTTCTCGTCCTCCATCAGCCACGTCGTGCGCGCTCTCATCACCGACTCCCGCCGCTTGTCGTTGACTCCGTCACGGCGCCTCCGGCCCCTGGTGGGGCCCCGGTCGCCGACGGCACTGTACTCCCGGCTCCTTGCTTTCGCAAGGCGTTTTCGCGTTTTCGTTGTTGCTTCTCAACGCGAATCTGCGATACTGCGTTGTGAACCGCAGTCCTCGGTACCGCCGACACGACGCCACGTGTCCACGACACAGTGAGGAGGAGGCGCATGATCAGGTGGGGTCAGGCTCCCTTCGGCACCGTCGAGATGGACGACCTGGACCGGCGCATCCTCAAGCTCCTGCGTCCCAACGCCCGCCGCTCGTTCGCGAGCATCGCGCGCGCGGTAGGCGTGTCGGAACCCACCGTCCGTAACCGCGTCGACCGGCTGGTCAGGCAGGGCGCCATTCTGCCGTGGACCGGCGTCAACCCGGCCGCCATCGGGCTACCGGTGGACGTGATGGTCGGCATCCGGGTGAACCGGGGGTACGGCACGGGCGTCGGCGCGCGTCTTGCGGCCATGGAGAGCGTGGCGTACGTGGGGTACACGACGGGCTCGTTCGACATCCTCATCGAGGTGCACCTCCCCGACAACGAGGCGCTCTACCGGTTCCTCAACGAGGACCTGAACGAGATCGAGGGTATCGCCTATACGGACACGTGGCACATCCTCCGAACGGACACGACCAACTTCGAGTGGGAGGGCGAGGACGTCGGGCGTGGACCGTTGGACGCACCGGACGACGTCCCGGCCGAGGAGGGCTGACCCGGCACGCTTGACACACCCCCGCAGCACAGTGTGTAGTGAGAGCTAATTGACCGGTTGATTAGTGCCGGCGCGCGGGGGCGCGCCGGCTCTCGCCGTTGGGAGGGAGCGTATGACGACGGAGCCACGGGTGCCGACGCGCATGGGCGACGGCACCTTCACCGAGATGACGCGCAGCGAGATCCGCGCCGATCTCATCGCCGGGTCGGAGGCGGCGGCCAGGCGTGCCAAGGTGCCGGCGCTGACCGACGACGAGATCGACCATCTTCTCGAGATCTACGCCTCACCGGCACGCTTCATCGGGGTCGACGTCGGCGACGAGATCGTGCTCAGCTGCGACGGCACCGGGATGAAGACCCACGCCACGCGCATCCAGGACCTGCAGTCCTACGAGCAGTGGATGGGCGCCGACCTGCTCGAGCTCTGCGTCGGCGACTACTCGCTCAAGGTGGTGCGCACGATCCTCGCCTACGAGGCCCAGTACATGCACGACGCGCAGCTCTCCACGATCGCCCCGCTGCAGTACGGCGTGATGACCAACCTCGGCCTCTACTCGAAGCCCGACGGCCCCTGCGACAACTGGAACGAACTGCTGCCGCTGGGCAAGATCGCCGAGGCCCGTGCGGCCGAGGAAGAGGCGGTCGAGATGGCCGTCGTCGACATGGTCAAGCTGGCCGAGTCGCAATGGGAGGCGGGCGCCGACGCGATCGACTGGGACACCACCGGCGCCTCCGGCGACCCCGAGTTCC
>DAIQNY010000247.1:0-4670 GCA_036788155.1 Actinomycetota bacterium | reverse complement strand
TCACGGCTCAGGCGTTTCAACAGGCGCAGGATCTGGGCCTGGATGGTCACGTCAGGAGCGGTCGTGGGCTCGTCGGCGAGCAGCAGCCTGGGATTGCAGGAGAGGGCGATGGCGATCATCACCCGCTGACGCATGCCGCCGCTGAACTGGTGCGGGTAGTCTTTGATGCGGCTCGACGCCTTGGGGATGCCGACCTCGTCGAGCAGTTCGATGGAGCGCTTCACGGCGTCGGCGTGGCTCAGGCCGAGGTGCAGTTCGAGCCCCTCGGTCATCAGGCGCTCGATGCTCAGCACCGGGTTCAGGCTCGTGATCGGATCCTGGAAGATCATGCTGATCTGCCGCCCCCGGATGGCCCGGACCTCGGCCTCGGGCAGGGTGAGAAGGTCCCGGCCGTCGAACTCCACGCTGCCGCTCACCGTGACGTTGGGCAGCATGCCGGTAAGGCCGATGATGGCGCCGGCGGTGACGCTCTTGCCGCAGCCGCTCTCGCCGACCAGGCCGACCAGCTCTCCCGGCGCGACCTCGAAGCTGACGCGGTCGACCGCGTGGACCGTCCCTTCCTGGGAAGCGAAGTCCACGGTGAGATCGGTCAGTCGGAGAAGTGTCGTACCCCCTGCGCCCATGCGCCGTCATCCTACAGCACGGCGAGGAGAAGGCGGGGTCCGGGCTTCTCCTTTGACGCCCGTGCGGCGGGCTGGTAAGCATGGGTGCAGGTATTCGGGAAGGATCCGATCGATGGCCCACGTCACGACACGCGCGTTCGACCTGTACACGACGACGCCGTTCGGCATCTCACGCTGGACGCGCAGCGAGTTCCCCCGCTTCGTCGTAGCGCTCACCGACCGCGGGGTGACGGGCATCGGCGAGGCCGCGCCCGATGCCCGATACGGCGAAGGGCGCGAGCGGGACATGGATCTCCTCAACGACTGGGCTCCCGAGATCGCCGATCTGGAGGGGCCGGCCGGTGTGGAGGCGTATTGCGAGTCGCTGGCGGGCGCGGGCGTGCCGGCCCTTCGCGCAGGACTCAGCGCCGCCGCCTGGGACCTGGCCGGCAAGCAGGCGGGCGAGCCTGTCTGGCGCATGCTGGGGCTCGCCCGCCCCTCCGTCCGGACGTCGTACACGGTGGCCATCGGCGCCCCCGACCAGATGCTGGCTCAGGCGCGCGCCGCCGCCCGCACCTTCGGCACGCTCAAGGTGAAGCTGGGGTTCGACGGCGACGTCGACGTCGCTCGCCGTCTCAAGCGCGAGCTGCCGGATGTGACGTTCCGGTACGACGCCAACGAGGGCTGGGACCGCGAGCGGGCCCAGGCCGCCCTCGCTGTGCTGGAGGAGCTGGACGCCGAGCTCGTCGAGCAGCCGCTGCCGGCTGCCGACACCGAGGGGACGGCGCTGCTCAAGGAGAGCACCCGGGTGCCCCTGCTGGCGGACGAGGCGATCCTCTCGCTGGACGACCTCGACGCCGTGGGTGACGCCTACGACGGCGTCGTCGTGAAGTTGTCGAAGGCGGGAGGCATCGCCGCCGCCTTCGCTCTCGTCTCCGCCTGCACGGAGCTCGGCTTGCGGGTGCTCATGGGCGGCATGGTCGAGTCGACCCTCGGCGTGGCCGCCGCCCTGCAGCTCGCCGGTCTCGCGGACTGGGTGGACCTGGACGGGCCGCTGCTGCTGGCGCACGACCCCTTCGAGGGGATCGTCGTGGAAGGCGATGAGCTCACGGTGACGGACGAGCCGGGACTCGGGGTGCGGCCGGTCGGATGACGCGGGCGATCGGGAAGGCCGGCGGTCCCGTGCTTGCGGGCCGGCGGGGCCCGCTGTGCCCGGTCAGATGGTCGCGTGGGCGCCGGCGTCCACGTGGACGACCTCGCCGGTGATGGCACGACTGAGGTCGCTGAGGAGAAACACGGTCGCGTCGGCCACCTCGTCGCTGGTCACGTTGCGTCGCAGCGGCGTGTGGCTCTCGAGCAGCTCCAGCATGCCGCTGAAGTCCTTGATGGTGCGCGCGGCGACGGTCGCGATGGGGCCGGCCGACACCGCGTTCACGCGGATGCCCGTCGGCCCCAGGTCGGCCGCCAGATAGCGCACCGCGCTCTCCAGCGAAGCCTTGGCCGGTCCCATGACATTGTAGTTGGGCACGACCCGCCACGAGCCCGCATACGTCATGGTGACGATCGCGCCGCCCCGCGTCATGAGGCGGCGCGCCGCTCTCGAGAGCGAGATGAGCGAGTACGAACTGATGTCGTTGGCCTGGGCGAACCCCGCCCGACTGGTCTCGACGAAGTCGCCCTGGAGGTCCTCGGCCGGTGCCCAGGCGATGCTGTGCACGAATCCGTCGAGCACGGGCATGTGCTCCGCCACCTCGTCGATCGCCCGGCGCACGGACTCGTCGCTGCCCGCGTCCAGTTCGATCATCGGCGCGCCGCCCAGCTCCTCCGCGAGCTGGCTCACGCGCCGTCTGAGGCGCTCGGCCTGGTAGGTGAGGGCCACGGCGCCGCCGTGGCGCCCGATCGCTCTGGCCACCGCCCAGGCGATCGAGCGCGAGTTGGCGGCGCCCGTCACCACGAAGCTCTTGCCGTCGAGCAGACCCGTCATGATGTCCCCTCGGTCGCCCCCGCCTTCGTCGTCGCGGCCGCGCCGGTCGCGACCGTCTCCGGCGCCGCTGCTCGGCTCTCAGCCGCCGGCCGGCCGGGCTTCTCCCCCAGCAGCAGGAACTGCCGGGCCCAGTAGTCGCGGAACACGTAGAGCGAGAGGACCAGTGCAGCCGCCCTGATCGCCCGGTAGCGGGTGAAGTACGGCTCCACGCGCAGGACCTTCAGCCCCGCGTCCTGCAGCAGTCGCACCATGTCGCGCCTGGCGAACCAGCGCACGTGGGTGCGATCGAAGATGCCCGACGCGCGCCGCGGCCACGTCTTGGCCAGCAGCATCGCGATCACGTAGACGTTGGCCACGTTGGGCAGCGAGAGGACGACGACCCCGCCCGGGCGCAGCCTGGCGACCGCCCGGGCGAGCACCGTCTCGGGGTCGTACAGGTGCTCCAGCACGTCGCTGGCCAGGATGGCGTCAAAGGGCTGCTCGCCGAGCTCCGCGGGGTCCAGCTCGGCGAGGTCGCACTCGATCACGCGGTCGAGCCGCCCGCGGGCGTCGGCGGCGGCCTCAGGGTCGCGCTCGATGCCGACGACCTCCCGGGCCCCGGCCCTCTTGAGCATCTCGCCGTTGTGCCCGCCGCCGCAGCCGAGGTCCAGCACGCGGAGCCCGCGCGGGTCCAGCAGCCGCAGAAAGGCCGGCTTGGCGTCGCGGAAGTAGCGGCCTGGTACGTTCATCGCCGCATCATATCGCGCGGGCGGCGGAGGTCAGGGCAGTGGCAGGTCGACGGTGTCGGGGTCTGTACCCTCCTCGAACTCCCGCACCATGGTCGGCTCGCCGTTGTAGAGGTAGGACACGGCGAGCGCCGTGCCGTACCTGAGGTCGCCTCTCGTGGTCGCCAGTGAGGGGATGGGCTCCGGTGAGAGATCCTCGCCTCGGGCGGTCTCCACTGGATCGAGCATGAGCAGGTGGAGCTTGCCGGCGTCGGCGGGTTCGTCGGCTACCTGCAGCTCCACCACCTCCGGAGCGTCGCCTTTGAGAATGCGGACGACCGCGAAGCGCTGCAGGGCGCCGGTGGCGGCGCGGGCGCGCGCCAGGACGACGACGGCGAAGTGGTCGAGTTGTTCCGCCAGCCGCTCCGCCGTCGTCTGCGGTGCCGCCTCGCCGGCGCCGCCGAATCCCAGGTCCTGGCTCTTGGACGGAGCCGCCTCGTCGGCCGTCCGCCCGGCATCGACGCCCGAACCGCTCGTCGCGATCTGGCCGCTCTGGTCCATGGCCACGACGCCGACCACCACGGCCAGCACGAGCACCGCTGCGACGGGGGCGAGCACGCGCACCCAGCGGCGCCGGCGGCGCCGCTCGGCCGGCGCGCGGAAGAACTCCGAGAGGCCGCTCCAGCGCCCCGAGGACAGGTCGGTGTACGAGTCGTCCGGCGCCGGGACGGCGGCGCGAACCTGCGCGCCGACGGCATCGACGTCGTCGCGCACGGCCGCAAGGCGTGCCGCGAGCTCGGCGTCGGCCTCCGCTGCGGCGAGCAGGTCCGGGTCCTCCTCGAGCCCCAGGGCGCAGGCCAGCAGCCGGTCGTCGTCGTACCGGCCCGGCTGCCGAGTCCCGTCGCTGTGTGTGTGCTCGTCCGTCATGTCCTCTCGTGGTCCCTCTTCATCGTCCCCGTGTCGTCAGCCCTCTCGCACGTAGCCGCCCGCGTCGAGCGCGGCCTTGAGTCTCTTGACCGCCCCGTGCAGACGCGACTTGACGGTGCCGACGGGGATGCCCTGCGCTTCGGCGATCGCATCCAGAGGCAGGTCGGCGAAGAAGCGCAGGGCCACGCACTCGCGCAGTTCGTCCGGCAGCGTCGCCAGCGCGTCGCGCAGTGCAGGGTCCGCCGGCTCCGACGGAGGATCGACGGCCGCCTCGGGTGAGATCTGCTGCAGCTTGTCCATCAGCCCGTATCGCGTCCTGCGCCTCCGGCCGTGATCCCGTCCGGTGTTCAGGATGACCCGGTAGAACCACGCGAGGAACGCCTCTTCGCGGGGGATCTCGGCCCGGTAGACCTTGATGAACACTTCCTGCACGGCGTCGTCGACCTCCTCGCA
>DAIQNY010000246.1:0-4778 GCA_036788155.1 Actinomycetota bacterium | reverse complement strand
ATGACCGACATGCCGCAGATGGTGGCCATCTACAACGGCATGGGCGGCGGCGCGGCGGCACTGATCGCCGCCGCCGAGTTCCTCAAGCCCGGGACGATGCCGGCGAGCTTCGCGGTGCTCGGCATCGCCGGCGCGCTCATCGGCTCGGTCAGCTTCAGCGGCAGCATGATAGCCTTCGCCAAGCTCCAGGGGCTCATCAAGAAGTCGTTCCTCTTCCCGGGTCAGAACATCGTCAATCTGCTGGTGCTCGGCGCGGCCGTCGTCCTGGCCGTCATCATCGCCCTGCAGCACACGGGCAGCATGGGCGGCAATGAGACACTCACGCTGGTCGCCTTCTTCATCGTCGCGCTGCTCTACGGCGTGCTCATGACGCTGCCCATCGGCGGCGCCGACATGCCGGTCGTCATCAGCCTCTACAACGCCCTTACGGGCCTCGCGGTCGGCTTCGAGGGCTACGTGCTGGGCAACGGCGCCCTGATCATCGCCGGTATCGTGGTCGGCGCGGCCGGCACTCTGCTCACCCAGCTCATGGCCAGGGCCATGAACCGCTCGCTCGGCAACGTGCTCTTCGCCGGGTTCGGCGCCGCCGGCGGCCAGGAGCTTGCCGACATCGAGGGCACGATGAAGGAGACCAGCGCCGACGATGCCGCCATCACGATGGCGTTCGGCCAGAAGGTCATCATCGTGCCCGGCTACGGCATGGCCGTCGCCCAGGCGCAGCACAAGGTCTGGGAGCTGGCCAAGCTGCTGGGCGAGCGCGGCATCCAGGTCAAGTTCGCCATCCACCCGGTGGCGGGTCGCATGCCGGGGCACATGAACGTGCTCCTTGCGGAGGCAGGCGTGCCGTACGACATGATCTTCGACCTGGACGAGATCAACGGGGAGTTCCCGACGGCCGACGCCGCCATCGTCATCGGCGCCAACGATGTGGTGAACCCGGCGGCGCGCGACGACGCCGGCAGTCCAATCTACGGCATGCCGATCCTGGACGTGGACAGGGCGCAGCAGGCGTTCGTGGTCAAGCGCGGACGCGGAGCGGGCTTCGCCGGCATCGAGAACAAGCTGTTCTACGCGGACAACACGCGCATGGTGTACGGGGACGCCCAGGAGGTCGCGAGCAAGCTCATCGCCGGCGTGAAGAAGGTCTGAGGGCGCGCGCGCACGTCGCGGTAGACGCACTCAACGTCGACAGCGTGACCGCCGGGGCGGCGGGCATCACCAAGGTGAGCGGCCCCGACAGCGACGGCCGCCCGGCGCAAGGGCACGGCGCCGGCGCATCCGACTCGGGTCGCCAACGTCCGCCGGCCCCGCCCCACGATCCATCTCTCCCCTGGAGGCCATCATGGAGTGCCGTGTCGGAATGCAGGTGCCGACAGACACCATCGAAGAGTCGTATCGCAAGCTCAGGCCACAGTCGTTCGGGTGGTTGCGCGCCGCCGAAGAGGTCCGCGCGCAACTCGAGCAGCTCCAGGACTTCGCCGGCGACGTGCGCGACGCCGGATTCGGCCACGTCGTCCTGCTCGGCATGGGCGGCGCGGCGCTGCCGGCGGAGGTGATCGCGTTCGCCTTCGGAGCCGCTCCCGGATGGCCTCGCCTGGTCGTGCTGGACACGACGGACCCGGCGGCCATCGCCGCCGTCGAGTCGGCCATCGAGGTCGCGAGGACGCTGTTCGTCGTGGCGGACAAGACGGGGCAGTCTCTGGAGACGGCGGCCCTGCACTCCTACTTCCTGAGCCGGGTGCGCGAAGACCGCGGCGAGGATGCAGGGCGCCAGTTCGTGGCGATCACCGATGAGGGCTCGGCGCTGGAGTGGCGCGTGCACCAGGAGGGGATGAGCGCGTTGTTCCTGAACGACGACGAAGTTCCGGACGGGTTCTCTGCGCTGTCGTACTTCGGGATGCTGCCGGCGGCGCTCGCCGGCGTCGACATCGGCCGCCTGCTGGCACGGGCGCGGGGCGCGACTGCCGCGTGGAGGCCGGACGGCGAAGCGGACAGGGGCCCCGCCGGCATGAACGAGCTGCTCGCCGGCGATAAAGACGACGCGGCGGCCGGGCGACGGCCGAACGACCGGCGCCATGCGCCGGCGAACCCGGCCGACCGGCGCCATGCGCCGGCGAACCCGGCCGACCGGCGCCATGCGCCGGCGAACCCGGCCGTCGAACTCGGCGCCGCGATCGCCCATCTGGCGCGGGCGGGACGCGACAAGCTCACGATCGTGTGCTCACCCGGCATCGGCACCTTCGGCTCGTGGATCGAGGGCATCGTAGCGAACAGCACGGGCAAGGACGGCGTGGGGGTCGTCCCCATCGATGTGGAGCCTCCGCAGCCACCGGAGGTCTACGGTGACGACCGCCAGTTCGTCTACCTGCGGCTCGACGACGAGCCGGACGCCGGTCAGGACGAGGCGCTGGCGCGCCTCGAGGAGGCCGGCGTCCCCGTCCACCGCCTCTCGCTGCGCGACCGCTACGACCTCGGTGCCGCGTTCGTGCTCTGGGAGATCGCCGCAGCCACCGCCGCGGCGGCGTTGGACGTCGACCCGCTGGCGCAGCCCGACGAGGTCGACAGCGACCCCGAGCAGATCGGGACGCTGGCGGCGCTCGAGGAAGAGGGAAGGACGCGGCTCCCGGCCGCGTCTCCGGCATCGGGCCCTCTCACGCCTGACCAGGCGCGATCGCCCTCTGTCCCGCCCGCGCCCGACCAGGCGCGATCGCCCTCTGTCCCGTCCTCGCCCGACCAGGCGCGATCAGCGGCCGCCGGCCCGTCCGGCGATGGTGCGGCCGGCAGGCCGCCGGCAGCGGACGGAAGGACCTTCGCCGTCGACGACCGGGACCTTGACGCAGTCCTGTGCGGATGGCTCGAGCACCTCTCTCCTCCGGTGTACGTCGCGCTCCAGGCCTGGCTGCCACCGGCGAACGACACCTGGCTTGAGCTGCAGGCCATCCGCGAAGCGCTTCTGCGGGAGCGGAGGGTCGCGACGAGCGAGGGCTTCGCACCGCGCCTCCTTCCGATCACCGGTCAACTGCACAAGGGCGGGCCGGCAAGCGGCGTGTTCGTGCAGTTCGTGAGCGACGGTGGACCGGACCTGCCGGTGCCGGGGGAAGACTATGGCTTCGCACGTCTGCAGCGTGCTCTCTCGCTGGCTGATCTGCTGGCGCTGCGCGAACGCGGTCGTCGCGTGCTGCGCGTGGAAGTCGGTCCAGAGCCGGTCGCGGGTCTGCGCCTCTTCCGGGAGAGGCTCGAGCGCGCACTGCACGACACATCCTGCGTGCCCCGCGCCGCCTGAGCCGGCGGTCCGGCGCACAGCGCTCTGGTGCGCCGCGGTGGCGCAGCGCGCACTGCACGACACCTCCTGCGTGCCCGCGCTGCCCCAAGGGGCCCTCCGGCGCCACACCCTCTGGTGCGCCTCGGTGATGCCCGTCGAGGCCGGGTCACGTTGCCGGTCACCGTAACGCCCGCCGAGACCCGGTCGGTAGCCGGTCACGGTGACACCCGTCGAGACCGGGTTGACGTTGCCTGGTCACCCATTGAACGGAGCCGCAGTCCCGGCCACGCTGGCGTGGTGTCCGCGCTCATCGACCAACTGCAGCGCGCTCTGCGGGCGCGCCACTACAGCCGCCGCACCGAGCAGGCCTACTGCCTGTGGGTGCGGCGGTACATCCGCTATCACGGGCTCCGCCACCCCGCCGAGATGGCGGAGCCGGAGATCAACGCCTTCGTCACCCACCTCGCCGTGGCCCAGCATGTCAGCGCGTCGACGCAGTCCCAGGCGCTCAGCGCCGTCCTCTTCCTCTACCGCCACGTGCTGCACCGCGAGGTGGGCGTCCTGGAAGAGCTGGTCCGTGCGCGCAAGCAGCCCCGTCTGCCTGTGGTCCTGAGCAGGGAGGAGGTCCGCGCCGTCCTCCACGAGCTGGACCGCACGGATCGTCAGTGTTGGCTCATCGCATCGCTGCTCTACGGCGCCGGGCTGCGGCTCACGGAGTGCCTTCACCTCCGTGTGCTCGACCTCGACCTCGCCCGGGGGGAGCTCACCGTCCGCTCGGGCAAGGGCGGCAAGGACCGCGCCACGACGCTCCCGAGGGCGCTCGTCCCCGATCTGCGCGAGCAGCTCCGTCACGCGCAGCTCCTCCACGAGCGCGACCTCGCCGAGGGCTGGGGCGCGGTCGAACTCCCGGCGGCCCTGGAGCGCAAGTACCCGCGGGCCCCTTGGGAGTGGCGCTGGCAGTGGGTGTTCCCCCAGCAGCGCCGCTGGACCGACCGCCGCACCGGCCGCCAGGGCCGGCACCACGTCCACCCGACCATCATCCAGCGCGCCGTCAAAGACGCGGTGCGGCGCGCCGGCATCGACAAACACGCCACCTGCCACACCCTCCGGCACTCCTTCGCGACGCATCTCCTCGAGACCGGTTACGATATCCGTACCATTCAGGAGCTTCTCGGCCACAAGGACGTCGGTACGACCATGATCTACACCCACGTCCTCCAGCGCGGCGGCCAGGGCGTGCGCAGCCCGCTGGACGTCCTCTGAGCATGCGAAGTCGGTAGTGGACTTCACAGGTGCCCCTGCTATAGTGAGAGTCGGTGTCAGACGAGATGGAGGGGCCACTCGACGACATGGACACCCGGCTTACACAGACTGGCAAACGCCGGCACCCTCGTTCGCATCCCGCGGACACACAGAAATCCACCGCAGCAGCGGGGGCGCTCTCACTACTGCACAAAAGCAGTTAGGCATGGTGGAAGGGAGTTGGGAGGCGCATGGCTGACGAGACTCGCACGTC
>DAIQNY010000245.1:0-4822 GCA_036788155.1 Actinomycetota bacterium | reverse complement strand
GACTGCCGCGGCGACGCTTCGGCTGGGTCTCGCCCTCCGCCGTCTCGGCGGTCGGGCCCGACGCCGGTGTATCCGGAGCGCCGGACACCCCCGCCGGCTCACCGGACGGCGTGGCCTTCTTCGATCTGCTCACGGGTCAACTCCTTCCGCCGCCGGCGGACATCCCGCCGGCGGCACGTCCTTCCAGACGACGCGCAGGCGCTCCAGGCCCCGCATCGCCGGCTCGACCTGCGCCCATTCGGCGATCAGGTCGAGCAATTCCTGTGGCCGGGCAGCCCCGTCGCTGCGGTGGCGGATCGTGAACTCGAGGCGAGTCTCCCCGTCACCGGGCGTCGCGGTGATGCTCCCGGCGTACTCCTTCAGGTCCAGCCGGCGGGTGCCCTTGGGGGACACCCGCTCGCGGACCGCGTCCTTCGTGTGGTTGTAGCGTTCGACGGCGGCCGCGACCGCGCCTGCATCGCCGTCCAGCACGCACGCATACGTGGCCGCCCTCACCTGCGGGCGCACACGGCGCTCGCCGACGTCGACGATGCGCAGCGGCTCGAATCCGACCGGGCTCGCGGCGCGCAGCGCCTTGAGCGTCGCAGCGTCGGACGCCGTGTCTTCCGGCACCTCCACGACCGCAAGCTCATCGCTGCCCTCGGCGCCGACGGGCAGAGGCAGCGGCAGGGAGAGGTGCGGTTTGGGCCTCATGCCCCGGGAGAGTGCGATGGGGACGCCGGCTCGCGCGAACGTGCGTTGCACCACGCGTGCCGTGTCCAGGTGAGAGAGGTAGCGGGCCGGTCCACGCCGCGCGAAGCTGACGAGCCACCAGCTCATGCGAGGAGGTCCATCCCGACCTCGCCGGCGCAGACGCCGCAGGCGGCGCAGGCGCCGTCGCGGCAGTCCTCCGTGCGCTCGCCCGCGCGGCTGCGCTCCGCCTCCTCGTCGAGGAACCGTGCGTCGAGGCGCGCGTCGACGGCGTCCCGCCACGACGCCTGCCCTGCCGAGGGCGCGCCCAGGTCTATCCCCGTGACCGCCGCGGCCTCCTCCCAGTGACGCACATCGAAGTGCTCGCTCCAGCCGTCGAACCGCGCGCCGCGGCGCCACGCCTCCTCGACCAGCCGGTCGGACCCAGGCCCGCCACGCGCCAGCGTCGCCTCGACGATCGACGCGGACACATCGTGGAACGCAACCCGGACGCCCCTGGGCGTGGCCTCGCGCACGAGGTGCTGGCGGCGGCCCAGTGTCTCCTCGCCGGCGAACGGCTCGAGCTCGAACGGCGTGTGCGCCTTGGGCACGTAGGACGAGACCGACACGCTTACGCGGGCGCGCCCGCGTCCGATCTCCTTGGCCAGCCGCGTCGCCTCCGCCGCCATCCGGGCGATCCCGAGCACGTCCTCGTCGGACTCACCGGGCAGGCCGATCATGAAGTACAGCTTGAGACCGGTGAAGCCGCCCTCGAACGTCGCCCGGACGGCCTCGACGAACTGCTCCTCGTCCACGCCCTTGTTGATGGCGTCTCGGAGGTCCTGCGTGCCGGCCTCCGGAGCGAGCGTGAGCGAGCCGCGCTGCCCGGCGGCGAAGCGCGCCAGGCTCTCCGCCGCTGAGTCGATGCGCAGGGACGGCAACGAGACGCGCAGGCCAGGGCGGAGTTCGCGGATGCGCGTGAGCGCCTCCGCCACGCCGCCGTAGTCGCAGGAACTGAGCGACAGCAGCGAGACCTCGTCGCAGCCGGTCTCATCCAGCAGTCGGTCAGCTGCTGCGACGACCAGGTCGACCGGCCGCTCCCGCACCGGCCGGTACCACATGCCGGCCTGGCAGAAGCGGCAGCCGGCGGTGCAGCCGCGCATGACCTCGATCACGGCGCGGTCGTGGACCGCCTCGAGCACCGGCACGACCGGCCGCAGCACCGGCTCGGAGGCCGAGAAGCCCATGAACACCTGGCGCTCGGCCGGGCGGTCGCTGCGGCCGGGCGCCCAGACTCCGGGGACGGCCGCGAGCGCCCGCAGGCGCCCCTCGCGGCTCTCCTCGCCCAACGCCCCGACGAGCGCCTCCACGTGGTCCTCCACCTCGCCCACGAAGAAGGCGTCGAAGAAGGGAGCAAGCGGCCAGGGATTGGCGACCGCTGGTCCGCCGCCGAGGACGATGGGGTCCTCCCCATCCCTCTCGGCGGCGTGCAAGGGCACGCCGGCGAGGTCGAGCATCTCGAGCACGTTGGCGTAGCACAGCTCGTGCGGCAGCGTGAAGCCCCAGAGCGCGCAGTCGCGCACCGGGGCGAACGTCTCGAGCGTCCACAGCGGCACGCCGGCGGCACGCATGAGGTCCGCCAAATCCGGCCACGGGCAATACGACCGTTCGGCCGCGGCCGGCGTGGCGTCGTTGACGTGGCTGTAGAGGATCTGCAGCGCGGGGTTGGAGATCCCGATCTCGTACACGTCCGGATAGGACAGGACGATCCTGGGGGTGGCCCCGGGCTTGACGCGGGCGTTGAACTCACCCCCCGCGTAGCGGCCCGGCCGTGCGACCCGCGCCAGCAGCCTCGCTACTTCATCAGGAACCCAGTCCCTTGAGTGGCCCGGGTAGCCGGGTCTTGACTCGTTCAATCTGTCTGTTGATCCTTTGCATCCGCGAGACCCGGAGCGGCGCTCCGGCCTCGAAGTACGCCATGGCGGCCTGGCCGAGCGCGACCGTGCCGGAGAAGCCGACTGCGCCCTTGACGGCCCAGCCGAACCCCGGCACGAAGTCGAGCGCCTGACGCGCCAGCGTGCGGAGGACGAACCCTGTACCCACGATGGAGAGGATCTCGATGGCCCGGTCGACCCCGAGTTCCTCGCCATACGCGTGGGCGATCTTGAGCACCATGCGGATCTGGTTGGCGGTCATCGCCGGCATGTCCGCACCGGGGATGATGACCACCACGCCGATGACGCCGTTCTGGGCGGCATTGGTGAGCACCACGTGGTCGCAATACGTGCGGCGCACCGACGGCAGCGACTGGGCGAGGGAGCCCGCGCCGTCCCCGGCGGCCTTGACGATCTGGTGTTCGAGCGTCGGCCTGCCGTCGGCGTCGGGGCCGAGGCCGCGCGCCACCTCGTCGTCGAAGAGGCCGGTCTCGCGCAGCCACTGGTCGTGACCAGGGCCCTCGACGAGGCCGACGACTTCGGCGCCGGCGCGCCTGGCGGCGTGCACCACCGGCGAAGCCTCGGCGGCCGGGCACCCGGCGGCGACCAGCACCACGATGTCCCAGCGGCCCGCGAGCCGCTGGTCGCGTGGGAAGTCGGCGGCGGTGAGCGCGTCGACGACGCCGGAGACGCCGCCGCTCTCGTCTTTGGCGCCGGCGGACAGCACGCCCACCACGCGGGCGAGCTGGTCGCCAGCTCCGACCACGCAGAGCCGGGGAGCCGGTGTGCCCCCGCGCGCGTCCGTCACGGCCTTCAGGATCCTTGAGATGCTCACGCTACTGGCCAAGCCGTCCCCTCCCCTCGGGAGTGATGGTCGCTCGCAGGTGGATCGCTTGCAGGAGGCCGACGAAGAGCAGGAAGGCGATCATCGCCGTGCCTCCATAACTGATGAACGGCAGAGGGATGCCGGTCACCGGCATGATACCAATCGTCATCCCGATGTTCACGAACACCTGGAACAGCACCGCCACGGCGATGCCCCCCGCGAGGATGCTGCCGTACATGTCGCGCGCCAGGATCGCGATGCGCAGGGCGCGCCAGATGAACAGAGCATAGAGCACCAGCAGGATGCTGGCGCCCAAGAACCCGTTGCGTTCGCTGATGACTGCGAAGATGAAGTCCGTATGGTGCTCCGGCAAGAAGTCGAGGGTGGTCTGGGTGGCGCCGTCGCCGCGGCCGGTGAACGCGCCGGACCCGACGGCGATCATCGACTGGATGACGTTATACCCGGCTCCGCTCGCATCGTGTCCGGGATTCACGAACACGAACAACCGGTCGAGCTGGTACTGGTGGATCAGCTCGATCCCCACCAGCGGCAGCGCCTTGAGCGCCACGACGAAGGCGCCGACTCCGGCGGCGGCAAGTACCGCGAAGTGCGTCCACGGTGTGCCGTAGAAGAACAGCATGCCGAGCGCGAGCACCATGATCACCATCGCCGACCCGAAGTCGGGCTCCCGGTAGACGAAGAACGCCGGTACCGCCGCCATGACGAGGACGATCACGGTCATCCACCTGGAGCCGAGCATCTCCATGCGGTCCGAAAGGAAGGCGCCGATGCTCAGGGCCAGAAGGAGCACCGCGGCGGCGGACGGCTGGAACCTGGTGAAGCCGAGGTCGATCCAGCGGGTCGCGCCGTTGACCTCCTCCCCGAGCGGAAGCACGGCCACGACGATGAACACGGCGACGACGTACAGCAGCCACTGGAAGCGTCGGTACAGCTCGTAGTCGAGGACCGACGCGACCACCGCTCCGGCGACGCCCGCGCCGACCGCGATGAGCTGCTGGCGGACGTAGTACAGCGGCGCTCCGTCGATGTCGCTGCGACTTGCGAAGTAGACCATGGTGACGCCGTACACCACCAGGCCGACCGTCGCCAGGATCAGCAGGTAGTCCAGGTGCCGCAGATATGCACGCCAATCGACCACGTCAGTCTCGCCGTCCCGCCTCAGTCCGTCCTGGCGGGGCCGCCGGAGTACTCGCCGCTGTCGATGTGGAAGAGAGCGTCGTAGATCACGCGTGTCGCGGGGGCGGCCACGGTGCCGCCGTGGCCGCCCTTCTCGACCATGACGACGACGGCGTAGCGGGGAGCGTCGGCGGGCGCGTAGCTGGCGTACCAGGCGTAGTCCACGTAGGCGCTGCGGGTGGAGTCCCACACCTCG
>DAIQNY010000244.1:0-4830 GCA_036788155.1 Actinomycetota bacterium | reverse complement strand
GCGACCGCTCGCGCAAGCAGCAGCTCGTCGACTACGGGTTCCGCCTGCCGAGCGCACTCGACAACCGGCCGCTGCGGTTCGACGAGTTCCTCGACAAGGTACCGCAGCTCATCTTCGTGAGCGCCACCCCCGGCGAGTTCGAGCTGGCCAACAGCGTCAACGTCGCCGAGCAGATCATCCGGCCCACCGGCCTCGTCGACCCTGAGGTGCAGGTTCGTCCCACCGAGGGGCAGATCGACGACCTCATGAACGAGATCCGCAACCGCGTGGAGTCGGACCAGCGGGTCCTCGTCACCACCCTGACCAAGCGCATGGCCGAGGACCTCACCGACTACCTCATCGAGAGTGGGTTCAAGGTCCGCTACCTGCACAGCGAGGTCGACACGCTGGAGCGCATCCAGATCGTGCGCGACCTGCGGCTGGGCGAATTCGACGTCCTGGTCGGCATCAACCTCCTGCGCGAAGGCCTCGACTTGCCGGAGGTCACCCTGGTCGCCATCCTCGACGCCGACAAGGAGGGGTTCCTGCGTGGCCAGACCAGCCTCATCCAGACGATCGGGCGCGCGGCGCGCAACGTGGAGGGAACGGTCATCATGTACGCCGACCGGGTCACGGCGGCGATGAAGACGGCCATCGACGAGACCAACCGACGCCGTGCCAAGCAGACTGACTACAACGAGGAGCACGGCATCACACCGCAGAGCGTGGTCAAGGGCGTGAGCGACATCGCCACCATGATGAGCGACGCGGCGGCGGTGCCCACCAAGGGCCGCCGCGCCGCCAAGGCCGTGGCCAAGAAGGTGGCCATGCCGCGGCAGGATCTCGAGAAGCTTCTGACGAGTCTGGAGGCGGAGATGTTCGAGGCGGCCGACCAGCTCAAGTTCGAGTACGCCGCCAAACTGCGCGACGAGATCAGGGAGCTCGGCAAGGAGCTCGCCCGGAGGGGAGAGACAGGTGGCTGACGCCATGCACCTGCAGCGGCTCATCCACGAGGCCGAGGACCTGGGCGCCGACCGGGCAGCCCCGGTGCCGGCCGCGGCGGTCGTCGTCGACGAGCGCGTCAACCTCAAGTGCCGGGTTCCGCTCTGTTCCGGGTACGGCCACAACCTCATGTGCCCGCCCAGCGTCATGGAGGCCGCCGAGACGCGCAAGGTGCTGGGCCGCTACGGCGACGCCCTGGTCGTCCAGATGGACATCCCCATCACCCAGGACTGCGTGGACGAGCAGTTCGACGGCAGGACGCATGCCGAGGCCCAGGCAGACGAAGCGCAGATCGAGGGGCTGCGGGAGAGCCAGAACCGCTTTGCGCACCTCATGACGGACCTCGAACGGGCCGCGTTCAAGCTCGGCTACCGGTACGCGGCCGCGTTCTCGGGCGGGGAGTGCGTGCTGTGCGACGACTGCGTCGGCCAGGCCTCCGGGGAGCAGTGCCGGCACCCGTTCCAGGCGCGCCCTTCCATGGAGGCCGTGGGCATCGACGTGGTCGCCACGGCCGAAGCGGCCGGCCTCAGCGTCGAGCTGCCGGCCGAGGACCATCCCGCCTGGACGGGCCTCCTGCTCATCGACTGATCGCTGCTCGTCGCGTCATCACACGCCGTGATACACAAGGTGTTCGACGTACGGAGCCGGTCCCGGATATGCTGTGCCGACGGGCCGAGGGGACCGACAGCATGCATCTGCCCATCCTGTTCATCGAGGACAATCCCGACGACGCGGAGCTCATGCTGCGCTGCCTTCGTCGCGCCGGGATCGACCTTCGCTCGTGCCGGGTCGCCACGGAGCCGGCGCTGCGGGAGGCACTCTCCGAGGGCGGGTGGGGCGTCGCGCTCGTCGATTTCAACCTTCCATCCTTCGGTGGTCCCCGCGCGCTCGAGATCCTCGCGGAGGAGGCCCCGGACCTGCCCGCCATCACCGTCTCGGGCGCCATCAGCGAGGAGACGGCGGTGGCCACGCTCACGGCCGGAGCAGTCGACTACGTCCTCAAGGACAACCTGACGCGTCTGGCCCCTGCCGTCCGGCGCGCGCTCGAAGGCGCCGATCTGCGGCGCCGCCAGCGCGCCGCCGACGAGCTCGCGCGCCAGAGCCAGTTCGCCGTGGAGCACTCCTCGCAGGCGGTCGCCTACGTCGACGAGGCCGGGTCGATCCTCTACATGAACGGCCACGCGGAGCGACTCGCGGGCATGTCTCGCGAGCAGCTGGTCGGCCGGCGCATCTGGGGCTGGTCGCCCATGTTCGACGAGGAGACCTGGGGAGCGCTGTGGGGCAAGGCCGTCGACGGTGCAGTGCTGGATCTCGAGGGCCCCGTTCAGACGCCGGACGGGCGCCGGCTGGTCGTGTCGGCCTCGCTCGACCACCTGGCGCGCGACGAGGGCGACTTCATGATCGTCTACGCGCGCGATGTCACGCGCCAGCGCGAGACCGAGGAGCGCGCGCGAGAGACGGAGGAGCGGTACGGCCGGCTCGCCGACAACCTCGCCGACATCGTCTTCCGGTACGAGCTCGAGCCGGACCGACGGCTGACGTACATCAACCCGGCGGTCGAGACGATCACCGGCTACTCGCCTGAGGACTGCTACGCGGACCCGATGCTCATGATCTCGATGGCGCATCCGGATGACGCACCCGTGATGGCCTCCATGCTCAGGACGCCGCACGTACCCCCGGACCCCGTCGTCATGCGCTGGGTCGGCAAGGACGGTGTCGTGCGCTGGATGCAGAGCCGGCTGGTGCCCATCCGCGACGACGCCGGGCGCCTCATCGCCGTCGAGGGCGTCACCAGGGACATCACAAGTGAGCGCGAGGCGGCGGAGCGTGTGGCCCACTCGAGGGACCTCCTCGACTACGTGGTCTCCAACGCGCGCAGCGCCATCGCCATCCACGACCGCGAGCTGCGTTACGTGTACGTCAGCGAGAAGTACCTGCGCGACTACGGCACAACTGCGAGGGACGTGATCGGCCGGCACCACTACGAGGTGTTCCCGGACCTTCCCCAGAAGTGGCGCGAGGCGCACGAGCGGGCGCTCGCGGGCACGGTGATCTCGGCAGACAGAGACCCGTGGGTGCGGGCCGACGGCAGCGTCCTCTGGACGCGGTGGGAGCGCCGCCCGTGGTTCGAGGCCGACGGCTCCATCGGCGGCATCATCGTGTACACGGAGGTGATCACCGACGAGGTGCTCGCCCAGGAGGCGCTGCGGACGAGCGAGGCTCATCTGCGCACGCTCGTCGACACCCTGCCGGACCTGGTGTGGCTCAAGGACCCCGAGGGCGTGTATCTCTCCTGCAACCGGCGCTTCGCGCAGTTCTTCGGGGCGCGGGTCGACGAGATCGTCAGCAAGACCGACCGGGACTTCGTCGACGAGGCTATCGCCGACTCGTTCCGGGCGCACGACCTCGCCGCCATGGAGGCGGGCGGATCGACGACGAACGAGGAGGAGATCGTCTTCGCCGCCGACGGTCACCGTGAGATCCTCGAGACCATCAAGACGCCGGTCGTCGCCGCCGACGGCGGCGTGGTGGGAGTCCTGGGGGTCGGACGGGACATCACGAAGCGCAAGCGCGCGGAGCAGGAGCTTGCGGAGAGCAACGACCTGCTCACCAACCTCGCCCGGCTCGTGCCCGGCGTCATCTATCAGTACCGCCTCTGGCCCGACGGGCGCTCGGCGTTCCCCTACGCGAGCCCCGGCATGAACGACATCTACGAGGTCACGCCGGAGGAGGTCAGGGACGACGCCACCCCGGTGTTCGGGCGCCTGCACCCGGACGACTACGATCGCGTGGTCGAGTTGATACAACGGTCCGCGCTCACGCTCGAGACCTTCTACTGCGAGTTCCGTGTCGTGCTCCCGCGGCAGGGTCTGCGCTGGCGCTGGTCGCAGGCGCATCCGGTGCGAACGACGGACGGCGGTACGCTCTGGCACGGGATCATCTCGGACATCACTGAGCGCAAGCTCGCGGAGCAGGAGATCCGACGCCAGGCCGACCAGCTCAAGCGCACGCTGTCGGGGGCGGTGCTCGCGATGAGCAAGGTGGTGGAGAGCCGCGACCCGTACACCGCCGGCCACGAGGTCCGCGTCACCGAACTGGCGGTAGCCATCGGAGCCGAACTCGGGCTGCAGGGCGAGATGCTCGAGGGCCTGCGGCTGGCCGGCATGCTGCACGACATCGGCAAGATCGCCGTCCCCGCGGAGATCCTCTCCAAGCCCGGACGGCTCAACCCCGTCGAGTTCAGTATCGTCAAGCAGCACCCTCAGGCGGGGTACGACATCCTTGCCGCGATCGAGTTCAGCGAGCCCGTCGCTCTCACGGTGCTGCACCACCACGAGCGCCTGGACGGCAGCGGCTATCCTCAGGGTCTGAGCGGCGAGGCGATCCTGCGGCAGGCGCGGATCCTCGCCGTCGCGGACGTGGTGGAGGCGATGGCGTCCCACCGGCCGTACCGACCCGCGCTCGGTCTCGAACCGGCCCTCGACGAGATCCGCAGCGGCGCCGGGCGGTGGTACGACCCGGAGGTGGCGGAGGCCTGCCGCCGGGTCTTCGACGGCGGCTTCGCGTTCGAGACCTGAACCCGGCGCCATCGCCTTGCGAACATACGTTCGTTTTGGTAGCCTCTGGGGCGAGCGCGACCGCCGACTGACGGTCCTGGCGGTCGCCGCTATCCTAGGAGTGGAATGACCACCGATCTCATCATCACGGGCGCGCGCGAGCACAACCTCAAGGACATCAGTCTCACGCTGCCGCGCGACCGCTTCATCGTCATCACCGGCCTCTCCGGCTCCGGCAAGTCGTCGCTCGCCTTCGACACCATCTACGCCGAGGGCCAGCGCCGCTACG
>DAIQNY010000243.1:0-4856 GCA_036788155.1 Actinomycetota bacterium | reverse complement strand
CATCCACAAGGACAGCTACCTGGTGAACTGGTGCCCGCGCTGCGGCACGGCCATCAGCGATCTCGAGGTCGCGTACCGCGACATGCCGGGCACGCTCAACCATATCCGCTACGAGGTCGAGGGTGGCGGCGGTGTCACCATCGCCACGACCCGACCTGAGACCATGTTGGGTGACACGGCGGTGGCCGTGCACCCCGACGACGAGCGGTACACGGATGTCGTCGGCAAGACGGCCTTCCTGCCGCTGCTCGGGCGCGAGCTCAGGATCGTGGCGGACGAGCGTGTCGATCCGGAGTTCGGGACCGGAGCCCTGAAGATCACGCCGGCTCACGATCTCACCGACTTCGACATCGGCCGCACACACGGGCTGGAGGCCGTCCAGGCCATCGGCCAGGACGGCCGCATCACCGAGGCCGGGGGTCCGTACGCGGGGCTCGAGGTGGAGGAGGCCGCCGAGCGGGTCGTGGAGGATCTTCGCGCGCTCGGCGCGCTCGTGAAGGTCGAGGACTACCCGCACAGCGTGGCGACCTGCGACCGCTGCGGCACGCCCATCGAGCCGCTCATCAGCGAGCAGTGGTTCATGGACATGGATGAGCTCAAGCTGCCGGCGACCGACGTCGTTCGTGAGGGGAAGATCAGCTTCACGCCCGAGCGTTGGGGCCGCGTCTACGTCGACTGGATGGACAACCTGCGCCCGTGGTGCATCAGCCGCCAGCTCTGGTGGGGACACCAGTTGCCGGTGTGGTACTGCCCTGACGGCCACGTCAGCGTGGCCGAGACCGAGCCGCACGCCTGTGCCGAGTGCGGCTCGACCGAGCTCACGCGTGAGACCGACGTGCTCGACACGTGGTTCAGCTCCGCGCTGTGGCCGTTCGCCACGTTCGGCTGGCCGGACCAGACCGAGGATCTGGCCTACTTCTACCCGACGAACGTCCTGAGCACGGCGCGCGACATCATCTTCCTCTGGGTCGCGCGCATGGTCATGATGGGTCTCGAGTTCATGGACGACATCCCGTTCGATGACGTCTACATCCACTCGGTCATCCAGGCGCCCGACGGCCGGCGCATGAGCAAGAGCCTGGGCACCGGCATCGACCCGCTGGAGATGATCGACGAGCACGGGGCGGACGCCACGCGCTTCGGCCTCCTGCTCATGAGCAGCACGCAGGACGTGCGTTTCAGTGAAGAGAAGATCGCCATGGGCCGCGGCTTCGCCAACAAGCTGTGGAATGCGGCCCGGTTCGTGCTGCTCGGCAGCGAGGGCTACGAGGCCGAGCGCAGCGAGGCCGACCAGGTCGACCGCTGGATCGCGAGCCGGTTCCAGCGGTGTCTCGGTGCGGTCGAGGCGGCGGTCGCCGAGTACGACTTCACCGCCGCCGTCGATGCGCTCTACCACTTCGTCTGGGACGAGTTCTGCGACTGGTACCTGGAGCTCGTCAAGGTGCGCCTGTACGGCGAGGACGAGGTCCAGAAGGCGCAGGCCGCGGCACACGCCCGCTGGATGCTCGACCAGATCGTCCGGCTCCTGCACCCCTTCATGCCGTTCGTCACCGAGGAGATCGCCGAGCAGTACGGCGCGGCGCCGCTGCTGACGCAGGACCACCCGCGCCACGAAGAGGCGCACCTCGATCCGCAGGCCGAGAAGGCCATCGGTGCGCTGCAGGCTGCCGTCGACGCGCTGCGGCGCTTCCGCGCCGAGGCGGAGATCGCGCCGGGCAAGGTGTTGGACGCCGTGTTCGTCGGCGACGCCGCCGGCGCGGAGGCGCGGTACGCACCCTACGCCGGCGCGTTCCGGTCCCTGGCGCGGACCGCGGTCGATTTCGGTGGAGACCCGGCGGACGACGCCACGGTCGTCCTCGTCCCGGGAGGGCGGATCGAGGTCGCGGCCGCCGTCGACAGGGCAGAGGAGATCGCCCGCCTCGAACAGCAACTGGCGAAGGCTGAGGGCGAGGTCAAGCGCGGAGAGGCGAAGCTCGGCAACGACAAGTTCGTGAACAAGGCTCCGGAACACATCGTGGCCAAGGAACGCGACAAGCTCGCCGCGCACGTGGCCGAGCGGGACGGACTCGCCGCCAGGCTCGCGCAGCTGCGCGGCTGATGGACGGCCGGTCGGGCGAGGCGGGCTGGGAGGCCTACCTCGGGTCGCTGGCCGCGTTCGGCATGCGACCGGGCCTGGAGCGGGTGAGCGTGCTGCTCGAGCGCCTGGGCCGCCCGCAGCACGCCTACCGCGTGATCCACGTGGTCGGCACCAACGGCAAGTCGTCCACTACGCGCTACTGCGAGGCCCTGCTTCGCGCTCACGGCCTGAAGGCCGGCGCCTACCTGTCGCCCCATATCTCCGGCTGGACGGAGCGCGTGATCGTGGACGGCCGGCCGGTGGCCGACGCCGTGTTCGGCGCTGCGGTGGAGCGCGTCCGAAAGGAGGTCGCCGGCCTTCCTCGTGACCTGGGCGAGACGACGCAGTTCGAGGTCCTCACCGTCGCGGCGCTGCTGGCCTTCGCGAAGAGCCGGGTGGAGGCCGTGGCGCTGGAGGCCGGTCTCGGCGGGCGCCTGGACGCCACCAACGTGGTCGCGGCGCCGGTGGTGGTGCTCACCAACATCGCGCTCGAGCACACCGAGGTGCTGGGCCACACGCGGGAGCTCATCTTCGCCGAGAAGGCAGCGGTGATCAAAGGCGGCGACGTTGTGTTCGGGGAGCTCGTCGGACTCGAGGATGAAGCGCGCCGGGTCTGTTCCGCGACCGGCGCGCGACCCCACTTCCTGCGCCCTGTCGCGGGGCCCGGAGACCTGGAGGTCGCGGGCACGCCGGACGACTTCGCCGTGAGCTTCGCCCCGGACGGCGAAGGAGAGAGGTGGGCCGGTCTGAGCGTGCCCACCCCGGCCCTCTACCAGGTGCGGAACGCCGCCCTCGCGGTCGCCGCGGTGCGCCTGCTCGTCGGCGGCCTCGATGAGGCCGCCGTTCGGCAGGGGCTGGCCGGCACCGCGGTGCCGGGGCGCCTGCAGGTGGTCTCCGAGCGACCTCTCGTCCTCGCCGACGGCGCCCACAACCCCGACGGCGTGCGCGTACTGGCGCAGAGCCTCGAGGCCGTCCAGGTCCCTCGACCGACCGTGGGCGTTCTCGCCATGATGCGGGATAAGGACTACGCGACCATGCTGGAGGGCCTGCTGCCGCTGCTTGACGACGTGGTCTGCACACAGGCGAGCGAGCCGCGCAGCCTCCCGGCCTCTGCTCTGGCGGACGCGGCGTCGGCCGTCCGCCGCGGGCCGACGGCAGCTCTGGGGGTGTCTCCGGTACCGGAGCCCCATCTCGCCCTGACGCGCGCAAGAGAGCTGGCGGGGGAGGGGGGGAGCGTGCTCATCGCCGGGTCGCTCTACCTGCTCGAGGACCTGCGCGACGTACTTGCGGAGGGCCGCTGAGCGCCAGGCTCGCCACCGCGGTCGTTCGGATATACTGGCGCAAACTCGAGGAGAGGTGAATGGCACAGCAGAAGGCTCATCCCGTCGTGCGCTTCCTCGTGGCGCTCCTCATCGTGATCGCCGTCGCCGCCGTCGCCTTCTTCGTGGGCTACCTCATCGGGATGCGACTCGCCATCGTCCCCCTTCCGGGTATCCTGTAGCGGTCGCCGGTTCCACCGGCCGTTCGCGGGAGGGATCTTGACCGTTCCGGCACCGCACCGCTCACGTGTGCTCGTCACCGGCGCCACCGGCTATGTCGGCGGACGGCTCGTCCCCCGGCTGTTGCAGCATGACCGACGCGTGCGGGTGCTGGTCCGCGACCCGATGCGGTTGGGCGGGCGCGGCTGGGCCGACCAGGTCGAGGTCGTGGCCGGCGACGTCCTGCGCCCGGAGACGCTCGGCGACGCCCTGAAGGGCGTCGGCGTCGCCTACTACCTGGTTCACTCCCTGGCACGGGGCGCGGGCTATCAGGAGCGTGACCTGGCAGCGGCGGCAGCCTTCGGCGACGCCGCCGCCCGGGCCGGCGTGGAGCGCATCATCTATCTGGGCGGGCTCGGCGATCCCGAGGCGGGCCTCTCCCGGCACCTCCGCTCACGGCAGGAGACCGGCGAGGCTCTACGCGAGGGGGGCGTACCCGTCACCGAGTTCCGCGCCGCGGTGGTGGTGGGCTCCGGGAGCATCTCATTCGAGATGATCAGGTACCTCACGGAGCGGCTGCCGGTGATGATCTGCCCCCAGTGGGTGTACACGCGGGTGCAGCCGATCGCCGTGGACGACCTCCTCACCTACCTCGTGGCGGCGCTGGACGTGCCGGAGAGCGCCGGACGAGTGATCGAGATCGGCGGCTCCGACGTGCTCACCTACGGGGAGATGATGCTCGGATACGCTCAAGCCAGGGGACTGACGCGGCGCCTTCAGCCCGTCCCGGTCCTCACCCCTACGCTGTCGTCGTATTGGGTACATCTGGTCACGCCGATCCCGTCCCAGATGGCGCGTCCCCTCATCGAAGGCCTGCGCAACGAGACGGTCGTGCGCGACCGTAGCGCGCATGACCTCTTTCCCGACGTGCACCCCTGCGCCTACGCCACGGCGGTGCAGGCGGCGGTGGCGGGGCTGGACGCCGGCGAGGTCGAGACCACCTGGTCTGACGCCCTGGTGACGAGCGGGGGAGACGTGGAGCCCAGGGTCCTCACGACCCAGGAGGGCAAACTGATCGAGCGCCGGCAGACTGTGGTTCGGGCGACGCCGGCGGAGACCTTCGCCGTCGTCCGGGCCCTCGGGGGCCGGCGCGGCTACCGGGCGTGGGACTGGGCCTGGGAACTGCGGGGCGCCGCCGACCGGCTCGTCGGCGGCGTCGGCCTGCGCCGCGGCCGGCGGCACCCCACGGACGTGCGGGTGGG
>DAIQNY010000242.1:0-4867 GCA_036788155.1 Actinomycetota bacterium | reverse complement strand
CGACGATCTCGGTCCAGGCCTACCAGGTCTGCGTCGCCATGCGCCAGGAGGGCGTCAGGTTCCTGGCCACCATGCGCTGGGACGTCCTCATCACGATCTTCCTCGGGCTCGCGGTGTTCCTGCTGATCAAGCCCAGCCTCATCTACGACAACTTCTTCCAGTTCCTCTACTGGATCGGGCTGGGCTACGCCCCGCCGATCGGCATCATCTGCGTCGACTACTTCCTGCTGCGTCGGCAGAAGCTCGATCTGTACGCGCTCTACGACGCGCGCAAGGGGAGCCCCTACGACTACTGGAGAGGCTGGAACATCGCCGCGTACATCGCGATCGGGGCGGGCGTGGGCACGTTCGCTGCCCTGCTCAACCCCGTGACGCTCTGGTACTCGGCGGCGTTCCCGTACACGTCGGCGACGTTCGCCTCCATGATCGTCGCCATGGTCGTGTACTTCCTCCTCACCCAGCTGTGGGTGAAGCGCGTCGGGAAGGGCGGCTACGGCGGCGCCTGATCCGCACGGGCCGCGGGCCGCTCAGGCGGCCCGCGGCCGACGACGCGACCATCCGGTTCTACGGATCGTCGTTCATCGCGTCGCCGACGCGTGCGCGTCCGGCGGCGGTCTCTCGGGACCGTGAGGAAGGCTCGACGGCGAGGAGTGAGCGGGACGAGCCGGTAACGCTCACTCCGAGATTCGGCGCAGGACGAAGGAGTCGCCGCCGGCGGGCTGCGTCACGATGAGGGCGTCTGCTCCGTCATCGTAGACGATGGACCAGAGCACTCTCTGCTGCTCCGCGTCGAAGACCTGGATCTGCTCCTCGTCCAGCCGGGCGGGGAAGGGCGTGTCCGACATGAGGGGATACGTGACCCAGTACTCGGTATCGGCGTCCCCGTCCGCCACGCCGTTCCTCGAGCTGACGGTCATCCTGACAGGGAGCGTGGCCACGGACTCCTCCCACACGCCGAGGGCACGCGTCCTGATGGTGTCGTCCTCCGCGAAGGGGCGCCAGGCGACGAACACGACGACGGCGGCGATGAGCGCCGCAACGATCACGACGATGACGACGGCCGTGCGCGACAAGGTCCCACCTCCTGATCCGGACGGCTCCCGATCCGCCTCCCCGATGCTAGCACCGGCGAACGGGACCCAGCTGGTTGCCGCCGTCAGCCTCTGGCCTGTCGTCTTCCGAGGAGGCGCGCCAGCAAGTACATCAGCACGAGCAGGATGATCGCGCCGCCCAGGCCTGCTCCGAGCCAGGTCCAGTTGACCACCGGCTCGTCTTCCGCGGGAGATGGACTGGCAGTCGAAGCCGCTGCCGCCGCGGCGAATGCCGCCGGGAGCAGCAGCAGGACCAGTGCGAGCGACGCTCTGACGATCAGGCTTCCCGGCCGTGTGTGGGCTCTCATGCCTCTCCCCCCGGTGCAGATGGTCGGTGCGGGCGGGCGCCGCCTCCGTGTCCGCCGACCATAGGCAGCCCGCGGTGGGAGGTCAAGACGCGGGGGTCCAGGCCGGGTCCTGGCGGCGCTTCGCGCGCCTGAGTACGATTGGTCCGCATGCCGTACCGGCGATCGTGGCACCGACAGGAGGGGGAGTCATGTCCACATCCGGCGAGTGGCCGCTGCCGTTCCCGCGCGAGGAGTACGCAGACCGTCTGGCCCGCACGCGCGAAGAGATGCAGCGCCGCGAGATCGACCTGCTGTACGTCACCTCGCCCGCCAACCTGTACTACCTGCTCGGGCACCAGTCCGTCTGGTGGGACGGCCGTAACGTCACGGGGCTGGCGGTACCGCTCGATGCAGGCGTGGCGCCCATCATGTTCGACACGTGGGACCACGCGCCGGGCTGGTCGCCGGCGGTGCAGGACGGCGTGACGTACGGGGAGGACGGGTTCTACTACCCGGAGGGCCCCCAGGTCGTGGCCGCCACCCTGCGCGACCGTGGGTTGCTCGGGGGCCGGGCGGCGCTCGAGTACTGGAGCTGGGCGCCGGCCGGTCCAGCCCTGCAGGAGCTCGCCGCCCGGCTCACAGCCGCCGGTGCGAAGGACGTGGTGGACGGCTCCTGGACGGTCGACCACGTCCGTCTCCTCAAGTCGCCTCGCGAGCTGGAGTACGTGCGCGAGGCGCTGGCGATCGCAGACGTCGCCTACGAGACGCTCGCCGCGACCCTAGAACCGGGGATGAGCGAGAGGGAGATCATGGGCCTGCTGTACCACGAGTGCGCCCGCCTGGGCGGCGACGAGCCGGGCATCCGCATGATGGTGCGCACGGGTCCCAACACCTTCAACTTCCACCATCCCGCAAGCGACCGGCGCATCGAGGCCGGAGAGCTGCTCATGATCGACATGTCGGCGGCGCGGCATCACTACCACGGCAACACCGCACGCGCCTTCTGCCTCGGCGAGGACCCGTTCTGGGCCGAGAAGCTCTCGAAGCTCGCCCAGGCCCGGGATGAGACCGTGGCACAGCTGAGGCCGAGCGATCCGACGCAGCGGCTCCAGGACCTCATGGACGCCGCGGTCGACGCGGCCGGCGGCCTGCGCGAGTACGTGTGGTGGGTCGGCGGCTACGTGCTCGGCGCGACGCCGCCGCCAGACTGGGTGGGGCACGTCTACCTGAGCGACGAGGAGGGGTTCGAGGCCGGGAGGTTCGACCCCGGGTTCGTCGCGAACTGGGAGGTCCAGCTCTGGGACGTCCCCCGCAAGGAGGGCGTAGGCGTCATCGACACCATGATCGCCACCGAGACGGGGGTGGAGATCCCGGCCCGCTTCTCGGCGACGCTCACGGTGGTCTGAAATGGCCGCCGCGGGATCGCAGACCGCAATGGAGGAACGAGTCGTCGCGGCGATCCAGGACGGCCGCGACGAGCTGGTGGAGCTGGCCCGGGATCTCGTCAAGCTGGACACGACGGCACGCGAGCTGGGGGATCCGCCGCGCGACGAGGAGCGACTGCAGCGCCTGCTCGCGGCGCGCCTGACCGCCGCCGGGGCGGCCGTGGATCTCTGGGAGCCGCCGCCCACCACGGGCGGCCGGTTCCTCCCCGCAGGTCTGGACTTCACGGGGCGGCCGCAACTCGCGGCCCGCAGGGCGGGCCGTGGCGGCGGCCGCAGCCTGCTGCTGCTCGGCCACATCGACGCCGTCTCGGCCGAGCCGGCGGAGCTGTGGAGCAGCGCGCCCTTCGCCGCCGAGGTCCGGGACGGGCGCATCTACGGGCGCGGCATCGCCGACATGAAGGCCGGCGTCGCCGGCATGGTGTTCGCCCTCGAGGTGCTGCGCCGCGAGGGCGTGGAGCTCGCCGGCGACGTCGTCACCTGCACGGTCACCGACGAGGAGTCCACCGGCGCCGGAGGCTGGGCCGCCGTGGAGCACGGCGTGCGCGCCGACGCCGGCGTCTGCGCGGAGCCCACCGACTTCGACGTCTGGGTGGCCTGTCGCGGGTCGCTGACGCCGATCATCACGACCCGCGGCCGCCCCGGCCACGCCGAGATGAGCCAGCCGCACTGGCGCGACGGCGGCGCCGTGAACGCCATCGAGAAGATGCGCGCGGTGCTCGGCGCGATCGAGCGCCTGCGTGACGACTGGCGGCTGCGCCCGGACATGCGGCACCCGCTCGTCTCGCCCGGCGACATCGTCCCGACCGTCATCCAGGGCGGCGAGTGGGAGGTCACGTACCCAGCGAGCTGCCGGCTGGTGTGCGAGGTGGTGTACCCGCCGGGCTGCGTCGGCGAGGACGGCACCGCTCGCGGCCTGCAGGACGAGATCGCCGCTGTCGTCGATGCCGCCGCAGCATCCGATCCCTGGCTGCGGGAGCACCCTCTGGAGTGGGAGTGGGACTGCGAGATGGTCCCCGCGGAGGTCTCGGCGGGACACCCTCTGGTGGAGACCGCGCTCGCAGCGGCGGCGCACGCCGGTCGCACCGGAGCGGTGAGCGGGTTCGACAGCTGGCACGACGGGGCGACCTTCACGCGCGTTGGCGGCACTCCGACCGTCTGCTTCGGACCGGGGCGCACCGAGACCGCGCACGCCGTGGACGAGTGGGTGGCCGTCGACGACCTCGTGGCGTTCTCCCAGGCGCTCGCGCTGCTCGTCATGCGGTGGTGTGGGGTGGGCAAGGAGTAGACTGGCATCCCTCGCAGTCCACGGGAGGCGCAATGCCCGAGAAGCCATACGAAGACGTCGAGATCGAAGGTCATCTCATCGACTCGCTGATGATGCCGCACATCATGGACGAGGTGATGGACCTCGACGGCGAGTTCGAGATGCTCACCTTCGAGGTCGGCCGGATGAAGGACGACCCGTCGCACGCGGTGATGCGTATCTTCGGGCGCGACGCCGCCCATCTGGACGAGATCATGACGGCGATCACCGAGTTCGGCGTCGTCGCCGTCAAGCCGCAGGACGCCGTCCTCCAGGCCGCGGACATGGACGGCGTCTTCCCTGACGCCTTCTACTCGACGACCAACCTCGTCACCTTCGTCAGGGTCCGCGGGGAATGGGTACGCGTCGAACACCCCGAGATGGACTGCGGCGTGCGGGTGGACGTCGAAGCAGGCCGGGCGGAGACGGTGGCGATGAGCGACGTGAGGGCCGGCGACCTCTTCGTCACCGGCCACCGAGGCATCCGCGTCCTGCCGCTCGAGCGGCCGCGGGAGAGCCAGCCGTTCGAATTCATGGCCAGCGCCGTCAGCTCGGAGAAGCCCAAGGCGCAGATCGTCCACGAGGTGGCGCACATCTTGCGGCAGGTCAGGGAGGAGGGCCGACTGACGATCGCCGTGGTCGGCCCCGCCGTGGTGCACACCGGGGCGGCGCCGCAGTTGGCCCGCCTCATCGAGGCCGGCTACGTGGGCTGCGTGTTCGGCGGCAACGCCATCGCCACCC
>DAIQNY010000241.1:0-4881 GCA_036788155.1 Actinomycetota bacterium | reverse complement strand
TGCCGCGCGGCGGCGAGACCGTGCTCTACACCGGGATGATGTACCAGCTCATCCCGTACATCGAGGGCCTGGTGAAGGCCGAGATCAAGATGGGCGACTCGTGGCTGGGCAAGTACACGAAGCTCGGGCGCAAGGTCAACCAGTTCGTCAACGTCTCGGCGTTCATGGCGCGGCCCTCGGCGGAGGAGCGCGCCCGCTACGATCAGGTGCCGATCAACGTCGTGCACCTGCTGCGCAAGGCCGGGGTGCAGTTCGGCGCGCTCTACGAGGACGACCTCTACTCAGGCGCCCTGGCCTACGACCTGGGCCTGGACGAGGTCGTCGTCGAGCACGCCCGCAAGGTCCACGCAGTGCTCAAGAAGTACGGCGTGAAGACGGTCATCACCATCGACCCGCACACCACGACCATGCTGCGCAGCACCTATCCCAAGATCCTGAAGGGGTACGACGTCGAGGTGAAGAGCTACCTCGAGGTGCTGGCCGAGCAGGGCTTCGGCGGCAACGGCCACTCGGGCAGGAAGCTGGACGGCGAGGTCGTGCTGCACGACTCGTGCGTCTTCGCCCGCTACGAGGACGTCGTGGACGAGCCGCGCGAGCTCCTGGCGGCCGCCGGCCTCACGCTGCGCGACCCGGAGAACACGGGTCGCCAGACGTGGTGCTGCGGCGGCCCCGTCGAGTCGCTGTACCCGGCCAAGGCGGCGGCCAACGCGGAGAAGCGCGTGGCGCAGCTCCGGGAGGCCGGCTGCGACGCGGTCACCATGTGCCCCATGTGCTTCGTCAACCTGAGCAACGCCGCAGGGTCCACGATGCGCTTCAAGGACATCTCGGAGTACCTGCGCGAGGCGTACACGTCCTGACAAGGCCCCGCAAGGCACGAGAAGACAGCACTGGAGGTGCTGGAGTGGACACGACCAAGAAGACGATCATCCTGTTCAGCGGCGACTTCGACAAGGTGATGGCGGCGCTCATCATCGCCAACGGCGCCGCCGCCATGGGTGACGACGTGACGATCTTCGCCACGTTCTGGGGCCTCAACATCCTGCGCAAGCCGGAGAAGCGTGCTTCCACCGGCGACGCCGGCAAGAGCTTCTTGCAGAAGGCCTTCGGCGGCATGATGCCCAAGGGCACCAAGCGGCTGGGGCTTTCCAAGATGAACTTCGCCGGGGCGGGCGCTCCGCTCATGCGCAAGGTCATGAAGGACCAGAACGCCATGTCGCTCGAGGAGCTCTTCGAGTCCGCGCGGGAAATGGGCGTCAAGTTCGTCGCCTGCACGCTCTCGATGGACATCCTCGGCTTCAAGGAAGAGGACATGATCGACGGCCTCGAGTACGCGGGCGTCGCCGCCTACCTCGGCGAGGCCGACGAGGCCAACGTCAACCTGTTCATCTAGCTTCGCCTGGCGACGAGGGCCGCGCCACGACGACCCGCGGCCTGCCCGCGGTCCTCGCTGTGGGGGGACCGTCAGGCGGCGTGAGAACGGCCCGCGACCGCAGGTCACCTGCGGTCGCGGCCGTTCTCCGTCATCTGAACGAGAGCACCTGGTCGAGCGGGCGCTGCCGGACCGCCGTGGGCGCCTCCGCCGGGCGGCCGACGGCAACGAGCGCCACCAGCCTCGCCGGAGGCTCCACGCCGAGAAGCGCCTCGAGCCTCTCGGCCGCGACGATGGGCGCACACGTCCAGCACGTCGCGTAGCCCATCGAATGGGCGGCGGTAGCCAACAACTGCACCGCCGCCCCCGCGCTCTGCAACTCAGGCCGCACGCAGAGTCGCTCGCGCTCCTCCGCCGTCATGCCGCCGAGCTCCAGCAGTTCCTCCATCGCCGACGCATGCGGAAGCGCCAGCACCGCGATGCACAGCGGCGCTTTGGCGAACAGTAGCGCCTGCGCGCGCGCCATCGTCCTCTTCTGCTCCTGGAGTGCGAGCCCGGGCCTCAGCGCCAGTTCTTCGAACCGTTCAAGCACGGCATGCTGCATGCTATTCAGGAGCCGCACGTCCTGCACGGCGATGAACCGCCATGGCTGGACGGCGCACGCCGTCACGGCGCATATCGCCAGACTCGTCATGTGCTCGACGTCCTCGCGCGGGACGGCGTCCCTCTTGAAGTGGTGCGCCCGGCACGCATCACGCACCACCGTTTCGAAGCCCGCTTGATCCCTCGAGCCGAGCCGATCGCGTACGGCGTGCATGGCATACCTCCAGTCCGCCCTCGGAGCATCGGGGAGCAGCGCCCCGCGCCCCCTCCATACTTAGCATATGCCCAGTTCGCTCTCGGAGCACTTCGCCGAGGTCCTCCTCGCGCCCCGCTGGCATCGTGGGCATATGCTCATCTAGAATCGGCCGGCCAGGAAGAGTCCCGCCGCCAGAGGGACCACGGCGGTCGCTATGAGGAGGTTGACGTGGGTCGCATGGACGAGGACGTGCTGCGCGTGCTGGCGCAGACAAAGGTGGTGCCGGTGGCGACCGCGTCGCGGGACGGCGTGCCCAACGTGGTCCCCATGACCTTCGTGAAGGCTCTCGACGACTCCGCCGTGCTGGTCGCCGACAACTTCATGGACAAGGGCGCGAAGAACCTCGAGGAGAACCCGCGCGTCGCCGTCTGCGTCTGGGACATGGAGACGAAGCGGGCGTACCAGATCAAGGGCGAGGCGGAGGTCCAGCGCTCCGGACAGGTCTACGACGACACCGCCTCCTGGGTGCACGAGTCCAAGCCGGACACGGATCCCAAGGCCGCCGTGGTGCTGCGCGTGCGCAATGTCTACGTGTGCCACTCCGGAGCAGACCGCGGCAAGGATGTGGTGCTGCCGTAGCTGGAGGGACGTTCAGCGCGGAGAGCTTGGCGCGCTCAGCTCAACTCGGTCTCGGTCACGACCTCACTCTTGACGATGCCGACGAGCCGCTGCAGGGCACCGAAGACGTTCTCGCGGATGTCGCCGGCGATCACGAGCTTCATGATGTCGTCGCCCACTCTGAGGTCGCCCTCATTGACCCAGCCTTCCACCGCCACGATGCCCGGCCACGTCCGCGCCTCGCTCACTGCCTCGGCGAACCGCTGCCGGTCCACCGCCAGGCGCATGCCCTGCACGCGGTCGCCCGCCCTGGATGAACCGCGGACGATGCCCTGATGGGCCAGGACCATGCCGATACCGGCTGACCCTGGCCCCGTCTTGATCCGCCGGATGGCCTCATCGATATTGAACACGCCTCTCTCCCTGGTCGCTCGGCTTGGCCCGACTAGTATGCTGGACGGCGGCGTGAAGCAGGAGGAAGCATGGAGAATCTGGTTCTGAAGCCGGTCGGCATCATCCACACCGAGCACACCAAGCCGGCGCACACCCCCATCCAGTCGGTGTGCGCGTCCGGCAGCGCCGGGCGCATCGAGGTCTTCCCCGAGTACGAGGAGGCGCTCACCGACATCGAGGGCTTCTCACACCTGCATCTCATCTACTGGCTGCACCGCACGGCCGAGGCGACGAACGCCCTCTCCGGGGAGCGCTCTCTCCTCATCGTGCCGTTCCTTGAGGACGTCCCTCATGGGATCTTCGCCACGCGCTCACCGATTCGGCCCAACCCCATCGGCCTCAGCGTCGTCCACCTGCTCGAGCGTCGCGGGCCCGAACTCGTCGTGGAGGATGTTGACGTCCTGGACGGCACGCCGCTCCTTGACATCAAGCCGTATGTCGAGGGTTTCGACCTGCGGTTGGGGACCAAAGGCGGCTGGACCGAGCGAGTGAGCGGGGACGAGTTCGTGCGTCGCGGCGAGCGTCGGCAGGAGAGCTAGACTCGGCGTCGGAGTCCGGGACGGCATCCCGGTCAATCGCCGGCGTCCGCCGGAAACAGCCTGTCATGGTAGTAGCCGTCCGCCAGGTAGACGGCCGCCAGCGGATTGTGCCCCAGCACCCTGTCCTTGGCGGCCAGCACGGTCACCGGCGCGGCAGAATGCTTCATGAACAGACTGTCGTGGCCTACGCACAACCCCAGCATCACGTTGAGTTGCGTCCCCGCCGTCGCCAACACCTGCGCCTGGCCGACGGGATTGCACATGGCCTCGAAGCCTCCCGCTGACAGCTTCTCGTGCTCATCCAGGCCTCGGATCTCCTTGGGCAGAGCGCCCGCCTTGCATGCCACCCCATCTACCTGGAACCCGTGGGCCTCGAACACCCGAGTCACCACGGCGGCCTCGGCTCGCAGCCCGATGCAGTGCGCGAGCCCGAGCCGCGAGAACCCACAGCGGCGTGCGAACCGCATGATCTCCTCGAGCCGCGTCAATCGACAGTAGCCCTCTGCCTCCACGCGTGCCGCGTGCCGGGCAAGTTCGCCCTCGGACGACGTGCCGTACAGATCGGCCAGCGCCGCCCTGTCGAGGTCCCTGGTCGGACAGCCTTTCGGAAATGGACCCTGCTCGCCATCGCGACACGCGGTCGTCGCGCACTCTGGACACCTGTACATACGCGCTCCCCTCTTCGCGGCGGAACCGGCGGTCTCGCCCACTCAGCCCCCTGACGCATCTTACGCCGAGTACTGGGGCACAGCCCTGCTTGCATTCCCGCGGCCTGGGTATAATATGGGCATATGCTCATAACAATCACGTTGCGGCAAGCGCCGTGCGTCGAAGGGAGGCAGAAATGCCAGGGCTGGATGGAACAGGACCACAGGGCCTCGGGCCCATGACGGGTGGAGGCCGCGGTCTCTGCGCCGCCGACGTCGCCGCGCCCCAGGCTGTTCGCGCCCCGGGGTACGGGCGCGGTCAGGGGTTCGGGCGCGGCATGGGCCGCGGCCGCGGAATGGGATCTGGGCGCGGCATGGGCCGCGGCCGCGGAATGGGATCTGGGCGCGGCATGGGCCGCGGCCGCGGAATGGGATCTGGGCGCGGCATGGGCCGCG
>DAIQNY010000240.1:0-4883 GCA_036788155.1 Actinomycetota bacterium | reverse complement strand
CGTCGACCTGCAGCTCCGACGGCTCCGCGAGGCCGGGCTGGCGCCGCAGTGGGACAGGGTGCAGACCGAGGGGGCGCTGCGGACCGTGCTGGACGGCGAGTCGTGGCACGTGGCCCTGGTGGACTACAACATCCCCGGCTTCTCGGGCGTGGAGGCGCTGCGTCTCATCGCCGAGCTCGCGCCCGACCTGCCGGCGATCACCGTGTCCGGCAGCATCGACGAGGATACGGCGGTGGCCACCATGTCGGCGGGCGCCGTCGACTACGTGCTCAAGGACAATCTGACGCGGCTGGCGCCGGCCGTCCGGCGCGCCGTGGACGGAGCCGACCTGCGGCGCGCCCATCGCCAGGCGGCTGAATCGGCGCACCTGGCGCTGTTCGTCCTGGACCACGCGTCGCTCGCCATCACGACCGCCGCGCGGGACGGAACGGTCGTCTACGTCAACGACTACGCCTGCCGCGTGTTCGGACTCCCGCGCGACGAGTTCGTCGGGCGCAAGCTCTGGGAGGTCGAAGGGACCGTGCAAGGAGCCCGATGGCTCGGCATGTGGGACGCCGTGCTGGAGGGTCGCGTGGTCGAATCCCGGGTCGACTGCCTCACGGGCTCGGGGCGCCGGCTCGTGCTCGACATCACCACCAACTACCTGGACGATGCCGGTCTCGTGATCAGCTACGGCCGAGACGTCACCGGTCGCGTCGAGGCCGAGGAGCGGGTGCTGGCCGAGCAGACCAGCCTGGCGGCGATCTTCGAGGCGTCGCCGGTGGCCATGCTGGTCTTCGACGACCGGCTGCATGTGGTGCGCGCGAACCGCGCCGCGCTGCGACTCGCCGGGTGCGCGGACGAGCGTCTTCTGGAGCACAGGTCGGACAGCGATGTCCACTGCGGCGACGTCCTTGGGTGCGCCGGCCGTCCGCAGGCCGGGGAGAGCTGCGAGACCTCCCCCCAGTGCCCGCTCTGCCCGCTTCATGATGCGGTCGCCGCAGCACTGGCCGGCGGCGTGTCGCTGCGTGGTGTCGAACTCACGCTGGACTCACAGCACAACGGCGAGATCGAGGTGAAGTGGCTCCGGATCGGAGCGGAACCCATGCTCCTGAACGGCGTTCCACACGTCACGGTGGCCGTGGACGACATCACCGACCGGCGCCGGGCGAAGAGTGCCCTCAAGGAGAGCGAAGAGCGCTTCCGCCTGTTCGCCGAGCAGATCCCCGGTATCGTCACCATCAAGGACGCCGACCGGCGCTACCTGTACGTCAGTTCGCTCTGGGGGGCGACGGTCGAGGGCGGCGAGGAGGCCTGGCTCGGCCGGCGACCTGAGGATCTCTGGTCGCCGGAGGAGGTCGAGGTGTCGAAGCGGTCCACCGTGCGCGCCCTTGCGGGCGAGATGGTGGACGAGGTGATGACGATGCGTCGAGGGGACCAGCTTCGACACCTGCACTCGCTCCACTTCCCGATCCCCCGCGACGGGGCGTCGCCGCTGGTCGGTGGGCTCATGCTCGACGTGACCGAGCAGGTGGAGGCACAGGAGCAGGTGCGCCGCCAGGCGGAGCAGCTGCGGCGCACCGTCGAGGGCACCGTGCTCGCGATGAGCCAGGTGGTCGAGACGCGCGACCCGTACACTGCCGGGCACGAGCGCCGCGTGGCGGAGCTCGCCGCGGCGATCGCGAGCGAGATGGGCATGCGGGGCGCCGAGCTGGACGGGCTTCGTCTCGGCGCCCTTATCCATGACATCGGCAAGATCTCCGTGCCGGCTGAGATCCTGGCCAAGCCCGGACGCCTCAGCCCCGTGGAGTTCAACCTCATCAAACAGCACTCGCAGGCCGGGTACGAGATCCTCTCGGTGATCGACTTCGGCCGTCTCGTTGCGGAGATGGTGCTGCAGCATCACGAGCGCCTGGACGGCTCGGGGTACCCCAACGGGCTCGCCGGTGACGGGCTCCTGCCCGAGACCCGCATCCTCGTCGTGGCCGACGTGGTGGAGGCCATGTCGTCGCACCGGCCGTACCGCCCTGCGCTGGGTATCGAGGCCGCGCTCGCCGAGATCCGTGAGGGAGCGGGCACGCGGTACGACCCCGAGGTCGCCGCCGCGTGCGACCGGGTGATCACCCGGCAGGGCTTCCGTTTCTCGCCCTGAACCGGCGGCCGGTCAGACGGCCGCCGGCAGCAGCAGGAACAGCCCGGTGCCCAGCGCCAGGGCGAGCAGCAGGGAGGTCACGGCCACCAGGAGACCCAGCGCGGGATCCACTCCCGGCTCGTCCTGGACCCGCGCCTCAACGGCGGCTCCCCGTCTCTGTGTCGATCGTTCCACTCTCGGACCCCAAACCGGTAGAACTCCTCCTGGAAGGGTCTATCGACATCCGGAAGGGCTGGGTAAACCCCTGTACCGTTCGATCAGTTGAGGCGGGCGCCGTAGATGTGGATGTGGGAGAGGACTCTCCGGGCCGGCCCGGACTCCCACACGACGCGCTTGCCGCTCACGGCGGGGAAGAGGCAGGTGAGGCTCTTCTGGGCGATGGTCACCACGCCGGAGCCGCGGGCGACGTCTCGCACGAAGATGCGCGCGCCCTTGACATAGGAGATGACGAACTCGCCGCCGTGACCGCCGCCGTCCCAGGTGACGAGCGAGCCGTCGATGCGCGGGCGCGACCCGGAGTGCACGAACGTCCGCTTGCCCGTCTTCAGGTTCTTCAGCATGATCCGGCCGCCCGACTCCCACCACACGACACGGTTGCCGCTGATGTCCGGCATCCACTCGAACGTGCTGCGCTGCGAGACGACGAACGGGTCGCCTCGTGGGAGATTGCGGCCGCTGATGTTGCCCTTTCCCGACGTGTAGACGGCGGTGTAGACGGTGCGTGAGCCCACCACGCGTCGGTCGATGCCGACGGAACTGAGCACCGTGCTCGTCGCCACGAGATACGTCTTGCGCGCGTCGAGGTCGCGGACCTTGATGCGGTACGGGCCGGCAGGGTCGTCTGCCTCGATCCAGACGACCCAGCCGTCGACGATCTCGGGGAACCACTTCACGGTAGCGCTGCGTGAGACGAGGAAGTTGCGCCGCGACGTGATGTCGCGGCCGTAGATGTCCGTGGCCAGGCCGCCCTCGTGGTTCCGCTTGTCGACCCACACGGCGACGTACTTGACCTTGCCGCCGGTGACGTAGCGCGTGACCGACGGGTTGTCCTGCTGCGCCTGCTTGGTGCAGACGGCGAACTCCTTGCGCGTGGACAGGTTGCGACCGTAGATGTCCAGATTGCCGTTGCGGTTGTCCGTCCACACGACGACAGGGCCGGCGATGTCAGGCCCCGCCTGGCCGCCGAACTGGTTGCAGACGACGAACGGCTTGGGCGCGGCGGAGGCGGCGGCCGGGACCAGCAGCGCCGCCGCAGCCGCCACTACGAAGAACACCCACGCGCTCGGCAGCGACGCCCACCCCGTCGCCGCGGTTGACGACCTCCTGCCCATGACTGCCCCCTCGCTCTCGACATCCCTGCGGACATCGTACCCCGAACTCGATGGCTGCGGCCCTCTTTCCGCTCCGTGTGTGACGCCGGCGGAGCCTGCCCTTCCCACTGTCACTGGGGTCGCGACCCGGCCGGGGCGGGGAGTCGTCCCGGCGGATGAGGGAAGGGTGCCTCGGAACCGGGGGCCGGCGCCTCATGCGGCGCGCCGGCCCACCTCCCGATGCTCTGTACCGAAGGCGAGGCGACCGCGAGGAGGTCACGATGGGTGGTGCGCACGGCGCGAGGATGACGTTGACCGGCGCCGTGATCGCCGCCGTGACCGTGGCCGTTCTGGTGCTGGCGCCGGCGAGCGCGCAGGCGGCATGGACCAGCGCCGAGGCGCACATCGTCGACCCACGCGGGACGGGTGTGGTCCCCCTGCTGAACGTCTCGGTGTCGAACCACGCGGAGAACGACGCGTCGCCGGTGACCAGTGTCCAGTTCTCCGACGACGGCCGGGAGTGGTATGTGGCCCCGTACACGGGGCAGCCCGTCGATTGGGTCCTGATCGGCGGGGACGGACGCAAGACCCTGGCCGTGCGCTTCGGCGCCGCCGACGGCAGCGTGAGCGAGCCGGTCACGACGTCTGTCCGCGTCGACACCGTGGGACCGGTGACGCAGGCGCGTTTCGCCGTCCCCGCAGCGGCAGGGCGCACCGCCTTCCGCTACGTGGTGCGCGATGCAGGCTCCCCTAGGGTCGGCGCCCGGCTCGTCGTGCGCGGCAACGGGCTTGTGAGGCGGTATCCGCTCGGCAACGTGCGGACCGGTGTCCGCTCGGCGCTGCTCAAACTCCGCCTCCCGGCCGGCGCCTACCGCTGGCATGTCTCGGCGACGGATCTGGCCGGCCGCATCCAGGTGCGGCAGACGGCGGGCAAGCTCGTCGTGCGCTGAGGCGAGACACCCTGCGCCGGCCGCGGCTCGGCGGTCGGAGAGGTCCCCCTGGCAGGTGGGCGGCGCGTCCTTCGCGCCGCCCACAGCCGTCTCATGGGGCCGGCAGTTCCGAGCGGGCGATCGTCAGGAACGCCTCGTGGACCTGGTCGTCGGACTCGGCGGTGAGGTACGGCGCGAGCCCCCGCAGCACGTGAAGAAGGTCTGGCTGCCCGGCGCACGCCTCCTCCAGCGTTTGGCCGGCGGTAGAGGCGACGGCCACGGCCGTCGCGTGCGCGCCGCGGAACGCAGCGACGGCGTCGGCGAGCGTGAACCAGGCGCTGACGTACTCGTCCGAGTATCCTTCCGACCGCTCGCCGGCGCCTGCGGCGAGCTCGCGCTCGGAGAAGTGCAGGTACGCGAGGTGGGCGCCGCGCGTGGCCAGCGCCGCCGTCTTGAGGCCGGCGACGGCGTCCGCCGGAGCAGACGTGCTCGCGCCCTGCGCGGGCCCCGGAG
>DAIQNY010000239.1:0-5020 GCA_036788155.1 Actinomycetota bacterium | reverse complement strand
GCGGAGGAGGTTCTGGTCGCCAGACTGGCCCACGAGCGCGGCCTTGAGGCTGATGCAGCCGATCTCGATGCCCAATGTGGTCATAGGTGAAAGACGTGGTCCTCCCTGGGGAGCCGAGCGCCCCGCCGACTGCAAAGACTACCAACGCGCGAGTATCCGGGCAAACCGCTCAGAAAGAAGGCTATAGTAGTCCGCTTTTGACGTCAACGTGCCGCCGTCGACGCCCTCTAAAGCGATTTGTGAGCCGTGCGACGCCGGAAGGTAACCCACGCCGGCCCTTTGTGAGCCTGTGCGGCCGGCCGGCGCGCCACTAGCATGCTCCTGCGGCGCGCCGGCCGGCCGCCCTCGCCACATCATTCCACCTGTGGGGGCACCCGTGAACGAATCGACCACGCTCACCAATCGCGAACGCCGCGAGAACGTGGCGTTCCTGGGCCAGGCGTTCCTCGCCGCCCAGCGGCTGCCGGCCGAGATTCTGGACGCCGAGCAGCGAGACCAGTTCGCCACCGACGAGGCGGCGCAAGGCCGCCTCTTCTACACCCTGCTGTGCTATGGCGCTCTCGCCGCCCAGCCAGCGCCCGACTCCGTCGTCGACGCCGACTGGCGCCGCTTCAGGGACGCCGGCGTCGTCGAGGCGCTGTTCGACGGCGAGTTCGACCTCCGACGCTATGCTCTCGACCCTCCCGTCTCGCGCAACGACAGCAAGGGCAAGCTCGTCGACTTCGTGCGCCTCGCCGAGACGCGCGAGGTCTGGAGTCGCCTGCTTCCGCAACCGCCCGATCCGGACGTCGCCGTGGACGTCCTGCACGCCGCCTCGGGCGGCGCTCTCAAGTCACGCGCCTTCTGGGCCGTCCGCGAGATGCGCCGGTATGGCCTGTGGGACGACGAGGCGCTGGACCGGTTCGCCTGTGTGCCTGACGGCCGCGTACGCAAGCGTGCCGTCCGCATGGGCCTCGTGGATCTGCCCGAGAAGGCCGACACCTTTGCCGACATGAAGGCCGTCTCGCGTGCGCTGCATGCCGTGCTGCGACTGGGTGAGGCGCCCGAGGGTTGTTTCGATCTCCCCATCAGCATGGCCGATCAGCGCTGCGAGGTCTGCGACGCCGCCCGCATGGCCGCGTGCCCCATGCCGCACTGCCGCTGGCGGCGCGAGCATACGGAGGCGTGAGGCCGGAGCGGACTACGGGACGGGCGGCGGCGCGGCCGCGCCGCCGCCCGTCCCCCCTCCTCGTTCGAAGGGCCCCCGCCGTCGTCGGGTCGATCCGCGCCCCGTTTACCCGTGAGCCCCATGACCATCTGGTGAGAAACCCCTATGCCCCGTTGGCGACGCGCTGGGAACACATCAAGTGAGGGTCGCGGTTGGCGGCCCTGCGCGAACGAAGGGATCTGAGATGGTGTGGGAGATCCTCGCCTGGGCGGCGGTTGTGCTGCTCACCGTGTTCCGAGTCGCGCTCGTGGTTGGCGTCATCGTGCTCGTCGTCGCGATCGTGAAGGTCCTGCGCTCACCCAAGCAGCCGGTGCGTCACGCCGGCGCTCCGGCGCGCAAGTAGCGACAACCAGCGGCACGCCTCGGCCGCCGAGCGGCGGCGGGGGCGGCTTTGGTCTACACGTGTCCCGCGCGGAGGCGTGCGCGTCAGCGGACGCGCAACGTAGTCACGCCCGGCGCGCTCTGGCGGTTCCCGCCCAGATCCATCGCCTTGAACGTCACCGTGTAGGTGCGGCGCGCTTTGGGCCTCCAGGCGAGCACGTGGCTCTTCCCCTGCTTGACCCAGCCGAGCGACAGCTTCGCGACGGTCCTGCCCTTGGCGTCCGTGACCGTCGCACTCACCTTGACGGTCGGGCTGTAGGCGTCGCGGACCGTGTAGCCGACCTTGGCGGTCTTGCCGTAGCGCACGCTCGCGGTCTTCACCGCCGTCACGCGCGGCGGGGTGAGGTCGACGGTGACGGGGCACGCCGCCGTGGTCACCCCCAGCGCGCCCTCCGCCGTCACCCGTAGCGAGTAGCTTCCGCTCTCCGCTGTACCGCCGCCGCCGAGCTTGCCGTCCCACTCCGCCGACCGTGTCCCGGAGGCGAGCCGACCGAGGCGGATGGTCCGCAAGGTCGAGCCCGAACGCACCACGGTCACGGTGACGTCGGCCGCCCGGCGCAGCTTGAACGACACCAGGGCGGCGTCCCCCCTGCCGTCCCCGTTAGGCGAGATCGCCTTGCGGGAGAGGCCCATGAGCTTGAGCGTGCGATCCACGACCACGGAGCGTTTGACCTGCGCCGTGTTGCCGGCGCCGTCGCGCATCTCCACGAGCAGTGTAGCCTCGCCCTCCGGCGCTGCGACCAGGCCGGAGGCGCCGGAGACGCGACCGTCCCATTTGACCTTCTGCTTGGACGCCGAGACCTGCTTCCACCCAGTCACCCGTCGCAGCGCGTCGCCGCCGGCATTCACGACGGAGACGCGCGCCGTCCCCTTCTCGCCGGGGACGAAGGCGACGGTGGCCTTGTCCTTTTGACCGTCGCCGTTCGGGCTGAAGGGGTCCGGGGTCACCGAAGCGCTCTCGATGCTGGGCGGCACGGTGTCCAGACGCAGGGTGGCCGTCGCCGAGCGGGCTTCGCCGGCGGTGCTCGTGGCGTCGGCGCGCAAAGAGTACACGCCATCGGGCAGCGCCTTGCCGTCGTCGTCGCGGCCTGCCCACGAGGTCTCGACCGTCTTGCCCTCACCCGTGATGCGCCGGACGACCTCGCCGTCGGCGTTTCGGATCTCCACCTTCCACGACGCCTGTTGCGACACGGTGAATCCGATGGTCGTCTGGTCGCGCACACCGTCCTTGTTCGGACTGATGGAGGGATGGCTGACGATGAAGCCGTAGATCTTCGGCTGCCCCCTCCGCGCCACGACCTTGCGCACGTTGGGCAACTGGGCGTACAGACGGCCACCCGGGCAGTCGGTGTAGTTGGCGTCGCGGTGTCCGGAGATGGCCGGGAACTTGACCCTCTTGCCGGTGGCGTATTTTTGCCCATAGCCGCAGGTGAGCGTGCCGGTCCCCTGCGGGTCGATATGGTGGACGTCCAGCTTCCACTCCAGCAGACGCTCCAGCGAGACGACCGACCGGGACGTCGGCGTCGCGTCGGTGAACGAACCGATGACGGAGACACCGGTGCTGCCCGTGTTGAACCCCAGCACCTGCGCTCCGACGACGCCCTTGGCCACTCCGCCGTACCGACCCTCGTAGATCACGCCGTACCGGTCGATCAGGAAGTTGTAGCCGACGTCGCTCCAGTGGAGCGACCTGGTGTGGTAGGCGTAGACGCCGCGGACCACCGCCGGCGCCTCCGCGGCTTTGTACGTGTTGCCGCTGTCCGTGTGGTGCACGAAGGCCATCTTGACTGCGGCGTAGTCCGGCTTGCCGGACCGCCACGACTCGTTGGCGCCCCACTTCTGGCGCGTCACGATGGCGGGCTTCTTGGTCATGGCGCCGGCGTCGGCCGTCAGGCGGACGCCGGCGACCGAGGCGACGGCGCGCCGCAAGACGCCCGCCATACTGGCTGTGGCGCCGGCGTCCTCCGTGCTGTTGATGGTCACCACGTCGACGTCCCGCAGGCGCACGGGCGCAAGACCGCCGGCTCCGGCCGACCGCGCCGCCACCTGCACGTAGCGACCGGCACCGGTCCAGACGGGCTCGGTGAACGCCTGCTCGCGCCCGCCTTCCTCGGCCGCGCGCTCGAGCTCGACCTCGTACCAGCGGCTCCAGGAGCGCCCGTCCTCGCTGGTGCGCAGCAGGACGACGACGGCGCCCTGCCGAGCGGGCGGGGCACACGTGACGCCCGCCAAGGTGAATCGCATGCCTGCGTCGACGGTGATTGCCGGTCGCACGTCGGGAAGGTCACCTGACTCGCTGCCGCCGGCCGCCCGGGCAGCGGGCGGCTCCGCCGCCGTCACCGGCAGCGCCGCCACCTCGGCGGTGTGAAGCTCGACGGCCGGAGCGGCGACCCACGTCTCGACGGCGCCGCTCACGCGCGGCGCCGTCCATGCTGCGGCGACCGCTGCGAGGACGGAGACGATGGAGATAGCCGCGAGACGCGCGGCGCGCTTGTGAGGATGAGGTCTGGCCATGGCTCCGGCTGACTTCAGGTTTCGACAGGCTAGCACGAATCCCTTAGACGGACCTCCCGCACGGCCGTCGTCCGGGAGTTGGCCGACCTCGACGGCGCCGGGCGTCGGCGCACGATTACGTCTCGCGGCAGGTCTGGGAACGACGGTGGGCGGCGGGGCCTGTCGGCCCCGCCGCCCACCTTGACGCTCGTCGCGCCCGCGGCTCCTGGGAGCCGTCAGTGCTGCGCGACCTCGACGATCTGCGCCGTCTTGGCGTGCTTGTCCGAGGGGTCTTCCTTCTCGGCGCTCATGCAGCTCCAGATGGGGCTGTAGAGCCGGTCGACCTTCTCCGCATACTGGTCGAGTTCGTCCTGCAGGTCTGTGATCATGACGTCGCCGCCCGGATGAGTGGGGCGGGCACCCGTCGCTTCCATGATCTCGCGCGACTGGTTGGGGTTGTCGATCCACATGCAGGGCATGAGCAGGTTGTGATTGAAGGGCTGGCGGCTGCGGATCTCGCGGAAGAACGGCGAGTTGAACGCCTCCATGAGACCGACGTCGCGGATGTTGTCGGTGGCGAAGTGCGTGAAGATGCACGGCTCCACCCAGCCCTCGCTGTTGATGTGCATGTAGTGCTTGCCGGCGATGCAGCCGTTGACCCAGGGCGCGTCTCCCCAGAAGTCGATCGGGAAGATGGGCTTGGTGTCGCGGATGCGGTGGATGCCGACGCGGAACTCGTTGCGCTCCTCGGCGGTGAGCATGAGGCTCGTGTCCGGATCGCGCCCGATCGGCATGTAGAGGAAGTGCCAGCTCAGCATGGCGCCCTTGGCGGTGAGCGGATCGACGAACTCGTCGCTCAGGATCGCCTGCCAGTTGTTGCGGGTCACCGTGCACGAGTAGCCGAAGAGCACGCCCGCCTCACCGAGGTGGTCCATGATC
>DAIQNY010000238.1:0-5161 GCA_036788155.1 Actinomycetota bacterium | reverse complement strand
GAGTGCACGCGCGCCATCCTCGGCTCGGCCACCATCGCCGACGCCGCCGCCCGGGCCGCCGAGGCCCCCATGTATCACATCTGACAGGGAGAAGAGCAGACATGACCGACACCGGCACGACGGCGCAGGGATTCGAGACCCTCGCCCTCCACGGGGGTCAAGAGCCGGACCCGGCCACGAAGGCGCGCGCCGTCCCCATCTACCAGACCACCGCGTACACCTTCGAGAGCGCCGACCACGCGGCAGACCTGTTCGGGCTCCGCGAGCCCGGCAACATCTACACGCGCATCATGAACCCCACGAACGACGTCTTCGAGAAGCGCGTGGCTGCGCTTGAGGGCGGCGTGGGCGCGCTTGCGTTCGCCTCCGGCTCGTCGGCCGTGACGTTCAGCATCCTCAACATTGCGGGGTCCGGCGACACGATCGTGAGCGCCTGCAGTCTCTACGGCGGCACCCACACGTTGTTCTCGCACACGCTGCCGAGGTTCGGCGTGGAGGTCGACTTCGTGGATCCGGCAGACCCGGAGGACTTCCGCCGGGCGCTCAAGCCGACCACCAGACTGATCTACGCGGAGACCGTCGGGAATCCCAAGCTCGACACCCTGGACATCGAGGCGGTGGCGGCGATCGCCCACGAGGCCGGCGTCCCCTTGATCGTCGACAACACGATGGCCACGCCGTACCTCATCCGGCCGATCGATCACGGGGCCGACGTCGTGGTGCACTCGGCTACCAAATTCATCGGCGGGCACGGCACCACGATGGGCGGCGTGGTCGTCGACGCAGGGCGGTTCGACTGGTCGCAGAACGAGAGGTTCCCCGGCCTCGTCGAACCGGACGAGAGCTACCACGGGCTGCGCTTCTACGACGCGCTCGGCCCGCTCACCTACATCACCAAGCTGCGCGTGAGCCTGCTACGCGACATCGGCGCCGCGCTGTCGCCCTTCAACGCGTTCCTGCTGTTGCAGGGCCTCGAGACCCTGCCGCTGCGCATGGAGCGGCACAGCCTCAACGCGCTCGCCGTGGCCGAGTACCTCCAGAAGCACCCCAAGGTGACGTGGGTGAGCTACCCCGGCCTGCAGTGCCACGCCACGCACGACACGGCCTGCAGGTATCACTACCGCGGACTCTTCGGGGCGATGGTCGGGTTCGGCGTGGCCGGCGGCCGTGAGGCGGGCCGGCGCTTCGTGGAGAGCACCCGTCTGCTCTCGCACGTGGCCAACATCGGCGACGCCAAGTCGCTCGTGATCCACCCGGCCACCACCACGCACTCCCAGCTCACCGCCGAGCAGCAGCTCGAGACGGGCGTCACGGACGACTTCGTGCGGCTCAGCATCGGTATCGAGACACTGGACGACATCATCGCCGACATCGCCCAGGCGCTCGACACGGCGTGAATCCCGGCGTTGGGTAGAATCGCCGCAGCAATGACCGAGAAGAAGCCCGCAGCGCGCAAGGAGATCGGTGACGTCGCCATGGGGTACGGCGACGACGCCGGCAACGCCGGTGTCGTCCGGACCAGGCACGTGACCTTCGACCAGCCCGGCCAGGAACTCGCCCTGGAGGGCGGCGGCACGCTGGCCCCGTTCACGCTGGCCTACGAGACGTACGGCACGCTGAACGGGCGCAAGGACAACGCCGTCCTCGTCACGCACGCGCTCTCCGGCGACGCCCACGTCGCCGGCCGGCACAGCGCGGGCGACAGGCGTCCGGGATGGTGGGACATGATGATCGGCCCCGGCAAGGGGCTCGACACGGAGAAGTACTTCGTCATCTGCGCCAACGTCATCGGCGGCTGCGGCGGCAGCACGGGGCCCTCTTCCGAGGACCCGGCCACCGGCAGGCCGTACGGCACCGACTTCCCGATGATCACCATCAAGGACATGGTTAACGCGCAGATGCTGCTGCTCGACCACCTGGGCATCGACAAGCTGCTGGCCGCGGTCGGCGGCTCCATGGGCGGGATGCAGGTGCTCGAGCTCGCAATCTCGCACCCCGACCGCGCCCACCTCTGCGTGCCGCTGGCAACCGCGGCCAGGCAACCCACCATGGCGATCGCCTTCAACGAGGTCGGCCGACAGGCCATCATGGCCGACCCCAACTGGCGTGGCGGGCACTACTACGGCGGCCCGCTGCCGGCCAAGGGCCTGAGCGTGGCGCGCATGGTCGGCCACATCACGTACCTGAGCGACGAGGCGATGGAGGAGAAGTTCGGCCGCCGCCTGCAGGACATCCACGATTACACCTTCACCTTCTCGGCCGACTTCGAGGTGGAGAGTTATCTGCGACACCAGGGTCTGAGCTTCACCAACCGGTTCGACGCCAACACGTACCTCTACATCACCCGCGCGTTGGACTATTTCGACCTCACCCGGCAGCACGGCACGCTGGTCAAGGCGTTCGAAGACGTCAGATCGCGGTTCCTGGTGATGGGCTTCAGCAGCGACTGGCTGCACCCCCCGTACCAGCTCAAGGAGATCGTCAGTGCGCTGCGCGCCACGCACAAGCACGTGAGTTACTACGAGGTCGAGAGTCACTACGGCCACGACGCCTTCTTGCTGGAGCGCGAGAAGATGGAGGGCATCATCGCCGCCTTCCTGTCCAGCGGCGCCAAGTCGTTCCATCGGTAGGAGACCCGTGCAGCGACGCATCGACTATCAGCTCATCGAGGACCTCGTGCCGGACGGCGCGACGGTGCTGGACCTCGCCTGCGGCGACGGCGAGCTGCTCGCCGAGCTCATCGCCGAGAAGCACGTGAGGGGCAGCGGCGTCGAGATCGACCAGGCCGCGGTGGAGCAGTGCATCGCCCGCGGCCTCAGCGTCTTCCACGGCGACCTCGACGCGGGACTCGCCGACTTCGCCGACCAGTCGCACGACGTCGTGATCCTCAGCCTCAGCCTGCAGCAGCTGCGGCGGCCGCGGATGATCGTGCGCGAGATGGTGCGCGTCGGCCGCCTCGCCATCGTCAGCTTCCCCAATTTCGCCCACTGGATCCCGCGCGCGCAACTGCTCCTGGGTGGGCGCATGCCGGTCTCGCGCGCCCTGCCGTACCAGTGGTGGGACACGCCGAACATCCACCTCTGCACGATCCATGACTTCCGCAAGCTGTGCCGGGAGGAGGGTCTGTGCATCGAGCACGAGCTCTACCTGACCTCGGTGGACAAGGACCCGCCGGCGCGCCTCGCGGCGCCCAACCTGCTCGCGCGCATCGGCATCTTCGCCGTCGCGCGCTGCTAGCGGGCGCCGCGCGACGGGCCGCGCGGCGCGACGTGCGTTCACGGCGCGCGGCTTTCGAGCCTCTCAAAACGCGGGTACACTGTCACTACGCTCTGCGCCTCAGAGACCGGCGTGAGCGGCAGAAGGAGCGCATCCGTCACCCCCAGCCGAGCACGGCGTGAAGCGCTTCAAGATCAAAGGAGATACGTAGTGCCTCAGGGTAAAGTCAAGTGGTTCTCGACCGAGAAGGCCTTCGGCTTCATCGAGCAGGAGAACGATAACGACATCTTCGTGCACGTCACCGGCCTGGCCGACGGCGTGACCGCGATCGACAAGGACCAGCTGGTCGAGTACGAGGTCGAGCAGGGCCGCAAGGGTCCGCAGGCCACCAACGTCCGGCCTGCGGCCGCCTCGTCGGCGCCGGAGCCGGCCGCGGACGCCGAGCCCGAGGGCGAAGGGGAATAAGGCTCTGAGCTCTTGACGGGCCGGCCGCCGGAGGATCGCTCGGGATCCGGCGGCCGGCCCGTCGCATCTTCCCGCCCGGTGGGTAGAACGTCGGACGGGGCACTCTCACGGGAGGCGGCGATGCTCGACAGCATCCACTGGCTGGGCCACGATTCATTCAGGCTTGACGGCAGCGTGACGGTGTACATCGATCCTTGGAAGCTGCCGGCGGACCAGCCGGCGGCCGGCCTCATCCTCGTGACCCACGACCACTTCGACCATCTCAGCCGGCCGGACATCGACGCGGTCGCCGGGCCGGACACGGTGTTGATCGGCCCGGCCGTCGTGACTGCGCAGGTCCACGACATCACGACCGTCACGCTGGCGCCGGGCGAACGCGCCGACGTCAGCGGAGTCTCCGTTCTCGCCGTACCCGCCTACAACCTGGACAAGTTCCGCGAGCCCGGCCGGCCGTATCACCCCCGTGAAGCCGGGGGAGTGGGCTACGTCGTCGCCCTCGACGGAGTGCGCTACTACCACGCCGGCGACACCGACGCCGTGCCCGAGATGGCCGACGTCAGCTGTGAGGTCGCGCTGCTGCCCGTCGGCGGCACGTATACCATGACGGCGGAGGAGGCGGCCCACGCGTGCGAGTTGATCGACGCCGCCGTCGCCGTGCCGATGCACTGGGGGGACATCGTCGGCGACGTCCGCGACGCCGAGCGTTTCCGTGACCAATGTCGCGTGCCGGTGACCATCCTCTCGCCCGAGGGAGCGTGAGCCCCGCCCGTTTCGCGGGGCGCCCCCTCGGGCACGCACCAGGCCGAAAGGACTCGCGGGCCCGCCACGGGCGCCGCGGACGACCATGACGCGGGAGGGGTCCATGCTCAAGGAAGGCGACAAGGCGCCGGCTGTCACCGGCGCCTCCTACGACGGTACCGTCATCGATCTCGGTGCCCCGGGGCGGCGCACCGTTCTGTTCTTCTATCCCAAAGCCGCGACCGGGGGCTGAACGACCGAAGCCGTTGAGTTCAACGGCCTGCTGGACGAGTTCGCCGCGCTGGATGTGCAGGTGGTCGGGGCCAGCGTCGACAAGCCCGCGAGCAACGAGCGATGGGCGCAGAAGCACGACCTCAGGATGCCGCTGATCAGCGACCCCGGCGAGCACACCGTCGCCACGGCGTTCGGGGTGGCGCGGCCGCTGGTCGGGGTGGCCAAGCGCACCACCTGGCTCATCGACCCGGACGGTACGTTGCGCAAGGTCTACCCGAAGGTGACGCCGAAGGGCCACGCGGCCGACGTGCTGGCGGCCTGCCGGGAGATCTGGGCCTAGCTACTCCGCGGGAGCGTCGTCCGGCGCGTCCGTGTCGCCGCCTCGAGACCCGAGGTAGGCCGGCGCGTCGATCATGAAGATGCGGCTCGACCAGCGCTCGCCGGCGGGGGTCACGCACTCGGCGTCGTCGATGGCGGCGATGCGCGCCGTCATGTCGTCGCGGTAGTG
>DAIQNY010000237.1:0-5195 GCA_036788155.1 Actinomycetota bacterium | reverse complement strand
CCGGCCTGCTCAACAACCCCACCGTGGTCAACAACGTCGAGACGCTTGCCTCCGTGGCGGCGATCCTCGCCAAGGGCACCGACTGGTTCAAGGGCTTCGGCACCGACAAGTCGACCGGCTACAAGCTGTTCAGCATCAGCGGCGACTGTGAGAAGCCGGGCGTCTACGAGTTCCCGTGGGGCATCACCGTGGCCGAGCTCCTCGCTGAGGTCGGCGGCGCGGGCGCCAAGGCCGTCCAGATCGGCGGCGCCAGCGGCGTATGCGTACCCGCCAAGGACTTCGAGCGCCGGCTGGCGTTCGAGGACATCCCCACCGGCGGCTCCGTCATGGTCATCGGCGCCGACCGTGACATCCTCGACGTGGCCGAGAACTTCCTCGACTTCTTCGTCGAGGAGAGCTGCGGCCAGTGCACCCCCTGCCGTCTGGGCAACCCGCAGATGCTCCAGGCGGTCAAGCTCCTGAAGCAGGGGGCGTGCCCGCCCGAGTTCCTCAAGAACGTCAAGGAGATGGCCGCCACCATGCAGGTCGCCTCGAAGTGCGGCCTCGGACAGACCAGCCCGAGCGCCTTCCTCTCGATCCTCGAGGGCTTCGGCGACGAGATCACCAACCGCGCCGCGAGCGCCTGACGATCGCGGAGGAGTGAGCATGAGCAACCCCACCACCCCGATCCATCGCGCGCCGCTCTCGCAGCAGCACCGGCGCGTCATCACCACGACGAGCCCGGACGCCATCGGCGCCCAGGTGAGCGTCACCATCGACGGCGTCGAGGCCAAGGTGCCCTTCGGCACCACCATCCTTGAGGCCGCCAAGAGCTGCGGCGTCAAGATCCCGACCCTGTGCGACCACCCGGACCTCGACGTCGCCGGCGTCTGCCGCATGTGCGTCGTGGAGGTCGAGGGCCAGCGGACGCTGCAGCCGGCCTGCACGTTCCCGGTCGTCAATCAGATGAAGATCAACACGCACACGCGCAAGGTGCGCATGGCCCGCAAGCACGTGCTCGAACTGCTCCTCAGCGAGCACTACGGCGAGTGCTACAGCTGCGTGCGCAACGGCAACTGCGAGCTGCAGTCGCTGGCCGAGGAGTACGGCATCAACGACTACCCCTTCGGCCATCCGGAGGCGTCGCAGTTCGAGCCTGACTTCTCGAGCTACAGCGTCATGCGCGACATGGACAAGTGCATCCGCTGCCGCCGCTGCATCCGCACCTGCATCGACGTGCAGGAGGTCGGCGTGCTCGAGGCCGTGGGCCGCAGCGACAAGGTCACCATCGAGACCTTCGAGGACATGCCGCTCGGCTCCGTGGTCTGCATCAACTGCGGCCAGTGCGTCAACCGCTGCCCGGTCGGCGCCCTGTACGCCAAGGACGAGACGGACGCCGTGTGGGCCGCCATCGACGACCCCGACAAGCACGTCGTCATCCAGACCGCTCCCGCTCCGCGTTCGGCCATGGGCGAGATGTTCGGCCTGGAGCCGGGCACGCCGGTCACGTTCGAGATGAACACCGCCCTGCGTCGCGCCGGGTTCGACAGCGTGTTCGACACCAACTTCACCGCCGACCTCACCATCATCGAGGAGGGCACCGAGCTCATCACCCGCCTCTACAAGGCACTGGTGGACGGCGACACGAGCGTGGCCCTGCCGCAGTTCACCAGCTGCTCGCCGGGCTGGGTCAAGTACCTGGAGCACTTCTACCCCGAGTACCTGCCCAACGCCTCGAGCGCCAAGAGCCCGCAGCAGATGTTCGGCGCGCTCATCAAGACCTACTACGCCGAGAAGCTCGGGCTCGACCCCGAGAAGATCGTGAGCGTCGCCCTCATGCCGTGCTCGGCCAAGAAGTACGAGTGCAACCGGCCGGAGATGCGCGACTCGGGCTACCAGGACGTCGACTACGGCCTCACCACGCGTGAGCTCGGCAAGATGTTCAAGGAGGCCGGCCTGCACGTGCCGAGCCTGCCCAAGAGCGACTTCGACGATCCCTTCGGCACCGCCACCGGCTCCGGCGTCATCTTCGGGGCCACCGGGGGCGTCATGGAGGCCGCGCTGCGCACCGTCCTCGAGATGGTCACCGGCGAGCTCATCGAGAGCATCTACGAGCACGGCGACATCATCCCGGTGCGCGGCTTCGACGGCGTCAAGTACGCCGAGATCACCGTCCCCAAGGTCGGCCCGGTGCCCGAGATCATCGCGCATCTCGTGCCGAACTGGGACTGGCTGAACGGCGCGACACTCAAGGTGGCCGTCGCTCACGGCACCGCCAACGCCAAGAAGGTCATGGACGACATCAAGGCCGGCGGCAAATTCAGCGAGTGCCACTTCATCGAGTTCATGGCCTGCCCGGGCGGCTGTCTGGGCGGCGGCGGCCAGCCGATCCCCACGAGCCCGGAGATCCGCGCCGCGCGCGCCAAGGCCATCTACTCGGAGGACAGCGCCTACGAGGTCCGCAAGTCCCACGAGAACCCAGCCGTGCTGCGCACGTACGCCGAATTCCTCACCGAGGGTCCTTGCGGCCACAAGAGCCACAAGCTCCTGCACACGGAGTACACAGCTCGCGGCAAGCACATCCCGCAGGACGACTGACGGAGCAGGTGAAGACGCGCGAGGCGCCGCCCGCGGGCGGCGCCTCGCGCGCGACGACGGCGAGCGGCCGGACTGACCTTTGTCAAGGCGGTCCGGCCGCTCGTGCGAGGTAGACTTGTACTGATGGCCGACGAGACCCAGCAGACGCCACGACCCGCCGTCACCTACGTCGACCCGTTCCGTGACGGCGCCGCGCGCCGGCCCATCTCGCCCGAAGCGCGGTCGCTGCTGCGCACCGTCAACCAGAAGATCGCGGCGCGCCCGTCGTTGCGGGCGATCGTCGACTACCTCTTCGACACCACGCAGGTGCTCATCCCGTGCGACCGCATCGGTCTCGCCTTCGTGGACGAGAAGGGCGAGTTCGTCACCAGCTACTACAACCGCGCCTCCTACGAGAGGCTTCACGTCCAGCAGGGGTACAGGGAATCGCTGCAGGGCAGCTCGCTGCTCGAGGTACTCCGCAACGGGCTGCCACGCATCATCGGCGACCTGGAGGCCTACGGCCGAGACCATCCCCGCAGCCGCTCGACGCGGCTGCTGGTGCGCGAGGGCGTGCGCTCCAGCCTCACGTGCCCGCTGAGCGTGGAGGGTCGTGTGGTCGGGTTCATCTTCCGCAGCTCGCGCGATGCCCACTCCTACAACCCGCAGCACATCGAACTGCAGATGGCGATCACCGAGCGCCTCAGCCAGGCCGTGGAGAAGGCGTGGCGCATCGAACAACTGGAGGAGGCGAACTACGCGTACACCCAGATGCTCGGATTCGTGAGCCATGAGCTCAAGAGCCCCGTCGCGTCCATGGTCACCGACGCGCAGATCCTCTCCCAGGGCTATCTGGGCGACCTCACACCCGAGCAGCGCGCCAAGTGCGAGAGCATGGTCCGCAAGGGGCAGTACCTGCTCGGCCTCGTGCGCGAGTACCTGGACCTCGCCCGCGTCGAAGGGGGCGAGCTCACGCTCCAGACCCGGTCCCGCGTGGACGTCATGCGGGAGGTGCTCGAGGAAGCCCTCGACATCGTGCGGCCGCAGGCGGACGCACACGGCATGCAGCTCATGGTGTGCGTCCCCTCCCCCGCGCTGCCGCCGGTGTGCTGCGACCCCACGCTCCTGCGCATCGTCACCGTCAACCTCCTCGACAACGCAGTCAAGTACGGCGACGAAGGCGGCGACATCCGCGTCAAGGCCGACCTGTCCGCGGAGCGCAAGCACGGGGAGCGACTCAAGATCAGCGTGTGGAACAGCGGGCCGGGCTTCAGCCAGGCGCAGCAGGACAAGCTCTTCCGCCGGTTCTCTCGCCTGGACGACCCGGCCCTCAAGAGCCGCCGCGGCACCGGAGTCGGCCTCTACAACTCCTGGCGTATCGTCCAGCTCCACAAGGGACGCATCACCGCCGACTCCGAGCAGGGAGAGTGGGCGGAGTTCAGTTTCGAGATCCCGGCCACGGCGGACTGCGCCGAGCCGCCAGCTGTCGACCGAGGGAGTAGCTCATGACAGCCGTAGTTGAGTCAGGAGAGTTCATCGACGAGGTCGCCATCGACGAGGCGCTGCGCGCCGCGTCCACCAAGGACGAAGCCCGAGTCCGCGAGATCCTCGCCAAGGCCAGAGAACTGCACGGGCTTGACATGGACGAGGTCGCGATCCTCTCGTCCATCAGCGACCCCGGACTGATGGCGGAGCTGTTCGCCACGGCGCGCGAGGTAAAGGAGGCGATCTACGGCTCGCGCCTCGTGCTCTTCGCTCCGCTCTACATCAGCAACCTCTGCACCAACGACTGCCTGTACTGCGCCTTCCGCGTGCGCAACAAGGAGCTCAAGCGCCGCGCGCTCACTCAGGACGAGATCCGTCACGAGGTGGAGGTGCTGGTCGACCAGGGTCACAAGCGCATCCTCCTCGTGGCCGGCGAGTCGTACCCCAAGGGCGGCGGCTTCGGGTACGTGCTGGACGCCATCGCCACGATCTACGACGTGAAGCGAGGCAACGGCGAGATCCGTCGCGTCAACGTCAACGTCGCGCCGCTGCCGGTGGACCAGTTCCGCGAGCTCAAGGCAACCGGGATCGGCACGTTCCAGCTGTTCCAGGAGACCTACCACCGCGCCACGTATCGCGCAGTGCACGTCGGCGGCAAGAAGAAGGATTTCGACTGGCGCGTGACGGGCATGCACCGCGCCATGGAGGCGGGCATCGACGACGTGGGCATAGGCGTGCTCTTCGGCCTCGCCGACTGGCGGTACGAGATCCTCGCCATGCTGCAGCACATCCACGAACTCGAGCGCGCCTACGGCGTCGGTCCTCACACCATCAGCGTCCCGCGGCTCGAGCCGGCGAGCGGCTCCGACATGGCGAGCCATCCGCCGCAGCCTGTGAGCGACGTGGACTTCCGCAAGCTCGTCGCGATCCTGAGGCTGGCTGTCCCCTACACCGGCATGATCCTGAGCACCCGTGAGACCGCCAACCTGCGCCGCGAGACCTTCGCCCTCGGCATCAGTCAGATCAGCGCCGGCAGCCGCACCAACCCGGGCGGGTACGAGGAGGACGAGGAGTTCGACGCGGCCCAGTTCCAGCTCGGCGATCACCGCTCGCTGGACGAGGTCATCCGTGACATCTCCGAGCTCGGATTCATC
>DAIQNY010000236.1:1555-5238 GCA_036788155.1 Actinomycetota bacterium | reverse complement strand
GGGTTGTTCTTGGTGCGCCGGCTGAGGATCTGCATGACCCGCTCGATCTCGATCTGGCGACCGATGCACGGGTCGAGCTTGCCCTCTTCGGCAAGCTTCGTGAGATTGCGGCCGAACTGGTCGAGTACCTTGGCCGCGCGCTTGCCTTCGGCGCCGCCGCCACCCGGCGCGCTGCGGCGGCCTGGGCCGCTGAGCGCGCGCATGACCTCGCCGCGGATCTTCTCGGGCTCGGCATCCAGGTCGAGCAGGATGCGCGCGGCGACGCCCTCGTCCTCGCGCACGAGGCCGAGGAGGATGTGCTCGGTGCCGATGTAGTTGTGGCCGAGGCTGAGGGCCTCACGGAGCGCCAGCTCGAGGACCTTCTTCGCCCTCGGCGTGAAGGGGATCTGCCCCTGCGGCGACTCCTCGCCGGAGCCGACGATGCGCACGACGGCGGCGCGGACCTCCTCGACGGACACCTCGAGGCCGTCGAGCACCCGCGCCGCCACGCCCTCCTCCTCACGGAGCAGGCCGAGCAGCAGGTGCTCGGTGCCGATGTAGTTGTGCTTGAGAGACCTCGCCTCTTCCTGGGCGAGGACCACGACCTGTCTGGCGCGTTCGGTGAAGCGTTCGAACATGCGGCCACTCCTTCACGATACGGTCGCCGCTCCGGTCTACTGAAGGGAACAGAGATCGGCTTCCGAGTGCTTGCTCTCAGTCTCCGGGATACCCGCTCTTGCCCCACCGGAGACACGACGTGAGTCTATGGTACCCGATTCGTCGGACGACGCGACCCGTCCCGGTTCTTCGTGGGACGAGTATGATTCAGGCTCACGATGGGGTCGAACGGCGAGAGGAGACTCACCATGCGCCGGAGTATCACCTGGTGCGTCCGCGGCAAACATCCATGGGTCGTCATCGCCGCGTGGATCGTGGTGGCAGGAGTCCTCTCGCTGGGTCCGACCCTGCAGAGCGTCACCACCAACGACGCCTCCAAAGGTCTCTCCGACAAGGTTGAGAGCAAACGCGCCGACGCGCTGCAGCAGGCGGAGTTCGCGGACGCCGAGGGCACGCCCCTCATCGTCGTCTACAGCTCGGAGGCGCCCCTCACCGCCGCGCAGAAGGCTGCGGTCGAGGACGGCAAGAGCTGGCTGCTCGGCGGCGCGGAGCCCGTCAACAGCGCGTCCGTCCAGTTCTCGGAGGACGGCCGCGGCGCGCTGGTCCTCGCGAGCCTCGACGGTAACCCGGGAGAGGAGGAGTTCCGCGCCTCGGTGCAGGCCATCCGCGATCACTACGGCGACACGGTCGAGGGCATGGACGTCCGCGTCACCGGGCCGGGTGGCCTCATCACGGACGTCTTCAAGATCTTCCTCAACGCGGACATCAAGCTGCTCGTCGGCACCGTGATCCTCGTGCTCGTGCTGCTGCTGGTCATCTACCGGTCGCCGGTGCTGCCTTTCGTGCCGCTGGTCGCCGTCGGCTTCGGGTACTTCGTCGCCGGCGGCCTCCTCGCGCTGCTGGCCAACGCGTTCGACGTGACGCTCTCCGGGCAGGCGACGTCGCTCATGGTGATCCTGCTGTTCGGAGCCGGCACCGACTACGGTCTGCTGCTCATCTCGCGCTACCGGCGTGGCGCTGGGCGTGCTCATCGACACGTTCCTCGTGCGCACGGCGCTGGTGCCGGGGCTCACGCTCTGGGTGGGATCGAAGGCCGGCTGGCCGGGGCCGCGCTGGACGAAGAGAGGCGAGGCCGCGCAGGACCGGCCGCAGGGCTCCCTCGTGTCGGGCGAGCCCGTGGGGGACGAGGCCTGAACGTTGCCCCACGCCGCAGGGAGCAGCGCTGCCGTCTCGCGTCGCCGGCCGCTGGCGCCACCGCTAGGCGGCCAGCGTCACGGTCCAGGCCAGCAGGAGCTGGGCGAAGTAGTACAGCGGCAGGCCCCACAGCCTGTTGGTGACGCTGCGCGTCACGTACTGGTCCCGGGCGACCGAGACGTCGGACGCCATGAAGCACGTCGCGCCGACCGCGGGGCCTAGAGACCCGATCGCACCCGTCGAGCCGGCGGCGGCGGCGCACATCACGACGATGACGAGGACGTAGGCGACGACCGGCGGGCGGTCGGCAGGCGCGAGATGCGGCCGGAGCCAGCGGATGGTCGCCGTGCCGGCGACGGCGAAGCCCACCAGCGCCGCCAGGACCACGAGCCACGACGGGCCCGTGGTCCAGAAGGCCGCCGTGTAGGCGACGTGGGCGAGGAGGAAGGCGGCGAGCCCTGCGGTGAAGACGCGCTGGGCGTTCGAGAGCAGCAGCGCGTCCCCCGCCCAGCTCAGGAACAGCGCGACCAGGACGAGCCTGCCGTAGGTGGTCGAGGCGGCCCCGAGCGAGAGCGCGAAGACGATGAAGGCGGAGCTCGCGCCGAGCTTGCAGACCGCTCTCGCGACCCGGGCCTGTCGCTGCTCGGCGAGGAGCAGGCCGGTCACGAAACCGGCACACGCGGCGGCGGTCAGGAGGGAGACGGTGCCCATCGGCGGGGGCGACGTCCGAGCGTCCGGCTCTTAGCTGCGCAGCGCCGGGAAGAGGACGACGTCGCGGATGCTCGGCGCCCCGGTGAGCACCATCACCAGGCGGTCGAGGCCCATGCCCAGGCCGCCCGTCGGCGGCATGCCGTGCTCCATGGCCTCGAGGAAGTCCTCGTCGAGCCGGTGCGCGGTCTCGTCGCCGTCGGCGAGGTCCTGCATCTGCTGCAGGAAGCGCTCGCGCTGGTCGTCGGGGTCGTTGAGCTCGCTGAACGCGTTGCTCAGCTCCATGCCGGCGATGAAGCCCTCGAACCGCTCCACGAACCGCGGGTCGTGCGGGGTCTTCTTGGCGAACGGGCTGGTCTCGAGCGGGTGCTCGGTGATGAACACCGGCTGGATGAGCTTGGGCTCCACGCACTCGCTGAACAGCTCGTCGACCTGCGCACCCCACGTGGGGACCAGCGGCACGACGGTCTCGAGGCTCTTGTCGCGGATGCGCGCCTGCAGGTCCTCCACGGTGCGCGCGTCGTCGGCGCCGATGTCGATGCCGGTCTCGTTCTCGATGGCCTTGCGCATGGTGAGGCGCGGCCACGGCGGCGTGAGGTCGATCTCATGCTCGCGGAACGTGACCTTGAGCGCGCCGACGGCCTCGGCCGCATAGGCCGTCATCTGCTCGACCGTGTCCATGACGTGGTTGTAGTCCACGTAGGCCTCGTAGAACTCGAGCATGGTGAACTCGGGGTTGTGCTTGAAGCTCACGCCCTCGTTGCGGAAGTCCTTGCCGATCTCGTACACCCGGTCGATGCCGCCGATGATGCACCGCTTGAGGTACAGCTCCGTGGCGATACGCAGGTAGAGGTCGCGCTCGAGCTCGTTGTGGTGCGTGACGAACGGCTTGGCCAGGGCGCCGCCGTAGAGCGGCTGCAGGACCGGCGTCTCGACCTCGATGAAACCGCGGTCGTCCAGGAACCTGCGCACCGCGGCGATGATCCTCGCGCGCTTGATGAACACCTCGCGCGAGTCGTCGTTGGCAGCGAGGTCCAGGTACCGCTTGCGGTACCGCGTCTCGACGCTGGTGAGGCCGTGGTACTTCTCGGGCATGCCGCGCAGCGACTTGCTGAGGAGTTGCCACGACGTGATGCGCAGGCTGAGCTCGCCGCGCCGGGTGCGCATCATGGTGCCCTCGGCGC
>DAIQNY010000236.1:0-1455 GCA_036788155.1 Actinomycetota bacterium | reverse complement strand
GTGATGCGCAGGCTGAGCTCGCCGCGCCGGGTGCGCATCATGGTGCCCTCGGCGCCCACGAAGTCGCCCAGGTCGACGTGCTCGAGCGCTTCGTAGCGCTCGTCGCCGAGCGCGCCGAGCTGGCAGAACAGCTGCAGCTCGCCGCTCATGTCTTTGAGCACCACGAAGGTGAGCTTGCCGTGCACGCGGCGGGCGACCACACGGCCGGCCACGCGGCGCGCGTCGGCCGCGTCCTGCCCCGCCTCCAGCGACTCGTAGGCGGCTCTCAGGGCGCCGATCTCGTCGCGCGGCTGGTACTGCGTGGGGTAGGCCTCGCCGGTCTCCCGCCAGGCGGCGAGCTTGTCACGCCGCTCGGCGAAGACGTCGCCGTGCTCAGCGTGCTGCTCGTCCACGACGACGGCCCGTCAGGCCTTCTCGATGGCCAGGACCTTGAACTTCCTGGAGCCCTGGGGTACGGCGACGGTGACCTTGTCGCCGGGCTTCTGGCCGATGATGGCGCGACCCACCGGCGACTCGTTGGAGAGCTTGTGCGCACTCGGGTCGGCCTCGGCCGAGCCGACGATGGAGTACTGGACCACGTCGCCGCGCTGCATGTCCTGCAACGTGACCTTCGTGCCGACGCCGACCACGTCCGTCGCGATCTGGTCCGAATCGATGACGGTGGCGCTGCGAAGCCGCTCCTCCAGCGAGTAGATGCGCGCCTCGAGCATGGCCTGCTCGTTCTTGGCGTCGTCGTACTCCGAATTCTCCGAGATGTCGCCGAAATCGCGGGATGCCCGGATGCGCTCGGCGACCTCGTCCCGCTTGACGGACGAGAGGTACTCGATCTCCTCCTTGAGGCGCTGGAAGCCCTCGGGTGTGAGGATGATCTCGCGATCGACCACTGGATTCCTCCCTCTTCAACGCGGCAACGCGGCCCCGATCGGGAGCCGCGCGCCGAAGTGGCGAGCAAGTATAGGGCATGCCCAGCGATTGCGCAAACGGACCGCAGCGATCGTCGACGCAGGCTCGGAACCGGGTCTGGGAGGCGCGCCCTGAGGCACTGCTGCGGGAGAACGGAGCGGGCTCGTCGCGCGACGGACGCAACGGGCAACGAGGCTCGGCAGACCGCCGCCGCGTGCGGTTCAGAGGCCGAGCAGTGCGCGGACGGCGTCGACGTCCCGCGCCCGCATGAGCTCCAGCGCGAGCGGCTTGTCCAGAGCGCCGTGGCGGCGGAACTTGCCCCAGAACTGACGCAGGTGGCCTACGGAGCGGCCGCCGAGCTCGGCGACGACCTCCGCCGCGAAGCGGCGGACCTCGTCGAGCTTCTCGGCGGCCGCCGGCTCGTCCGCGCCGAGCACCTGCGCGAACAGCCAGGGCGCACCCACGGCGCCGCGGGCCAGCATGACCGCCGCCGCGCCGCGGTCCAGCCCCCGCAGGGCCGCGGCCCGCCCGTCGACGTCGCCGGGGGCGATC
>DAIQNY010000235.1:0-5244 GCA_036788155.1 Actinomycetota bacterium | reverse complement strand
CGCCGCCGATGCCGAAGATGCTCACGGCGACGATGAGGCTCCAGAAGTAGACCTCCATGCCGTGGCCGAAGGGATGCTGCTCGTCCGCCGGCCGGGCGCCGCGGTTGAGGCCGTAGAACAGCAGACCCCCGTTGCCGGTGTCGACCAGAGAGTGGATGCCCTCGCTGATCATCGCCGAGCTGCCCGTCATTGCTGCGGCGATGAACTTGACCACGGCGATCGCCAGGTTGCCGATGATCGCCGCGACGACCGCCTTCTTCGATTCTGCCGCCATGCGGCAAGTGTACAGCTCAGGGCATGGCTCTCGAGTCATGGACGCACTTCCATTCTGGTACGCGGAGAGTAGAATGCGGTCGTGGCTACTTGAAGGGAGTACCACGATGCCTGGCAGCAGTGAGTACGAGTGCGGCGAATGCCGCCACCGCTTTCGCGCGCCAGAGGGGGCGCCGCGCGACGTGCGCATGCTCATGTGCCCAGCGTGCGGGAGCATCGACCTCAACCTCATGACCATCGAGCGGCCGACGCCGCCCGTCATGCGTGCTCGTGAGGGAGCGCCCGCCGAACTGGGGCGGGCGCCGCGTCAGACAGCGCTGTCCTGAGCGTAGCGCGGTCTCGAGGCGGAGACGCCAGACCGGCCCGCGAGCGCCTGCTCGCGCGCCGGTCTGGCGTCGAGCGGACCGACCCTCACGGCTCTGGTACCCTAGGCCCCATGCTGAGGGCCGTCACCTTCGACTTCTGGAGCACCCTGTTCGTCGACACGCGCGGCAAGGAGCGCGAAGAGCTCCGCGCCGCCGTGCTGAGGGACACGCTGCGCGCCGCGGACGTGCGGGTGACCGATCAGGCTCTGACGGAGTCGCTCAGCGCCAGCTGGGATCACTTCGACACGGTCTGGCTGAACGAGCATCGCACACCACCGTGCGGCGAGCTCGTGGACGCGATCCTCGCATCGCTCGGAGTGCGGCTGCCGGAGGAGCTGGTCGCTCCCCTCGTCGACCGCTTCGAGCGGCTCATCCTGGAACTGCCGCCCGAGCCCATGCCCGGTGCGGTCTTCACCATGCCCCGACTCGCCGAACGCTACCGGCTGGCGATCATCTGCGACACCGGGTACTCGCCGGGCTCCGCCCTCCGCCAGCTGCTCGACAAGCACGACCTCCTCGGATACTTCGAGTACACCTACTTCTCCAACGAGCACGGCATCAGCAAGCCAGACACGCGGGTGTTCATCCACGTGCTCGAGGAGCTCGGCGTGCGGCCCACGGAGGCGGCCCACGTGGGCGACATCCAGCGCACCGACATCGCCGGCGCGCAGGCCGCCGGCATGTCGGCGGTGCACTTCGTCGGCGTCAACAACAAGGACCTCCCGCACTCCACCGGCGACGTCGTCGTCAGCCACTTCGAAGAGCTGCCGCAGGCCTTGGGCGGTCTGATCTGTGCGGGGTGCTGACGTCATACGCCGCCTGCGTGTCGGCCCTGACCGCAGGCCGTTCCTGATCGGCGCCGCCGCGGGACTGGCGGTGCTCGTCCTCGTGGCGGTCCTCATGAAGTCCGGCGCACTGGACGGCGTCGACGAACGGATCCACAGCCTCTTCGTCGGCCGGCGCCGCGAACCGTTCACCGACATCGCCCAGATACTGGACAGACTGGACGCGTGGTATGTGCTTGCCGTCATCATCGCCGTCGTCGTCGGCGGTTTGTGGTGGTCGGGACGCATGGCGCAGGCCGTCTACGCCGGGCTGACGGTGGCGGTCGCACTCGTCCTCAACCCGCTGCTCAAGCTCGCGTTCTCCCGTGAGCCACCGGGAGGAGGCGCGATCGAGCCCGCCGTCTCCGCGTTCCCGAGCGGTCACACCACCACCACCACTGCGCTGGTCACGGCGCTCGCCGTGATCGCCTGGCGGACCTCATGGCGGTGGCCGGCGGCGGTGGCCGCCGCCGTGGTCGCCCTCGCCATGGCCGTCTCCCGCGTGTACCTCGGCGTCCACTGGCCCTCGGATGTGGTCGCCGGGCTGGCTCTCGGGTTCACCACCGCCATGGCTGTCCGGGCGGTCACACCCTGGCCGTCACCCGTCGAGCCGGAGGCGCCGAGGGCTGAGGGCACGGCGAGCGTGGCCGGGCAGCTCACCGCCGCAGGCGGCGAGGCCGGCCGCCCAACGGACGCCGGAACCATCGACGTAGTCTTCCTCGATTGGGGCAACACGCTCATGGTCGACACCGGCATGCGCGAGGGTCCGATGAAGGACTGGGACACGGTGGAGGCGGAGGCCGGCGCTCAGGAGGCGCTGCTGCGCCTGAGCGCCCGATACCGCCTGGTGGTGGCCACCAACGCGGAGGACTCTCCCGCGGCGGACGTCCGGCTTGCGCTCGCGCGGGTGGGGCTCGACCAGTACATCGACCAGGTGGTCTCGTCGGCCGATGTCGGTGATCACAAGCCGAACTACGCCTTCTATCGGGCCGCGCTGCTGAGGGAAGGATCGCGCGGCCTCCCGCTCGATCCGCGCCGCGCCGTCATGGTGGGCGACGGCACAAGCAACGACATCGCGGGGGCACAGCGAGCCGGTCTGCGCACCATCTGGTACAACCCGACCAAGCGCACCTTCCCGGAGGGAGCCCAGCCGCCGGACGCCGCGGTCCGCAAGCTGACCGCACTGCCGGAGGCCGTCGACCGACTGGCCGGCGTCAAGCCGAAGCGGCGCTCGCGCAAGCAGCGCAAGATCGACGCTGAGGCCGCGGCGGCCGCAGCCGCCGCGGCCGCGGCGCGTGACCTGCGCGCTGCCTCCGCGTCGGAGGACGCCGCCGTGTCGGCCGCCGCCGCCATCCCCGTCGACCAGGAGGATCCGTCGTCAGGGGAGGCCGAGCAGACGGCAGGGGCGGCCGGCGAGGCCGAGCAGGCTGCGGATTCTGCAGCGCCGCACTGAGTCGCTCGCCGGCCCTGCGGAGCTCAGGCGGCTCTGCGGGCGTCGTCTGGTGCCGTCATGCCCAAGTGGTGCCGGCAGAGCGCCAGGCCGCCGTCCTCCAGCCAATTCGCGAAGGTGTGGAGCCGGGGGTACACGGCCCGCAGCCACTCGGTATCGTGCACCTGGGTCGAGGCCTCCTGGTACACGAACACCCCCTCCACCTGGACCTCCTCGTACTGCACGGGCTCGCCGAGTGCCTCGGTGAGCAGTGCGGCGATCCGCGACGGGGTCTCCGTGTCGCCGGCCAGATCGATCGAGCGCCCGGCGAACTCGTCGGGGCGGGACGCGGCGAGGGCGGCCAACGCGCCCACGTCGTCGAGCGCTACGAACGGGAGATGGGCGTCGGCGTCAAACGGGGTCGCCAGGGTGATCTGCCGTCCGTAGCGCGCGAGCCAGTACCAGGGTACTTCCTCCATGAACGTCGCCGGTCTCAGCACCGTCGCCGGGACCTCCAGCCTGCGGAGGTACCGTTCGGTCTCGGCACTCACATCGCACGAGAGGCGGTGGTGATCCGGCCCGGTCGCCGCCGCGAAGACGATCTGGCCGGCACCGGACGCCACTGCGGCGTCGATGAGCGCCCGGCCGTGGCGCAGCCTCTCGGCCGGGCCGGTATCTGGATTCTCGAGGACGAGGATGAGCGCGCCGGCGCCTCGCAGGGCGCGCTCGAGCGCAGCAGGTTCGTCGAAGTGGGCGGTCCGAGTACCCGGCTCGCTCCAGCGCCGATCCCGCCGGCGCCCGTCGCGTTCGTCGAACAACGCGTGCGCCTCCACGCCGAGCGCCTCCAGGTGCCGGATCGCGGCGCCGCCCTGATGCCCTGCGGCGCCGACTACGTAGACGGGCCCCATCCTGGTGTTCATGGCCTCACCCGCGCTTTCGTACTCCGGAAGTCGCTGCTACCGCTGTTCTTCCCGCAACAACGGCGTACGAGGACACACGACCGTCCTCTCATGTCCATGCCGACGTCAGTCCCGTGAAGGGAGGGCCCTACTCCACCTCGATCCACTCGTCCGGCAGCCGCTCCCGATCGAACAGCTCCGCCACCGCGAAGACGGCGTCGGTGGCGATGCCGCCCAGGATCTCGCCCAGTACAGCGGACGTCGCGGTCCGCGAACCCCCAGGGCCGTGTCGATCCGAGGTGGTCAGGCCGTCCCGCTCGTAGCTCCAGAGGGCCACCGACCCCTCATGGGTGGCCTCGATCCTCCGCCGCTCGTCGGCTGCGAGCGTGGGAATCTCGAGGCGCACGGTCGCCGGATGCGCGGTGGGCCGGTCCACGAGGAAGGTGTAGTAGTAGGTCCGACGCGGCTGCACGTCGCCGTCCACTGCCTGGTCGCCCTGGGCATCGAACACGACGATCTGATCATGCCCTGTGGACGTCCGGCGGTCTGCGTAGCCCTCTTCGGAGCGGAGGATCCGGACTCTCGCGTCTCTTCCCTTGCGGAACCGCCAGATGAAGGCCACCGCCGTCTCGTTGCTGCGCCAGGCGAGGCGCTCGAGCTCTCTCGGCAGGCCGCTCGCGTTGTGCCGGTCGACCTGCCGGAGCAGGAACTCCCACCCGAACAGCACCGCCGCGGCCGCCGCCGAGACTCCGGCGGCGACGGGGTGTGCGCCCATCCAGAGCACGAGCGCGAGGAACACGAGGACCGCGCCGGTGAAGACGCGGACGGCCTTGGTCATCAGTGCCGATCCGCGCTGAGGAATCGCAGGATCACGTCGCCTGCCGGGGCTATGCCAGCAGCGCGGCGGCCTGTTCGAGGCGCGCGACGGCGTTGTCGCGGCCGAGCACCCAGAGGCTCTCGAAGAGCCCGGGGGTGACGCTCTGGCCGCTCATGCCGAGGCGGAGCGCGGCGAACACGGCCTTGGGCTTGAGCGAGAGCGCCTGCGGCAACTCGCGCACCAGCGTCTCGACCGCCGGCACGTCCCACTCCTCGAGGTCGCGCAGGCCGGCGGCGGCAGTCGTGAGCGTCTCCAGCGCGCCCGCCGTGCCCTGGAGCCGCTCGAGCGCCTCGGGCGTGAACTCGAGCGGCCGGAAGAACCACCCGGCCATGGAGATGAAGTCGGCGAGCACCTCGAGCTTCTCGTGCACCAGGGGAGCGACCTCGCGCGTGAGCGCCTCCTGCTCCTCGTCCGGAACGGTCGGCGGCACGTGCTCGGTCTCGGCGTCCTCCACGACGTGGGCGAGCGCCTGCGCGCCCTGCGCGGCGATCTCGCCCACCCCGGCCGGGTCGCCGTAGAAACCGACGCGCGTGAGGTACTCGACGAGCCGGCCGCCGAGCCACTCGTCGGTCATCGC
>DAIQNY010000234.1:0-5244 GCA_036788155.1 Actinomycetota bacterium | reverse complement strand
GGCGTCCTCAGCTCGGCGCGCTGCACCAACGAGGAGAACTACCTGCTGCAGCGCCTCACGCGGGCGGGCCTCAACACGAACTCCATCGATCACTGCGCGCGGACCTGACACGCTCCAACGGTCGCCGGTCTGGCGACCACGCTGGGCTCAGGCGCGATGACCAACTCGATCGGCGAGATCGTCGGCAACGACGTGCTGTTCATCATCGGGTCCAACGCCACCGAGGCGCACCCGATCATCGGCAACAAGATGAAGCAGGCGCACCTGCGCGGCGCGAAGCTCATCGTCGTCGACCCGCGCCGCACAGAACTGGCGGAGCACGCCCACCTGTGGCTTCGACTCAAGCCGGGCACGGACAACGCGCTCATCAACGGCATCCTGCACACCATCATCAAGAACGGGTGGCACGACGAGGAGTACATCCAGACGCGGACCGAGGGGTTCGACGCGCTCTGGGACACGGTCAAGGACTACCCCGTGGAGTTTGCGGCCGAGATCTGCGGCGTGCCGGCCGACACCATCATCGAGGCGGCGCGGCTGTACGCCACGACGCGCAAGGCCGGCATCTTCTACACGCTGGGCATCACCGAGCACACGGTAGGTACGGCCAACGTGATGAACCTGGCCAACCTCGCCATGGTCACCGGGCACATCGGCCTCCCCAACGCCGGCGTGAACCCCATGCGCGGCCAGAACAACGTGCAGGGTTCCTGCGACATGGGCGCCCTGCCCAACTCATTCCCGGGCTACCCCAGTGTGCTCGACTTCGAGGCGCAGAAGAAGTTCAGCGAGTTGTACGGCAGACAGATGCCGCAGGACATGGGCCTGCGGATCCCCGAGATGTTCGACCTGGCCGTGCACGGCACGCTCAAGGCCATGTTCATCATGGGAGAGGACCCTGCGCTCACCGACGCCGACGCCAACCACGTGCGCAAGGCGCTCGAGAACCTCGAGTTCCTGGCCGTCCAGAACATCTTCATGACCGAGACGGCCAAGTACGCAGACGTGTTCCTGCCGGCGGCGCTGTACGCGGAGAAGGACGGCACGTTCACCAACACCGAGCGCCGCGTGCAGCGCGTGCGCAAGGCCATCGAGCCGCCGGGCGACACACGTCCCGACTGGGAGATCCTCCAGGACCTCGGCACGCGCATGGGCATCCCATGGCACTACGACTCGCCCGAGGACATCTTCGAGGAGATCCGCAGGGCAGTGCCGCAGTACGCCGGCATGACGTACGAACGCCTGGGCACGCAGGGCCTGCAGTGGCCGTGCCCCACAGAGGATCATCCGGGCACACCGTACCTGCACCGGGGCCAGTTCACCCGCGGCAAGGGGCTGCTGCAGGGCATCGCCTTCCAGGAGCCCGCCGAGCTGACGGACGAGGAATACCCGATGCTCCTCACCACCGGCCGCATGCTCTACCACTACAACATCTCCACGCGCATCTCGCAGAACCTGGAGTGGCTGCGCCCGCACGAGCTGGCCGAGGTCAACCCGGAGGATGCCGCAGCGCTCGGTCTCGACGACGGCGATGTGGTACGCGTGACCTCGCGTCGCGGGTCCATCACCACACGGGTCACGGTGACGGACAAGGTATCGCCGGGGACTGTGTTCATGACGTTCCACTATGCGGAGTCGCCGGTCAACGAGCTCACCAACGCAGAGGGTGATCCTGTGACCATGACGGCCGAGTTCAAGGTGTGCGCCGTCAAGATGGAGAAGGAGCCGGCCGGCATGGAATCGCGCGGAGCCGCAGCGAGGTAGCTGGTCCCGCGCGCGGCAGCTGGAGGAAGGCATGGAGGACAGGCAGATCGTCATCACGCAGCACGACTCCGATCGGCTGCGTGAGCTGATCGCCGCGCTCGACGATCTCAGCGGCCGGCGTGACCTGGCGGCCCTGCTGGCCGAGCTCGACCGGGCCACCATCGTCGCCCCGGAGGACATCCCGCCGGACGTCGTGACGATGAACTCCACGGTCGTCCTCCACGAGGTCGAGCGCGACCAGGAGAAGACCGTCACTCTTGTCTTCCCGGCCGACGCGGACATCGCTGCCGGCGCCATCTCCGTACTGGCGCCCGTCGGCACCGCCATTCTGGGCTTCAGGAAGGGCGACGTGATCGAGTGGCCGGTGCCGGCCGGTCTCCGCCGGTTCCGCATCGAGAAGGTCGTCTACCAGCCCGAGGCTGCCGGCGACATGGACCGGTAGACCGGGAGGACGGTTCTCGGTCGAGTCGTCAGAAGCTGATCACCTTGTCGCAGTCGCGCAGCACGCGTGAGAAGTCGTGGATTGTGCCGACCGCGACACCGTCCACCAGGTCCGCCTCCTGCAGACCGCGCGTCCGGCAACAGGTGCCGCACAAGGTCACGTCGACGCCCTTCTCGACGAGATCGACGAGGAGCCCCTCGAGCGACGCGTGCGCGGCGCGGGGCTCCTGGTCGCGACGCGCGGTGTTCACGGCGTCGCCCATCAACAGCACCTCCACCCGCTCCTCCAGCTGCAGGGCGGCGGCGACGCGCAGGGCGTTGTACGGCAACTCGCTGCCGTAGGGGGATGCATTCACAAGCACGGCGATCGACATCACGTCTCCTTCGTTGCTGTTCACGGCGATCATCGAGACGCGGCGATCGTCGAGATCCTGCAGACACCCCGGACCTCTGAGGATCACGACCTCGGACCAGGCCAAGTCACCAAGGGGCCCTCGGCCCCGGCGGGGCAAGGGTGAGGGCCGAGGCGGCGCCTACGACGTGAGGCCCGAACCGGGCCTCAAGTGCCACGGGCGCCGTTCGGGGGCGGCTGTGGCGGCAGGCGCAGCTCAGGTGCGACGCTGCGCATGCTGGCTCACGCGTGCCACGGCTCACCTCCTCTCGGGATCGCCGGCGCCGCGCTCGCGACGGCCGGCTGCTTCAGGGTCGTCCGACTCCTCGTGCGACACGTGCGGCCGTTCCGACGGAGGCTCGGGCTGCGCGAACGGCGCGTCGCCGAAGTACTTCTGGTAGAGACGCGCGAGGTCGGCGTCGGCTTCGTCGAGAAACGCCCGGAAGCGCTCCACGAGCCGGACGCCGTCGTCGGTGAGCACCGACCCGCCCCCGTCGGGGCCGCCGGTGCGGCGCGCGAGGAGCTTGAGGCCGAGGTGGTCCTCGGCCTGACGCATCGCGCGCCACGCCTTGTTGTACGACATGCCCATGAGCTTGGCTGCCTGGTGCAGCGACCCGGTCTCGTCGACCAGCACCAACAGGTCGAACGTCCCGGGTCCGAACAGCGGCTCCCCGTGTTCGTGGAAGAAGACCCGATGACCGGCGCGGATCCGCGGCGGGGGCTGGATCTCGCTCACCCGTTTGCCGCGGCCGCGGTGCCGGCCCTCCGGGCGCTTCCTGCGCCCGTCGGGTCGCTCGGAGGGACCTGTTCGCCGGGGTCCTGCGTCACCACTCATACCCGACAGCATATCCGTTCCGAGGCACGGCAGGAGCGACCAAGCGGGCCTGATCCGGCGTTCTACCCTCGCTGGTACAACGGTCGACCACGAGCCGTGGGGGCGATGACCTCAGCGGATACCGGCTCCGCCGTGCCGCCCCGGATACCGGCCGGCTCGGCTCTGCTACCCCGAGGGGGGTAAACCGATGTGACGGGCCGCGAGCCCACGAACCATGACGGCCCATCTCCCGCCCTGCATCCGTACCTCCGCGGGATGACCGGCGGAGCTCCGGGAGTAGTCGTAGCGTCCCTCCCAGGTGGCCCGCGGCCACCTCTCAATATCCCTCCGCTGCGCCCCTCCACTCACCACCGTCGGGCGATTCGCATCCGCGCACCCGGCCGTAGCCTCTCCTCAACAACGATGTTCAGGAGGAGAGACCATGAAGACCACAACCGTCAGAAAGCGCGAGCGGAGCACGAGAGACACGCTCGACAAGCTCGAGCGGCAGTTCACCCCTGAGGTGTTCTTCACGCCGCATGGCAGCCCGGTCGTCCAGGCCCGAGGGGTCACCCGCACCTACGGCAAGGGCGACGCCGCGGTGCACGCGCTCGCCGGCGTGGACATCGACATCACCGAGGGTCGGCTGACCGCGATCATGGGCCCGTCCGGATCGGGCAAGAGCACGCTCATGCACATCCTCGCCGGTCTCGATCAGCCCACGGCCGGCAACGTCTGGATCGACGGCACCGAGATCACCCGCCTCAAGGAGAAGCGGCTGACGCAGCTCCGCCGCGACAAGATCGGCTTCATCTTCCAGAGCTTCAACCTCCTCGCGACGCTCACCGCCGACGAGAACATCGTGCTGCCGCTCTCGCTCGCGCGCCGCAGGGCGGACGAGGCCTGGCGGCGCTCGGTGATCGAGGCGGTGGGCCTGCAGGACCGCCTGACGCACCGCCCGGCCGAGCTCTCCGGCGGCCAGCAGCAGCGTGTGGCCGTCGCCCGCGCGCTCATCACCCGGCCGGCCGTGCTGTTCGCCGACGAGCCGACCGGGAACCTCGACTCCCGCACCGGCGGCGAGGTCCTCGACCTCCTGCGCCGCAGCGTGGACGAGTTCGGCCAGACCATCATCATGGTCACCCACGACGCGGGCGCCGCGAGCATCGCCGATCGCGTCGTGTTCCTCAAGGACGGCCTCGTCGAACTGGATGAGGACCGCATGACTCGCGACGACATCTACGACACCATCAAGAACCTGGAGGTCGTGCGATGACACGCCTCGCCTTCCGCAGCCTGGCCAGCCGGCCACTCCGGACCGTCCTCACCACGCTTGCCATCCTGCTCGGCGTGGCGATGATCACCGGCACCTACGTGCTCACAGACCAGATCGACAACGGGTTCGCCAACATCTTCGAGACCTCGTACAAGGGCACGGCCGTGCAGGTCGAGCCGAAGAGTTCGTTCAGCAGCCTCGAGGGCGGCGAGATCCAGACCCTGAGCGACGACCTCGTCGCCGAGGCGCTTGCAGTCCCGGGAGTCGACAAGGCCGCAGGCATCTACGAGACGGTGGGCGCCGCGATCGTCGACGGCAAGGCCGTCGAGACCGGCGGCGCCCCGACGCTCCTGACCACCAGCACGGGTGAGCCGTTCAATCAGGCGACACTCGTCGCCGGCGGCGAGATCCAGGGCCGCAACGAGGTCGCCATCATCAAGAGCTTCGCCGACAAGGCCGGCCTCATGCCCGGCGACACCTTCACGGTGGCCGGTCCGGCCGGTCTGGAAGAGGTCAAGGTCGCCGGCGTCTTCGAATGGGGCGAGTCCGGCTCTCTCGGCG
>DAIQNY010000233.1:0-5250 GCA_036788155.1 Actinomycetota bacterium | reverse complement strand
CCGCGCCTACAACAAGAGCAAGGGCATCGACGTCAACTACGCCTTCCTCGAGGTGCCGCCGGAGTGAGCCGGCTCGGCATCTGAGGCGCACGTCCAAGGGGGCGCCGGGGCCGCAAGGGGCTCCGGCGCCCCCTTTCGTACGCGTCTTCTCCAGATTACGCTCCGGCGCTCTCCGACCGGCGCAGTGACCCCCGGATGGTCTGGCCGCCCGTCCGGTACCTGCCAAGCCGGCTCAGCGCGATCCGTCCGCCACCACGCCGGCGCTTCGCGCGCGGGCGCACGCGTGACAGAATGGTGCGGCACGAGCGATCCGGACGGGGAGACCCGGACGGCTCCATGCCATCCCCTCCAGAGGAGACCATGAGCACCGCAGAGACCATCGCCGCCGAAGACGCCCACATGCCGCCCTTCTTCGCCAAGACGCCCATCTCCATCGAGCGCGGTGAGGGGGTGTGGGTGTGGGACGAGGACGGCCGGCAGTACCTGGATCTCACGGCCGGCTGGGGCGTAACCAGCATCGGGCACGCCCATCCGGTGATCGTGCGCGCGCTGGCGGAGCAGGCCGCGCGCATCATCCAGAATCCGGACGCCGGGCTCACGTACTCGCCGGCGCGGGCGAGCCTGCTCGAACTGCTCGCCGGCCTCCTCCCGCCCGGGCTCACCCGCGTCTTCTTCACCAACAGCGGGGCCGAGGCCAACGATGCGGCCGTCAAGCTGGCCCGCAAGGCGACCGGCCGCACCGACGTCATCGCCGCCGAGGGCAGCTTCCACGGCCGCACCATCAGCATGGTGTCCGCCACCGGACAGGCCAGGCATCGCGACAAGTTCCGTCCCCTCATGCCCGGCTATCGGTTCGTTCCCTACGGTGACGAGCGCGAGCTCTCGAACGCACTCGACGACCAAGTCGCGGCGGTGATCCTCGAGCCTGTGCAGGGCGAGGGCGGCGTGCACGTGCCGTCGCCGTTCTACATCGCCGCGGTGGCCGAGTTCTGCCGAGAGAACGGCTCGCTGCTGATCGTCGATGAGGTGCAGACGGGATTCTGCCGTACCGGCCCCATGTTCGCGACGAGAGGCACCAGAGCCGCCGTCGACCTCCTGACCATGGCCAAGGGCATCGCCGGGGGCTTCCCCCTGGGCGCGTTCGCGATGACCGACGCCCTGGCGGATCGGCTGGAGGCCGGCGACCACGGCGGCACGTACTGCGGCAACCCGCTCGCCTGCGCCGTCGCCGAGGCGGTGATCAGGTATCTCATCGACGAGGACGTCTCGACCTGGGTCGATTCCCTCGGGACGCTGGCGCTCGCGCGCCTGACCTCGTGGCGCGAGCGCTACCCGGGGACGGTCGCGGCCGTCCGCGGCGCCGGCCTGCTGCTCCTCGTCGAGCTTGCGAGCGAGGAGATGGCCGGCGCCGTGGCCGCCGAGTGTCTGAACCGTGGCGTGTTCGTTCGCCAGACCCAGGGCAACGGCATCCGCGTGTTCCCGGCGCTCACCATCACCACGGAGGAACTGAGCCTGGGGCTCGCTGTGCTCGAGGAGTGCATCGCCCAGGTCGCGGCCGGCTGACCAGGAGCTCTGCCCCGGCGCGCCGCGCGGCGCGTCGTCCGTCACGCCGAAGCTCCAGGCGCGAAGAAGGGGCGGGGCCGCCGGGCCCCGCCCCTCGTCGTGCGCCGCGGCGGCCTGTGACGCCGCAGCCGCCTGAGGTCGTGGAAACCTCAGTCGTTCTCCGCCTTGGATCCGTCGATCACGATGCCGTCGCCGGTACGCGGCGTGAAGTCGGGTATGCGGGGGACGTAGCGTGTCTCCGGGCCGGGCATCGCGGTCGGGTTGTAGCCGCTGGTCGTCATGTCGCTCCTTCGATGTCGCCTTGCCCGGCGGCCGAGCTGCGTTCGGTCGGTCCGGGCACAAAAAAAGCCCCCCGGTCGTCAAAGACCGGAGAGCGTCGTTGCTCTTCGTCAGATGTCGGCACGCCGTTGTGCCGCCAGTACGGTACCAGATTCCCGGACGGCGGCAAAACGAACCGGGGGCCGGGCCGCCTGCGGCGCCCGGCGTTCCGTCACTCCAGCGCCTGGTGCGCGGTGATGACGGCCTCCGCCACCTCGCGCAGCGACTTGCGCTTGTCCATCGCCAGCTTCTGCAGGCGGTGGAACGCCTCCGGTTCGCTGACGCCTCCGGCCATCAGGAGGCCCTTGGCCCGGTCGAGCAGCTTGCGTGTCTCGAGCCGCTCCTTGAGGTCAGCGACCTGCTGCGCGAGGACGTTCATCTCCGTGTAGCGGCTCACGGCGACCTGCATCGCCGGGACGATGTCGTTGCGCGAGAACGGCTTGACCACGTAGCCCATGGCGCCGGCGCGTGCCGCCTCCTCCACGAGGCCGGCCTGGGAGAACGCGGTGACCATGACCACCGGGGCGAGCGCCTCCTCGCTGATGGTCCTCGCGGCGGTGATCCCGTCCACGTTCGGCATCTTGACGTCCATGAAGACGACGTCGGGACGGACGGCGCGGGCGAGCGTGACCGCCTCCGCGCCGTCGCGAGCCTCACCGACGACCTCGTGGCCCTCTTCCTCGAGCATCTCGCGCAGGTCCATGCGGATCAGCGCCTCGTCCTCGGCGATCAGTACGCGCACGCGTCGTCCCTCCTCCTCGTCACGTACTCTGCCCGTCCGCGAGCAGCGGCACACGGATGGCGATCCCGGCCCCCTCGCCTGCGGTGAGGGAGAGCCGGCCGCCGAGGTCCTCCTCGACGAGCGTCCGGACGATCGAGAGGCCGAGGCCGCTCGTGGTGGCCGGGTCGAAGTCTTGCGGCAGGCCCTTGCCGTCGTCGTGGACGATCAGCAGCAGGCCATCCTGGTCCCGCGCGAGGTCCACCGAGACGGTGCCCCGGTCCCAAGGGGCGAAGGCGTGTTCCAGGGAGTTGTGAACCAGTTCGGTGAGCACCAGGGCCAGGGAGGTGGCCGGTCCTGCGTCGACGGGTCCCGTCACGCCGCTGACCCGGACGGCGATGCGGGGGTCGTCGCCCATCACGCTGCTGTGCACGAGGCCGACCACGCGGCGGGCGACCTCGGCGAAGTCCACGCGTTCCTCGGCGGAGTGGGCCAGCATGTCGTGCACCGTGGCCATGGAGGAGGCGCGCTCGACGGCTTCGCCCAGCGCGCGCCGCACCTCCTCGCTGCCGCTGCGGCGTGCCTGCATTCGCAGCAGCGAGGCGATGGTCTGCAGGTTGTTCTTGACGCGGTGGTGGACCTCACGGATGGTCGCCTCCTTGACGCCCAGCTCGCGCTCGCGGCGGCGGGCCTCCGTGAGGTCCTCGACCAGCACGAGCGCGCCGGAGGTCAGGGCGATACAGCGATAGCCGAGCGTGCGACCGCCCAGCTCAAGCTCCGTCGCCAGACCGCCCGCGGCGCCGCCGAGCATGGGCGCAATGCTGAGGGCGCCGCCCGGGAGCTCCGCGGCGCGCATGCCGGTCACGCGGCCCTCCACACCGGCCTCGCGCATGATGCTCACCGCGTTGGGCGAGGCGTACAGGACGTCGCCGCCGGGGTCGACGCGCAGCACGCCGTCGCCGGCGCGCCGCTCGGTGGAGAAGGGGCGGCCGGTCCGGGGGTCGAGCAGGGGGCCGGCGCGCAACGTCTGCATCAGGTCGCGAGCGGCGTCGATGAACGCGGTCTCCATGCGGCTGGCCGTGGCCTCGACCTGCTCGCCGTAGGTGCGCAGCAGAACGGCGTACGGTGCGTCGGGGCCGAGCGGGTAGGCGTCGGTCGACCCCGTGGCCCCGTCCGGCAGGCGGCGACCGGTGCCCAGCACGGGCCGCCGCTCCATGAGGGCGTCGTAGGCCTCGGGCTCCTCCTCGCGCGTGAGGCGGTCGTGCACGCGCGTGGCCGGAAGGGGGTCCGCTGCCGTCCGCGGCCGCGCGTCGGCGACCGTCACGAGCTCGCCGTGCGCGTCCGGCACGGCGAGCGCCGCGTCGCAGTAGCCGAGGTCCGCCAGGAGCTGCAGGTTGTCCCTGACGTTGGCCAGGTGGTCTCGGGCGGGTCCCGGGAGCCTGGCTATGAGTCCGTCTGTGGGCACCTGGCCAGTATACGCGGGAGGTCCGGACTGCCCGGTGGCGATGTCGGGCCCCGGGTGAGCACGGCCCGGCTCAGATCTGCCCGGAGTCTCCCTCCGCCCCGCCCGAGCCCTCCGCGGCCGCCGCCGGGCGACTCGGCCGGAGCCGGCGTCCGAAGGCGAGGAGGCTGCTGGAGTACCGCGTGAGCAGCGGCCCGGCCACCGCCGTCAGCAGCACGTAGGTCGCCGCGAGCGGGCCGAGGCCGGCCTCGACCCCGGCCGTGACGCCGAGGCCGGCGATGACGATGGAGAACTCGCCGCGCGCCACCAGCGACGTGCCGGCGCGCAGCCGTCCGGGCGTGCCGCTCGTGCGACGGGCGGCCAGCCACCCGGTGATCATCTTGCCGGCCGCCGTCACCACGAAGAGCAGCGCCGCCATACCGATCGAATCGGGGATGGCGGCGGAGTCGATCTGCAGCCCGAACGAGACGAAGAAGAGCGCCGCGAAGAGGTCGCGCAGCGGACCAAGCAGCTCTCGCGAGCGATTGGCGATGGATCCCGAGATCGAGAGCCCCACGAGGAAGGCCACCACACCGGCGGATACGTTGAGCAGCTCTGCTGCTCCCCCTGCGAGCAGCAGGAGAGCCATGACCGTGAGCAGGACGACCTCGCTCTTCGGGTGTGACAGCCCCTTGTTCAGCACGTGGCCGTGGCGGTGGGCGAAGACGAGCGCCATGAGGGCGATGGCGGTGCCGGCCACGGCCAGACCGCCCGCCTTGAGCGCGCTGCCTCCCGCCACCAGCACGGCGACCAGCGGCAGATACGGCGCCATGGCGAGGTCCTCGACCACGAGGATGGAGAGGACGGCCGGCGTCTCGGTGTTGCCGAGCCGGCCCAGGTCGTCAAGCACCTTGGCGATGATGCTGGACGACGAGATGTAGGTGACGCCGCCGAGGAGCAGCGACGGGAGGACGTCCCAGCCCAGCGCCAGACCCATCAGGAGGCCGGGCGGGAAGCCCAGCGCGAGGTCGGCGATGCTCGGGCCGACCACCGTGCGGACGCTGCCCACGATATCGTCGATCGTGTACTCCACTCCCAGCATGAACAGCAGCAGGATCACGGCGATCTGCGATTCGATGACGATGACGCTGGGGTCGAGGTTCGGCGGAGCCACGGCGCCGATCACAAGGCCGGCGATGAGGTACAGCGG
>DAIQNY010000232.1:0-5259 GCA_036788155.1 Actinomycetota bacterium | reverse complement strand
AGGTCCATCATGGTGAGCACCACGACCAGAGGCACCTTCATGTCCAGCAACTGCGTGGTGAGGAAGAGGTTCCGCTCGAGGTTCGTGGCGTCCACGATGTCGATCACGAGCCCGGGCTCGCCGCTCAGGATGTAGTCGCGGGCCACACGCTCGTCCTCGGACGAGGCGAGGAGGGCGTAGATGCCGGGCAGATCGACCAGCGTGACGTGCTCACCGCCGAGATTGACCCGGCCCTCCTTGCGTTCGACCGTCACGCCCGGCCAGTTCCCGACGCGCTGCTCAGTGCCCGTGAACGCGTTGAAGAGCGTGGTCTTGCCGCAGTTCGGGTTCCCGACCAGGGCGATCGTGCGCAGCCCGCTCATTTGACCTCCTCCACGAGCAGCACGTCCGCCTCGGCCTTGCGCAGCGAGAGACCGTATCCCCGCAGCTCCACCTTGACCGGGTCGCCGAGCGGCGCGACCTTGACGAGCTTGAGCGTGCACCCCTTGGTCACGCCCATGGCGAGCAGCTTGCCCCGGTACGCCGCGTCGGTCTTCTCGAACCCGGTCACCACGGCGCGTGCACCTACCTGCAGGTCTCTGAGTCTCACTGCCTCGCCCTTTCTCTTCCGCATCCCGGCCGCGCTCGGCGGACAGTGATCATCTCCGAACTGCACGCGTCCACGACGCACCTGCTCCCGGGCAGCGCGACCAGCAGCGGCTGCCGGCGGCCGCCACGGACCACGCCAAGCGTGACGCCGGGGAGGATCCCCATCGCCATGAGCCGGCCGCGGAACGCCTCGTCGCCGAGTATCCCGGTGACGATGACGGTGTCGCCGACGAGAGCCTCGGAGAGCCGGACCTCCTCCCGGGCGGCCTCCGGCTGATGAGCTGCCTGGTGCAGGCCGGACGCTTGGCCTGCACTGCACCGGCCGCCGCCGTGCCCCCAGCCCCAGCGGCGTCGCCCGCGTCGGCCGTGTCCTTTGTCGCTCCCAAGACAATTTGTCGCAACTAAATCAGTGGCCATGCGAGGGTCACTCCTTGATCAGGTGGGTCGGTCAGTCCTCGTCGTCGTCCGGCTGCGCTCCGTCGAGAGAACGCAGACCGAAGCCCGTTCCGGGCGACCAGGTGATGCCGCCGTGCGGACTCTCGGCGACGAAGTCGATGAAGGCCAGCAGGCGGTCCATGACCTGGGGAGGGATCGCGTGCTCCATGTCGCAGGCCACGCGATCCGCCTCTGCCTCGTCGATGCGAAGGATGTCGGCGAAGAACCGGCGGAGACCCTCATGCCGGCGGATCACGTCGCGCGCCACGCGGCGACCGCGCGGCGTGAGCGTGACCAGGTCGTATGGGTGGTAGTTGACAAGGCCCCGGGCGCCGAGGTTCTGCAACGCCGCCGTGACCGAGGGCGGTGAGACGCCGAGGTGTCCGGCGATGTCCTTGGGACGTGCCGCCCGCTTCTCTTCCTCGATGTGCATGATGGCCTCGAGGTAGTCCTCCAGGCTCTCGCTCAGGTGCGCCTGACTCACCGGATGGGGAGTTTTTGCCACGGCCATAGTTTTTCACCTCGTCTAACTTTTCAGCGGCAGTGTACCGCCGTAGCGTCAGGTCGTCAACACATAGGTGTGCGGCGACCGAGTCTCACCAGCCGAGCGACGCCCGGGCTGCGTGCGCGGCGTCACCCTGCTACCGTGGTGGACCATGAGGGTTCTTGGGACACGCCGGGCCAGGCTGCTCGTCGCTCTGACGAGCCTGGCCCTCCTGCTCCTCTTGCTCGTGCCCGGCGTCGCCTCGGCGGCGCTCAAGGACCGGATCGCCGCCACCCTCGCCCGGTACGGCATGTCCGGATCCGGCACCTCGGCTGCGGTCTTCGACCTCACGGCCAAGCGGGCCGTGTACCAGCTGCGGCCGGACGTGCTGCGCCTGCCGGCCTCCAACGAGAAGCTCGTGACCTCGTCCGCCGCGCTCGCGTCGTGGGCGGCGGACTTCCGCTTCAGCACCCAGCTCTTCGTGGACGCGCCGGGACCGGACGAGGAGGGCGTGGTGCGCGGCAACGTCTACCTGCGCGGTCTTGGCGACGCGACCTTCTCCACGGCGTCCTATCAGCGGCGGCGCTGGTCGATGAAGACCGGCGACGTCCAGGACTTCGTGCGGCGGCTCCGCAGGGTCGGCATCACGCGCATCACTGGCCGCGTCGTGGCCGATGAGGGCTACTTCGACGCGGCCCGCCGGGTGGCGAACTGGCGGCCGGGCGTGCTCGCCTTCTGCGCGCCGCTCTCGGCCCTCACGCTGAACGCGAGCACCGCGAGCGGCGGCTACGTCTCCGACCCGGCGCTCTGCGCCGCACGATCTCTCACCCGCCGCCTGCGCAACGCCGGCATCCGCGTGGTGCACGCGCCCGCGCGCGGCGTCGCGCCGGACACCGCGATCCTCGTGTACACGGAACGCTCGGCTCCGCTGGAACGCGTGCTCGCGAAGATGAACAAGCCGAGCGACAACTTCCTCGCCGAGGAACTCCTCAAGGGGCTCGGCGCAGGCTTCGGCGGCGGCGGAAGCACCGCCTCCGGCGCCGCCGTCGCCGAACGGCATCTCCAGTCGCTCGGCATCGAGAAGGGATTCCGTATCCGTGACGGCTCGGGACTCAGCTACCAGAACAGGCTCAGCGCCCGGACGGTGGTCAAGATCCTGGGCGCGATGGCGAAGCGCCCGGACTTCGCCGTGTTCCGCCGTTCCCTCGCCGTCGCCGGGGTGGACGGCACCCTCAAGCATCGCATGCGCGGCACCGCCGCCGCCGGCAAGGTGCGCGCCAAGACAGGCACGCTCAACGATGCCAGCAGCCTCTCCGGCTACGTCACCACGGCCAACGGCCACACGCTCAGCTTTGCGCTCCTGATGAACGGGAGCCCGGTGGACGTCGGCCGGGCGCACGCGGCGCAGGATGCCGTCGCCGTGCTGCTCGCCAGGTCCTCCCCCTGAGCGACCCGCATCCCTGAACAGGCACGGCCGAAGGTCCGACGTTATCACTACGGCCGTGGTGGGCACTCCAGACCTATGGCACGCCCACTCTGGAAAGGAGCGATCAGCTTCGGGCTGGTCACCATCCCGGTCAGCGTCTACTCGGCGACGCGGACCGACACCCTGCGGTTCCGCCAGCTGGACCGTCGCGACAACTCCCCGATCCGCGAGAAGCGGGTGAACGAGGAGACCGGCGAAGAGGTCCTCTGGGAGGACGTCGTCAAGGGGTACGAGTACGAGGAGGGCACGTTCGTCGTGCTCGATCAGGAGGACTTCGCCACGGCCAATGTGAAGGCCACGGAGACGATCGACATCGTCCAGGCGGTGCCCGAGGGCGACGTGCCGCCTGAGTACTTCGAGAAGCCGATGTACGTGGTGCCGACCAAGCAGGGACTGAAGGCGTACCACATCCTCAGGGAGACCTTGCGCCGCACCGGCAGGGTCGGCGTGGCGACGATCGTCATGCGCGGGCGTCAGCACCTCGCGGCGCTCATCGGCGGCGAGAAGGTCATCACGCTCGAGCTGTTGCGCTACGCCCACGAGATCAAGGCGGTGGACGAACTCGGCGCCGACGACCTGCTGGAGGCGCCGGACGTCAAGGACAAGGAGATCGAGCTCGCCGAGCAACTCGTGGCGGCGCTGGACGACCCGTGGTCGCCGGAGCAGTTCCGCGACGAGTACCGCGACGATCTGCTGGAGCTCATCGAGCAGAAGGCCAAGACGGGAAGCGCGCCCGTCAAGCGGGGCGCACCCCGAGAGCGCGGTGGCGAGGTCGTGGACATGATGGAACTGCTCAAGCAGAGCGTCGGGCAGGCCAAGGGGCGCAAGGGCGAGAAGGGCAAGCGCCGCAAAGCGAGCTGATCCGATGGGCGAGCTGCGCACCTACCGGCGCAAGCGCGACTTCTCAAGGACCGACGAGCCCGAGGGCGGACGCGGCCGAAGGCCGACTCCCGAGGGCGGGCGCCGGGGTCCGGGCGGCATGTACTGCATCCAGAAGCATGCCGCCTCCCGTCTCCACTTCGACCTCCGCCTGGAACTGGACGGCGTCCTCGTGAGCTGGGCGGTGCCCAAGGGGCCCAGCTACGACCCGGCGACCAAGCGGCTCGCGATGCACGTCGAGGACCACCCGGTCGAGTACGGCGACTTCGAGGGCACCATCCCCAAGGGCGAGTACGGCGGCGGCACCGTGATGCTCTGGGACACGGGCACGTGGGAGCCGATCGACGACGCGCACGCGGGGCTCGAGAAGGGCGAGTTCAAGTTCCGCATCCACGGCGAGCGCCTCCGAGGCGGCTGGGTGCTGATCCACACCGGCGGTCGACGCGGCATGCCGGAGAACCAGTGGCTGCTCATCAAGGAGCGCGACGAGCACGTGCGCCGCGGCGAGCCGGACCCGTGGGGCCCGGACGACCGCAGCGTCCTGACGGGCCGCACGATGGAGGAGATCGCCGCCGGCAGGCAGCCGCGCCGCACGGCCGGCGGCGCCGGCGCTCGCAGCCGAGCGGCCGACGACGACGCGGACGGGTCCGACGGGAGCAGGAGGAGCGCGACGACGCTCCCCTCGAGCGTCCCTCTGCAACTGGCGACCCTGGTCGAGGACCCGCCCCGGGGAGACGAGTGGCTGCATGAGATCAAGTACGACGGCTACCGCATCGCCGCCCGTATCGACGACGGCAAGGTCCGCCTGTTCTCACGCAACGAGCTGGACTGGACGGGACGCTTCGAGGAGGTGGCAGGCGCGCTCGAGGACCTGCCGACCGCCGGCACGTGGCTGGACGGCGAGGTGGTGGTCCTCGATGACCGCGGCGTCAGCGACTTCGGCAGACTGCAGCGGTACGTCAAGGAGGGGGAGCCCGGCGACCTCACCTACGTCGCGTTCGATCTGCTCTTCCAGGACGGCGAGGACCTGCGCGGCCTGCCGCTCAAGGAGCGCAAGCGGCGCCTGCACTGGCTGCTGGAGCGCGGCGGACCGGTGCTGCGCACGGTGGTCCAGTACGGCGACCATATCGAAGGGCGCGGCGAGGCCGTGTTCGAGGAGGCCTGCCTGCAGGGGCTCGAGGGCATCGTGAGCAAGCGCGCCGGCGACGCGTACGCCGGCCGGCGCACCCGCTCCTGGCTCAAGGTGAAGTGCCGCCGACGTCAGGAGTTCGTGATCGGCGGCTTCACGGAGCCGTCAGGCGCGCGCAGCGGGTTCGGCGCCCTGCTCCTCGGCGTCTACGACGGGCAGGGCGCCCTGCGCTACGCCGGTCGGGTGGGCAGCGGGTTC
>DAIQNY010000231.1:0-5294 GCA_036788155.1 Actinomycetota bacterium | reverse complement strand
CCGTGCAGTACGGCCAGCCGCTCTTCGCCATCGAACCCGCCTGAGGCGGGGGAGCAGCCTGGAAGCGTGACGGCAGGTCCCAGCCGCAAGCAGGCGCGCCGCGACGCGGTCTTCCTGCTCTACCAGACCGAGGTGACGAGGCTCTCCATGGCCGACCTCGTCGAGGGCCAGCGACTGCGTGAGGGGTACGCACCCGACGACTTCACCATCAAGGCGGTCGCCGGAGTGCTCAGAGACAGGCGGCAGATCGACGACATCCTGGAGGCGCACGCCAGGGACTGGCCGCTGGACCGCATCGCTCCTCTGGAGCGCAGCATCCTGCGGTTGGCCGTGTGGGAGATCACGACGGGGACAACGCCGCCGGAGGTCGCCATCGACGAGGCCGTCCGTCTCGCCAAACGCTACTCCAACGACGAGGCCGGGGCGTTCGTGAACGGAGTGCTCGGCGGTGTGATGCGGCCCGACGGGGAGGGTGAGGATGGCTGACGGACAGCAGAAGGGCCTCGACCTGACGCGCGATCAGGCGCTGGCGAGGCTCAACGAGATCCTCGAACAACTCGGCGAGCTGGAGCCGCGGCTTGCGGCCTCGTCGTCGGCTGAGGTGGAGATGACGCTGCTCGAGCGCGCCACCGAGCAGGTCGAAGAGGCCGGCAGGCTGCTGGAACAGCTGGGCCGCGTGGCCGGGTGAGATCGCTGCCGTGAGCTCCGGTCCCGCGCAAGGATACCCTGCCGACCTCCTCGCGCTCGTCGAGGACTACCTGGCGGCGCTCGACTTCGGCGCCGACCACCGCGCCGTCCGGCTCGTCGAGGCCATGCGGTACTCGCTCCTGGCAGGCGGCAAGCGCATCCGCCCGGTGCTCGCGCTCGCCACCGCCCGCGGGCGCGGCGCCGACCCCGCCACCGTGCTGCCCACGGCGGCGGCGCTCGAGCTCATCCACACGTACTCACTGATCCACGACGACCTGCCGGCGATCGACGACGACACACTGCGCCGCGGCCGGCCCACCTGCCACGTCGCCTTCGGCGAGGACGTGGCCATCCTGGCCGGCGACGGGCTCTTCGCGGAGGCGTTCAACCTGGTGCTGAGGCGCCAGGCCGGAGGCTGCGCCGCTGTGGTGGCCGCGCTCGCGGAGATCGCCGCGGCCACCGGTGTGCAGGGCATGGTCGGCGGCCAGTACATGGACGTGGCCGGCGAGGCGGACGCGGACGACGACCTGCGCACTCTCCACGCACTCAAGACCGGCCGCCTCATCCAGGCGGCCGTCATCTGCGGCGCCCTGCTGAGCGGCGCGGAGGACGTGGCGCCGTACCGCGCCTTCGCCGCCGAGCTCGGCCTGCTCTTCCAGATCGTCGACGACATCCTCGACGAGACGGGCGCCGAGGACGAGCTCGGCAAGAGCGTCGGCAAGGATCGGGCGCTGGACAAGGTCACCTACGTCTCGCGCTTCGGCATGGAGCGCGCGGTGCGGCTCGCCGGCGAGTCCGAGCGGCGGGCCCGGGAACTGCTGGGTGTGCTGCCCGGCGACACAGCCGACCTCGCGGCGGTGACGGGCTTCATCCACGATCGCCGCCGCTGACGGCGGCCCGCGGCGACGTCTCGACCTGCGGCCGGCGCCGGCCCGCTGCGCCCGGCGAGGCCCAGCGAAGCCCGGTGCTATACTCCGGTGACGATGCGGTATCTGGACAAGATCTCAGACCCCGCCGACCTCCGACAACTCTCCGAGCGTGAACTGACGCTGCTGGCGGGCGAGGTCCGCGAGACCATCCTCTCCTGCGTCAGCGAAACGGGCGGTCACCTCGCCGCCAGCCTCGGGACCGTCGAGCTCACCGTCGCGTTGCACAGCGTGCTGGACAGCCCCAAAGACCGCGTCGTCTGGGACGTCGGCCACCAGTGCTACGCGCACAAGCTGCTCACCGGCCGTCGCGACCGGTTCGGGACGATCCGGCAGTACGGCGGCCTTTCGGGGTTCCCCAACCGGGACGAGTCGCCGCATGACGTGATCGGCACGGGACACGCCTCCACCTCCATCAGCTACGGACTCGGTCTCGTGGAGGCCCAGCGCATGGCGCGGGAGGGAGACGGCAACGTCGTCTGCGTGCTCGGCGACGGGGCCCTCACGGGCGGGGTCGCCTTCGAAGCCCTCAACCAGGCCGGCCACCTGCGCACACCGCTGGTGGTCGTCATCAACGACAACGAGATGTCGATCCGCGCCAACGTCGGGGCGCTGCAGCTCTACCTCAACCGCATCCGTCTGGACCCCACGCTCACCCGGCTCCGCGAGGACCTCGAGCACGGCGTGGCCAAGATCCCCGCCATCGGTCGTCAGGCCTACCGGCTGGGCAAGGACGTCAAGGGGTCGATGAAGGCGTTCTTGGTGCCGGGCATGCTGTTCGAGGAGCTCGGCTTCGCCTACATCGGCGTGGTCGACGGCCACGACATGCATGCCTTACGCGAGAGCATCCGGCAGGCGATCGACACCCGGCGACCTGTGGTCGTGCACGTCAAGACCGTCAAGGGCAAGGGCTACGAGCCCGCCGAGGCCCGGCCGGATGCCTTTCACGGTACCGGGCCGTTCAACATCGGCAACGGCGAGCGCAAGGCGGCGGCGGTCGGGACGACGTACACAGACGCGTTCGGCGAGGCGCTGGTGCGCCTGGCCGAACGCGACGAGCGCGTCGTCGCCGTCACCGCCGCCATGACGCAGGGCACCGGCCTCGAGGCCTTCGAGCGCCGGTTCCCCGACCGCTTCTACGACGTCGGCATCGCCGAGGAGCACGCCGCCGTGTTCGCGGCGGGCCTCGCCATCGGCGGCATGCGACCGGTGGTCGCCTTGTACTCGACGTTCCTCCAGCGCGCCTTCGACATGTTGATGCAGGACATCGGGCTCCAGGCGCTTCCGGTCACGTTCGCCGTCGACAGGGCCGGCCTGGTGGGCGACGACGGACCCACGCACCACGGCGCCTTCGATCTCTCCTTCCTTCGCGTCATCCCGGGGATGACGGTCATGGCTCCGTCCAGCCAGGAGGAGCTGCAAAGGATGCTCGCCACCGCGCTGACTCTGGACGGGCCCGCCGCGGTCCGCTATCCGCGCGGTCTCGCGGCGCCCTTCAGCCCACTCGGTGAGATCGAGCCTGTCGCGCTCGGGCGCGGCGTGGTGCTCCAGGAGGGGGTCGACGTCGCGCTGGTCGGCGTCGGCACCGGTGTCGGTCTGGCCCGCGAGGCGGCGGAACTGCTCGCCGCCGAGGGCGTGACGCCGACGGTGGTCGACGCGCGGTTCGTCAAGCCGCTGGATACGGAGCTTCTGCAGCGGCTCGCCGCGGGGCACCGGCGCATCGTCACCGTCGAGGAGAACACCCTCGCCGGAGGCTTCGGCAGCGCCGTGCTCGAGACGGTGGGCGGTGTGACGGAGGTCGTGCGCCTCGGCCTGCCGGACGCGTTCGTACCGCACGGCGACAGGGCGCGCATACTCGCCGACCTCGGCCTCACCCCGCAGGGCGTCGCGCTGGCGGCTCGCGCCCAGACGCCTACGCTCTCCCGCGTCGAGTAGCTGCCGGTGCGCGAGCGCCTGGATGTGCTGCTCGTGGAGCGCGGCCTCTTCGCCTCGCGTGCGCAGGCTCGCGCAGCCGTCATGGCAGGCGAGGTCACCGTCGACGGGCGGGTGGTGGACAAGCCGGGCACGCAGGTCGCTCCCGACGCCGCTCTCGCCGCCGCCGCGCGCCGCCGCTACGTCTCTCGCGGCGGCGACAAGCTCGACACGGCGTTCGAGCGCCTCGGCGTGGACGTGACGGGGGAGGAGTGCCTCGACCTCGGCAGCTCCACGGGGGGATTCGTGGACCGGCTCCTGCAGGGTGGCGCGGCGCGAGTGATCGCCGTGGACGTCGGATACGGGCAACTCGACTGGCGGTTACGCGAGGATCCGCGCGTGACGGTTCTCGAGCGCACCAACGCTCGGCAGCTGACGCCCGAACGTCTCCCGTTTCGGCCCTCGTTCGTCACCGCGGACCTCTCGTTCATCTCTCTGACGGTGGCTCTGGAGCCGGTGCTAGAATGCCTGCGCGAGGGCTTCCGAGGCCTCGTGCTGGTCAAGCCGCAGTTCGAGGCCGGTCGTGAGCGGGTCGGCAAGGGAGGGGTCGTCCGCGACCCGGCCGTCCACCGCGACGTGCTCGAGCGCGTGGCCGGCTGGCTGCAGGCGAGGGGCGCCGTCGTGCAGGGCGTCTGCGACTCGGGGCATCCGGGACCGAAGGGCAACGTGGAGTACTTCATCCTGTTCAGCGACCAGGGCGCGGCCGCCGGAGCGGCTCCGTCGCCGGCGGACGCTCTCGTCAAGGGAGCGGTGGAGGCTGCACATGGGTGAACCTCTGCACCGCGTCGCGGTGCTCACCCACTTCCTCTCGGACGCCACGGCGGCCGCGCTGGCGCAGCTGGCCGCGGCCGCCGGCAGGCTCGGCCTCGAGCTGCTCATGCCCGAGGACGAGGCCGTCAAGCACCCCCAGGCGGCGGCGCTCGGCTACGCCGCGGTCGACGAGGCGGGCCTTCGTACCGCCGATCTGTGCCTGGTCTTCGGCGGCGACGGCACCATCCTCCGCAGCCTGTCCCGGCTGCTCGGCACCAGAGTCCCCACACTGGGCGTCAACTACGGCAACGTCGGCTTCCTCGCCTCGCTCCCTCGGGAGGGGTGGGAGTCGGGTCTTGAGTCCGTCCTGCGCGGCGACTACCGCGTGGTCGAGCTGCTCACCGTGGATGTCCAGCTGGCCGGGGAGCACTTCAGCGCCGTCAACGACGTCATCCTCAGCCGAGTGGCCCCTCGCCACGTGCTGCAGCTCGAGTACGAGGTGGCGGGGGTCACCGTGGGCAGCATGTTCTGCGACGGCCTCATCATCGCCTCTCCCACCGGGTCCACCGCCTACAACCTCTCGTGCGGTGGACCCATCGTGGAGTGGAACGCGGGGGTGCTGGTGCTCAACTTCATCGCGCCGCACTCTCTTGGATTCCGTCCGGTGATCCTGCGCCCTGACCACGTGATCACGGCGCGCAACGTCTCGCCGCTGCAGGAGTGCGAGGTGGTCGCCGACGGCGACGTGGTCGGCCGGCTCTGCTGTGGCGACGAGGTGCGGGTCACGGCGGGGCCGGAGGTCGCGCGGCTCCTCATGCAGAACGAGGGGTCGTTCTACCAGAACGTCGAGGAGAAGCTCTTCGACCGCCGAGATGCTCGCTGAACTGAGCATCGACGACCTCGTCCTCATCGCCGCGGCCCGGCTGGAGGTCTCGCCGGGCCTCAACGTCATCACCGGCG
>DAIQNY010000230.1:0-5340 GCA_036788155.1 Actinomycetota bacterium | reverse complement strand
ACGATCTCGAGCGCGCCGTAGACGATCTGCTCGGCCGTGCTCTTCTTGCCGTCCAGCAGGACCTTGTTGATGACCTGCGTGACGAGCTTGCTGTTGTACACGGGATCCGGGAGGACCTCCCGGCGTGCGATGGTACCTCTGCGCGGCATGCTCTATCTCACCCCTTCGCCTTGGACCCGTAGCGCGAGCGCGCCTTCTTGCGGTCGGCTACGCCGGAGGCGTCGAGAGAACCGCGGATGACCTTGTACCGCACACCCGGCAGGTCCTTGACGCGGCCGCCGCGCACGAGCACCACGGAGTGCTCCTGCAGGTTGTGGCCGATGCCGGGGATGTACGTCGTGACCTCCATACCGTTGACCAGCCGCACGCGGGCGACCTTGCGCAGGGCGGAGTTCGGCTTCTTGGGCGTCACCGTGTAAACGCGCGTACACACGCCGCGCTTCTGGGGGGAACCCTTGAGCGCCGGGGTCTTCGAACGCTTGGACTTGCTCTCACGCCCCTTGCGGACGAGCTGGCTGATGGTTGTCATCTGACCTCTCTGGTCTCTCTCGTGTCTGCCGCTGAGGACAACGGCCATGTAGTCTAGCGAAACGGGGCTGCGGCCGCAACATGTGCTTTCGGCGGCCGCAGCCCCACCTTCTCGTCACTCGTACGCGACGGCTACTCCACCTCTCCGTCGAAGCCGTCGCCGTCACCATCGCCGAAGCTCCAGGCGGGATCGCCGGTCATGAGCCGGTCGGCCTCGGCCAGCGCCTCTGCCTGACCGGCGGGGTGGATCTCCACGTCGCGGTAGCGGCGGAGGCCCGTGCCGGCCGGGATTAGCTTGCCGATGATGATGTTCTCCTTGAGGCCGGCGAGGTTGTCGACCTTGCCCTCGATAGCCGCGTCGGTGAGCACCTTGGTGGTCTCCTGGAAGGAGGCGGCACTGAGGAAACTCTCCGTGGCCAGGGATGCCTTTGTGATACCGAGGATGATCTCCTCGGCCTCGGCCGTCTCGCCACCCTCGCCCTGCAGGCGCTCGTTCTCCGCCGTGAACTGGTACCGGTCGACGAGCTGGCCGGGCAGGAAGGTGGTGTCGCCGGCCGTGACGATGCGCACCTTGCGCATCATGCGGCGCACGATGAGCTCGATGTGCTTGTCGTTGATCTCCACGCCCTGCGAGCGGTACACCTCCTGCACTTCGTTCACGAGGTACTTCTCGGTAGCCGTGGCGCCGGCGTGCTTGAGCAGGTCGGCCGGATAGAGCGAGCCGGGCGTGATCTGGGTGCCCTCTTCGACCCAGTCTCCGTCCTCCACCATCACGTGCGTGCGGCGGGCGGCGATCGTGTACTCCTTCGCGGCGCCCTCGTCCGGCGTGATGGTGACCTTGCAGCCGCGCTCCGTGTCCTCGATGGACACGCGCCCGGTCACCTCGGCGATGCGCGCGACGCCCTTCGGCTTGCGCGCCTCGAAGAGCTCCACGACGCGCGGGAGGCCGTGCGTGATGTCGGCACCGGCGATACCGCCGGTGTGGAACGTGCGCATGGTGAGCTGCGTGCCCGGCTCGCCGATGGACTGCGCCGCGACATGGCCGACGGCGTCGCCGATCTCCGCGGGCGCATTGTTGGCGAGCGCGTACCCGTAGCACTTCTGGCACACCCCGATCTCCGCGTCGCACTTGAGCACGCTGCGGACCGGCACCATGGGGTCGGTCTGCGAGCTGCGTGCGAGGACGTCGAGGATCTGGTCTCGCGTCTCGGCGTCGATGTGCGTGTCGCGGTCGAACACGACCTCGCCCGTCTCCTCGTCCGCGATGACGTCGCCGAGGTGCCGGCCGAGCAGGTTCTCGTTGGGCTCGTGGGTCCACACCGCCATGTTGGCCGCCGCGGACCTGCCCTGCTTGACCTTGACCTTGGCGTTGGGCAGCGTGGAGTAGACCTCACGGAGGAGGCCGATCTGCGCCGGGCCGATCCTCTCGCCCTTCTTGAGCACGACACGGTCGCTCCGCGGGCGACGGACATCCTCGGCGAGCACGGTGCCCTCGAGGTCGGGGTTCTCCTCACGGCGCCGCGACCACGGCGACATGGGCACCCATTCCTTGGTGCCGCAGTCCACCTCGCTGACGGTGACGTCCTGGCACACGTCCACCAGACGACGGGTGAGGTACCCGGAGTCGGCGGTGCGCAGGGCGGTGTCGGCGAGGCCCTTGCGGGCGCCGTGGGTGGAGATGAAGAACTCCAGCACGGAGAGACCCTCGATGAAGCTGGACTTCACCGGCTGCTCCACGATCTCGCCCTTCGGATTGGCCATCTGGCCGCGCCACCCGGCGAGCTGGCGGATCTGCTTGATGTCGCCGCGGGCGCCCGACGTGGCCATCATGTAGATGGGGTTGAGCGGGCTGAAGTTGGCCCTGGTCGCCGCGGTGATCTGGACATCGGCCTCGCGCCAGATCTCCTGGACCTTGCCGCGGCGCTCCTCCTCCGAGAGGAAGCCGTTGTTGTACTCGTCCTGGAGCTGGTCGACCATGGCCTCGTGCGAGGCGAGGATCTCGGCCTTCTCCTGGGCCGGCACCACCACGTCGTTCTTGGACACGGTGATGGCGGCGCGGGTCGCGAAGTGGAACCCGACCTCCTTGAACACGTCCAGGATGCGAGCCACCTTGTTGGCGCCGTAGAGGGCCACGAGCTTGTTGATGAACGCGGCCAGACCCTTCTTGGTCATCGTGTAGTTGATGAAGGCGTAGTCACCCAGGTAGTCCTCGCCGAGCACCTCGCGCAGACCCTCCTCGACGCGCATGTTGAAGAGGGTTCGGCCGACGGTGGTGACGACACGCTCGCCGGTGGGCAGGCGCAGGAGGATGGGACTGCGAGTGAACTCGGCGATGCCCTCCTCGCGCTTGGTGGGCACCTCGCGCTGGTCGAGGATGCGCTGCTCCCAGGCGCGCTGGACCTCGTCGTACCCGGCGTACGCGTGGAGCTCCTCGCCGAAGTGGTCCGGTGTGACCTCACTGAGGTCGTCGTCGGCGTGATACGTAAGGTAGTACACGCCGATGACCATGTCCTGGCTGGGCACGGCGATGGGCTTGCCGTGCGCCGGCGAGAGGATGTTGTTGGTGCTGAGCATGAGGACCCGGGCCTCGGCCTGCGCCTCCCAACTCAGAGGCAGGTGCACGGCCATCTGGTCGCCGTCGAAGTCGGCGTTGAACGCCGCGCAGACGAGCGGGTGGATCTGGATGGCCTTGCCCTCCACGAGCAGGGGCTCGAACGCCTGGATGCCCAGACGGTGCAGGGTCGGAGCACGGTTCAGCATGACCGGGTGCTCGGTGATGACCTCCTCCAGGATGTCCCAGACCTCGGGCACCATGGACTCGACCATCTTCTTGGCCGCCTTGATGTTCTGGACCATCTTGCGGCCCACGAGGCGGCTCATGATGAAGGGCTTGAAGAGCTCGAGCGCCATCATCTTCGGCAGGCCGCACTGATGCATCTTGAGGTGCGGCCCCGCCACGATCACCGAGCGGCCGGAGTAGTCGACGCGCTTGCCGAGCAGGTTCTGGCGGAACCGGCCCTGCTTGCCCTTGAGCATGTCGCTGAGCGACTTGAGCGGGCGGTTGCCGGGGCCGGTGACGGCGCGGCCGCGGCGACCGTTGTCGAACAGCGCGTCGACGGCCTCCTGCAGCATGCGCTTCTCGTTGTTGACGATGATGTCCGGCGCCTGCAGGTCGAGCAGTCGCTTGAGGCGGTTGTTGCGGTTGATGACACGCCGGTACAGGTCGTTGAGGTCGCTGGTCGCGAACCGGCCGCCGTCCAGCTGCACCATGGGACGCAGTTCGGGCGGGATGACCGGAATGACGTCCAGGACCATCCACTCCGGATGGTTGCCGCTGCGCAGGAAGGCCGACACGACCTTGAGACGCTTGACGGCGCGGGCCTGGCGCTGGCCCTTGGCGGTCTGGATCACCTCGCGCAGCTCGGCCGCCTCGGCGTCGAGGTCGACGCGCTTGAGCAGCTCGCGCACGGCCTCCGCACCCGTGCCGCCCGTGAAGTAGACGCCGAAGCTTTCCGGCTCGTAGCCGGGTTCGCGACCGAACATCCGCTCCATCTGCTGGTAGAGCGTCTCGTCGCCGATGACGTCACGGGGGGCGATGGTCTTGAACTGCTCCCACGCCTTGTCGATCTGCTCCTTGGCGTGCTCGACGTTCTTGAAGCCCCGGTCGATGTAGTCGTCGCGCAGCTTGTCGACCTTGGTGCGCTGCAGCTTCAGCTCGTCCGGGCCCAGCGTGGCTGCGTTGACCGCGACACGACGGTAGGACTCGAAGATATCGAAGTAGTTGAAATAGCCGAACTCGTCCTCGGGGTCGCTGTCGACGTGGAACTCGTCTGCGTCGCGCTCCCCGTCGAGGATGGCGACGACCTCGTCGTGCATGGCCTCGATGGCCGCGCGACGCGCCGTCGCGTAGAGATCGTAGCGCTCCTTGATCTCGCCGATCTTCTCCTGCAGCATCAGCAGGTCGTTGTCGCGGCGCTCGGCGTCGACCGAGATGACGACGTAGCTGCCGCCGAAGTACAGGACCTTCTCCAGCTCCTTGGGCGCGATGTCGAGCAAGTAGCCCATGCGCGACGGCACGCCCTTGAAGAACCAGATGTGGCTGACCGGCGCGGCCAGCCTGATGTGTCCCATGCGCTCGCGACGCACCTTGGCGCGAGTGACCTCGACGCCGCAGCGCTCGCAGATGATGCCCTTGTAGCGCACGCGCTTGTACTTGCCGCAGTAGCACTCCCAGTCCTTGGTGGGACCGAAGATGCGCTCGCAGAACAGGCCGTCGCGCTCAGGCTTGAGCGTGCGGTAGTTGATCGTCTCGGGCTTGGTGACCTCGCCCTTGGACCACGTCTCGATCTGCTTGGGCGAGGCGAGCCCGATCCGGATCGAGTCGAAGTTGTTGATGTCGATCACTCTGCGCTCCCTTGTGCAGGCGGGGTCAGATTTCGTCGGTGTCGGCGTCGTCGGGCTCGACGTCCGCCGCGTCACCGTCGAGGATGTCGTCGAGGTCCGGCACCTCGTCGCCGTCGGCGCCGAAGGCATCGGCCTCGCCAGACAGGGCGGCCGCGGCGGCCAGGAGATCCTGGGTCGCGGCGGCGGCATCCCGCTCGGTGGGCCCGCCGTCCTCGCCGTCGCCTGCCTCGGCCGGCTGCGTGCCGGCGCCGATGACGTCCTGGAGCGCCGACGAGTCCACGCCGGCCTGCTCGAGCTCGCCGGCCTCGGCCTTCTGACGGCGCAGGCCGGCGCTGAGGTCGATGCCCAGCTCTTCGGCGGCGCGCAGGAGATCGTCGTCCTCCTCGCGGACCTCGAGCACGTCGCCCT
>DAIQNY010000229.1:0-5354 GCA_036788155.1 Actinomycetota bacterium | reverse complement strand
CCTCGTAGTTGAGCGGGTTCTTGATGACGCCGTCGGCGTGGATGCCGCTCTCGTGAGCGAAGACGTTGGTGCCGACGATGCTCTTCCAGGCGGGGATGGAGCGCGCCGAGGCCGAGGCGACGTACTCGGAGAGCTCGCGGAAGCGCTCGGTGCGCATGCCGAGCTCGACCTTGCCGATGTACTTGAGCGCCATGACGACCTCTTCGAGGGCGGCGTTGCCGGCGCGCTCGCCGAGCCCGTTGACGGTCGTGTTGACGTAGGACGCCCCGGCCTTGATGCCGGCCAGCGCATTGGCCGTCGCCATGCCGAAGTCGTCGTGCGTGTGCATCTCGATGTCGATGCCGGTCTGCTTGATGAGGAACGTGATCACGTTGTAGGTGTCGAACGGGTCGAGGATGCCGAGCGTGTCGCAGAAGCGCAGCCGGTCTGCGCCCTCCTCCTTAGCCGCCTGGCCGAAGCGCAGGAGGAACTCGAGGTCGGCACGCGAGGCGTCCTCGGCGTTCACGGACACGTACAGATTGTGGTCCTTGGCGAACGCCACACACTCGCGGATCTGGTCGAGCACCCACTGGCGGCTCTTCTGCAGCTTGTGCTCGATGTGGATGTCGCTGGCCGACATACTGATGGCGACGGCGTCCACGCCGCAGTCGATGGAGTGCTGCACGTCCGACTTGACGGCCCGGTTCCACGCCAGGATGGACGTGTCGAGGCCGAGGTCGACGATCTCCTTGATGGTCGCCTTCTCGTCGCCGCCCATGGCCGGGATGCCCACCTCGATCTGGTGGACGCCGACCTCGTCGAGCAGCTTGGCGATGCGCATCTTCTCGTGATTGCTGAAGACCACGCCGGCGGTCTGCTCGCCGTCGCGGAGGGTGGTGTCGTCGATGCGCACGGCCGGCTCGGCCGGCTGCTGCGGGGCGATGACGAAGCTTGAGAGGTCGCTGGTCATGGTCACCTGCCTCAAGGGGTGGAAGGGGTCACGGTCCTGTCGAGCCGGTCACGCGTCGAGGGCGCGCCGGAGCAGGTCGTTCACGACCTGCGGGTTGGCGCGCCCGCCGCTGGCCTTCATCACCTTGCCGACGAAGAAGCCGATGACCTGCTGTTTCCCGCCCCGGTACTGCTCTACCTGGACAGGGTTGTCCGCCACGACCTGGGCGACGATGGCCTCGAGTTCCGAGGTGTCGCTTATCTGGCCGAGGCCGTACTTGTCGACGATCGCCTCCGGCTCGGCGCGCTCGTCGATCATCCTGGCGAAGACCTCCTTGGCGGCGCTCGTGGAGACGGCGCCTTCTTCCACGAGCCGGATGAGTCGGGCGAGACGGTCGGCGGTCATGTGGCCGTGGCCGGGCTCGAGGCCGGCGGCGTTGAGGTGGGCGAGATACTCGCCCATCACCCAGTTGGCCGCCGGCTTGGCGCCGGCCCCCGCCGCCACGACCTCCTCGTAGAACCCGGCGAGGGAGCCGCCGGAGCCGAGCACGGTGGCGTCGGCGCGCGACAACCCGTACTGCACCAGGAACCGCTCGACGCGCGCCGCCGGCAGCTCCGGCTGCGTCGCGCGCAGCTCTGAGATCCATGCCGGATCGATCTCCAGGGGCACCAGGTCTGGCTCCGGGAAGTACCGGTAGTCGTGCGCCTCCTCCTTGCTGCGCAGCGGTGTCGTGGTGCCGGTGTCCGGGTCGAAGTGCAGCGTCTCCTGCACGATCGCCTCGCCGGCCTCGAGCAGCTCGATCTGCCGGGGGATCTCCGCGTCGAGCGCCTGCTGCAGGAAGCGGAAGCTGTTCATGTTCTTGAGCTCGGTGCGGGTGCCGAGCTCCCGGCTGCCGGCAGGCCGGACGCTGATGTTGGCGTCCCAGCGGACCTGCCCCTCCTCCATGTTGCATTCGCTCACGCCGAGCTCCACGACCATGGCGCGCAGCTGCTGGAGGAACTCGCGTGCGGCCTCGGGCGACGGGATGTCGGGCTCGGTGACGATCTCGATGAGCGGCGTGCCGCCGCGGTTGAAGTCGACCATCGAGTAGTCCGAGCCCGCGATGCGGCCGGTCTCGCCCCCCGCGTGGACGAGCTTGGCGGCGTCCTCCTCCATATGCACCCTGTTGATCCGGCACCTCAGCCGGTCGCCGTCGACCCAGTACTCGAACCAGCCGCCGGTCGCCAGCGGGGCGTCGTACTGGCTGATCTGGTACGCCTTGGGGAGGTCAGGATAGAAGTAGTTCTTGCGGTGGAAGATGTTGCGCGGCTGCACCGTGCAGTTGAGCGCCAGCGCGATACGCGCGGCGTACTCGACGGCGCGCCGGTTCACCACGGGCAGCGCGCCGGGGTGCGCGAGGCACACCGGACACGTGTGCAGGTTGGGGTCCTCGCCCTTGGTGACGGCGCAGCCGCAGAACATCTTGGTCTGCGTGTCCAGCTCGACGTGCATCTCGAGGCCGATGACCGGCTCCCAGGCTGTGGAGGGCGTCCGGGTGCTCACGACTGTCCCTCCTCGGCCGGCCGGGTGGCGCCCAGGCCGCCCGCCTCCGCCGGACGGGAGTCCGCGAACGGCGGCGCCGTGTCGAATCCGATCGCGCCCTCGAGCGCGTGCGCGGCATCGAGGATGCGGTTCTCGCTGAACGCAGGACCGATGAGCTGGAACCCCACCGGCAGGCCGTCGCTGAGCCCGCACGGGATGCTGATCGCCGGCAGGCCGGCGAGGTTGGCCGGGATGGTGCAGACGTCGCTCATGTACATGGCGAGCGGGTCGTCGGTGCGCGAACCCGCTCTGAAGGCGACGGTCGGCGAGGTGGGAGACGCGATGAGGTCCACCCCGGCGAACGCCGCCTCGAAGTCGCGGCGAACCAGAGTGCGGACCTTCTGCGCGCGCCCGTAGTAGGCGTCGTAGTAGCCCGCGGAGAGTGCGTAGGTGCCGATCATGATGCGGCGCTTGACCTCGGCGCCGAACCCGTCGCCGCGCGTGCGCTCGTACAGGTCGGTGAGGTCCTCCGGGTCCGCGCAGCGGTAGCCGTAGCGCACCCCGTCGAAGCGGGCGAGGTTCGCGGAGGCCTCGGCCGGCGCGATGATGTAGTACGCCGGCAGGGCGTACTCCGTGTGCGGCAGGCTGATCTCCACGCAGGTGCCGCCGAGGTCCTCGATGCGCGCGAGCGTCTCGTCGAACCTCGCGCGCACCCCCGGCTCGATGCCGGCGGCCAGGTACTCCGCCGGCACGCCGACGCGCAGCCCGTCGAGCCGCTCGGCCGACGGCAGCGCGACCGGCTCCGGAAGCTCGACGCTCGTGGCGTCGCGCGGGTCGTGCCCGACGATGTGCTGCAGCAGCAGGGCGCAGTCGTACACGGACCGCGTGAGCGGGCCGATCTGGTCGAGCGAGCTGGCGAAGGCGATGAGCCCATAGCGGCTCACGGCGCCGTAGGTCGGCTTCATGCCGACGATGCCGCAGAGCGATGCCGGCTGTCGGATCGACCCGCCGGTGTCGCTGCCCAGCGCCCAGAGCGCCTCGCCGGCGGCCACGGCGGCGGCCGAGCCGCCGCTGCTGCCGCCCGGCACCGTGCTGAGGTCCCACGGGTTGGCGGTGACCTGGAAGGCTGAGTTCTCGGTGCTGGACCCCATCGCGAACTCGTCCAGGTTGGTCTTGCCGAGCATGACCACGTGGCCCTCCCACACCTGCCGCACTGCGGTGGCTGTGTAGACCGGCTGGTAGTTGGCGAGGATCCTCGAGGCGGCCGTCGTGGTGACGCCCTCGGTGACCATGTTGTCCTTGACGGCGATGGGCAGGCCCGCCAGCGGGCCGCGCATCGCCTGCATCTCGCGGTCGACCTTGGTGGAGTACTTGGCGATGTTGTCGGTCGTCACCAGGATGTAGGCGCGAACCTTGCTCTCGACCGCGGCGATCTGGTCGAGGTACACCTTGGCGAGCTCGGCGGACGAGATCTCGCCGTCCACGAGGAGCCGCTTGGCGTCGCGGGCCGTGAGGCGCAGCGGATCCAGACCTGTCACGTCAAGCCATCCTCGGCACGCGGAAGCACTCGTCGCTCACGGCGGGGGCGTTGCGGAGGGCGTCCTCGCGCGACAGGCCCGGGCGCGCCTTGTCCTCGCGCGTGACGTTGACGACGTCGAGGACGTGCGCGGTGGGCGGCACGCCGGCCAGGTCGAGCTCGCTCATCTTGTCGATGTGCGCGAGGATCTTGGCGAGCTCGCCGGTCATCCGCGCCGCCTCAGACGGTTCGATGCGGAGGCGGGCGAGTCTCGCGACGTAGAGGACGTCGTCTTCGGAGATCATGTCGCGTTCCTCCCTGCTGGGCCGCCGGAGCGGGACGGTTATCCTACTCCAGCCTCAGAGGGGCCACAAGAAAGGGGGGCCCGCCGGCGGCGACCGCCGGCGGGCCCCCTGTGTGCGGGCCGATCAGACGACGGGTCGCACCGTGGAGGCCTGCAGCCCCTTGTCGCCCTCGGTGATATCGAACTCGACGCGCTGGCCCTGAACGAGCGTCTTGTACCCGTCCATGGAGATCTCGGAGTAGTGCACGAACAGGTCGTCACCGTCTTCCCGTTCGATGAAGCCGTACCCCTTCTCATTGCTGAACCACTTCACCGTCCCCTGCGCCAAAACCCTGCCTCCTACTTGCAGCCACGTGCCGGCCCCACAGGCCAGACGAGACCCCCCATGCGGTCCCGCCACACACGGTGCGAGCGTACAACACGGTTTGGGCGCTGTAAATGTGCTTAATGGCACAAGCGGGGGACGAACGCGATTGATCACGCGTCCGGTCGAAGGTGCAGGCGCCTCGGGCCCTCAGTCCCCTGAGGCCAGGAGTCCGGCGCGCAGCATGCTCTCCCAGAGCGCGAAGAGCGGCTCGAGGTCGACTCCGTCCGGGTCGAGCAGCTTCTGGACGGCCAGGCCGTCGGTCATCGCCACCATGAGCGAAGCATATCGCCGCAGCCGCTCGGGCCCGACGGCCGTCGTGTCGCCGAGGCCCTCCACGTAGAGGTCGCGGTACCACTCGTACAGCGCCGCCACCCGTTCTCTGAGGTCGTCGTCCAGCACCACGTGCGGCAGGATCGCGAAGAAGTCGCGGAAGGCGACCGCCGCCTGCGTCTCGGTGACCGCGCTCAGGCTCTGGTCGTGACTCAGCGAGTCGACGACGGCGGCGATGAACGCCGCCTTGCTCCCGAAGTAGTAGCGCACGGAGTCCCGGTACGCCCCGGCCTCGGCCGCCACGGCCTCGACCGTGAGCGCCTCGTAGCCGCCGCGCGCCAGAAGCCGTCGAGCGGCGGCTACGAGCTTCCGTGCCGTCGGCGACAACTGGGCGGTGGGGTCCTCCGCGATCCTCTGCATGTCGTCCGCGTCCATGCCGCCACCCTAT
>DAIQNY010000228.1:0-5367 GCA_036788155.1 Actinomycetota bacterium | reverse complement strand
TACTTCCTCAGCGACATCGCCTATCACCGCGACAAGATGGACCGCGGCTTCGAGCACATGATCGACATCTGGGGTGCGGACCATCACGGCTACGTGCCGCGCATGAAGGCCGCCTTCACGGCGCTGCCCCCGCACGACCCGGACAAGCTGGAGCTCATCATCGGACAGCTGGTCAACCTGCTGGAAAGCGGCGAGGCCCGGCGCATGAGCAAGCGGCGCGGCGACATCGTCACCGTGGACGACCTCATCGACTCGATCGGGGTGGATGCGGCGCGGTTCCTGCTGGTGGGCCGGTCGCAGGACACCACCCTGGACCTGGATATCGACCTCGCGGTGCAGCAGAGCAACCAGAACCCGGTCTACTACGTGCAGTACGCCCACGCCCGCATCTGCAGCATCCTCCGCAACCTGCCCGCGGGGGCGGGGCCGGAGGGCGCAGCCGTCCCGGCCGTTCCCGTGGGTCCGCACGAGCGCGCGCTGCTCCGCGCCCTCGCGCGCTTCCCCGAGGTGCTTCTGGCCGCGGCCGACCAGCGCGCTCCGCACCGCGTGCACGGCTATCTGGGAGAGCTCTCGGCGGAGTTCCACGTGTTCTACCGGCACTGCCGCGTGCTCAGCGACGACGCCGACGTCACGGCGTTCAGGGCCGGGGTGTGCACGGCCGTCCGCACCACCCTGGCGAACGGGCTGGGCTTGCTCGGCGTCGACGCTCCGGACGTGATGTGACCTGACGCCGGCCGCCGGCGGCGGCCGGCGTCAGGTCAGCCGGCGAAGCGTTCGCGCGCGAGGGACCGGAGCTCGTCCAGTTGCTCGGGCGTGAGGTCGTTGTCCAGGCCGAGCAGCATCGACACCGCCGTCCCCGTGCGGTCGCCGATCAGCTTGTGCACCACGCTCTCGAGCACCGTCTGCGCCACCTCGCGGCCGGGGATGGCGGGGCGATAGACGTAGGCGATCGAGGTCTTGTCCTGCTCAAGCAGGTGCTTCTTCACCAGGTTGTTCATCACCGTCATGACGGTGGTGTAGGCGATGGTCCTTCGCTCGCGCAGCGTCTCGTAGACCGCCCGGACCGTGGTCTGCTCCTTCTCCCAGACGACAGCCAGAATGTCGGCCTCGAGAGAACCGATGCCCGTGAACGGCGCGCCCTTGGTGCTGCGCAGCCACTGCGGCTTTGCCTCCTCCATCACGACTCCCTCCGTCGTGTGTGGATTGTGCACGTCGCGCCGCCTCCGGAGGCGCAACATGCGGTACGTATGACAGCATACGTATTCCCCATCATCACAAACTCACGCCCCATGCCGTACACTACATCCGTTGGGGGTCCGTCGGCGCGTCGGACCGGGTCGTGGAGGGGGAGGGACGGCGCTGCACCAGCACGTCGAACTGCTCAGGGATCTCTGTCTGGCGCCCGGCCCCACGGGGTTCGAGGCGCCGGTCCAGGAGGTCGTCCGACGGCGCCTCGCCCCGCTCGGCACGGCTGCGGGCGACTCGCTCGGCAACGTGTGGCTCGAGGTGGGCCCGGCCACCGGCACACTGGTCGCCGTCGCGGCGCACGCCGACCAGATCGGCCTGATCGTCACCCATGTGGACGAGAAGGGGTTCCTTTCCGTCGAGCGTATCGGAGGGGTGGCGCCGCTGCTCGTGCCGGGGCGGCGCTTCGTCGTCCATGGGCACGGGGGGCCGGTGGCCGCCGTCGGCGGCCGCAAGCCCAGCCACATCATCCCGATGGAGGAGCGGAGGACCGCGCCGGAGCTGCACGAGCAGTTCCTCGACATCGGGGCCGCCGGGCGCGCGGCGGCGCTCGAACGGGTCGCCGTCGGCGACCCCGTCACCTTCGCGCCGGAGTTCATCGAGCTGGCGCCCGGTGTGGTCGCGACGCAGGCGCTCGACGACCGCGGCGGGCTCTACGCCATGATCCGCGCGCTTGAGCTGTACGCGGAACGGCCGGGCGCCGCCAGGCTCACCGGCCTCGCCACGGTGCACGAGGAGACCACCTTCATGGGCGCCCGGGCGCTGGCGCGCCGGCTGCGCCCCGACGTGGTCGTCGTGCTCGACGGCGACTTCTGCAGCGACACCCCGGCGGCGAGCGCCAAGGAGTTGGCCGGCGAGGTCAGGCTAGGCGCCGGCCCCGTCATCTCGCGCGGCGCCGGCAGCAACGAGCGGCTTGGGGCGCTCGCCCGGGAGATGGCGACGGCCGAGGGGCTTCCGTATCAGGTCAAGGCGTACCCCGGCGAGACGGAGACGGACGCGGACGAGCTGATGGCCTCCGGAGCCGCCACCCTCACCGTCGGCCTGCCCATGCGCTACATGCACTCTCCCTTCGAGGTGGCGCAGGTGGACGACCTCGAGGCCACCGCTCGCCTGGTGGCGGCCGTCGCGCGCCGCATCGGTGAGGAGGGCGGCTGGGCCGGCGCTCCGCATGGCCGCCCGGGAGAGGAGATCTCGTGAAGGTGTTCATCGCCGTCGACCTCGAGGGCATCTGCGGGGTGGTCTCCGAGGCGGACACGGCGCGGGAGGGCGCGGCGGCGCAGCGTGCCCGCGCCCACATGCGCGCCGACCTCGACGCCGTCCTGGAAGGCTGCGCCGCGGTCGGCGCCGCCGAGGTCGTCGTCTGCGACGCGCACGACGACGGCCGCAGCCTCGATCCAGCCGGACTGCCCGGCTTCGTCAGCCTCGTGAGCGGGTCGCCCGCGCCGGGCAGCATGCTCGAGGGTCTGGCGCCGGACTGCGACGCCGCGCTCTTCGTCGGCTACCACGCCCGGGCGGGGACGGCGGGCGCGGTGCTGGAGCACACGTGGGACTACGCGACGTTCTCGGTCCGGGTCGGCGAGCTCGAGGTCGGCGAGTTCGGCATCGCCGCGCTGTTGGCCGGCGAGCTGGGCGTCCCCGCGGTGTACGTGTCCGGCGACGACAAGGTCGCCGCCGAGGCGCGGGCGCTCGTGCCCGGCATCACCGCGACGATCGTCAAGACGGGCATCCGCCGGGAGGCGGCCGCCTTCTGCGTGCCCGCGGAGGCGCGTGAGCGCATCGCGCGCGACGTGCGCGCGTCGCTGGCGGCCGTCCGCAGACCGGCGCCGCTCGTCTGGAGCGGCGATCCGCTGCGCCTCACCTTCACCCGGACGACCTTCTGCGACCTGGCCGAGATCTGCCCGGGCGCCGTGCGGCTCGACGGGCGCACGCTGGAGATCGGCGGCGAGACGTTCGCCGACCTCTATCGCGGGTTCCTCACCTGCCTGCGGCTCGCGGAGTCGCAGGGGTGACAGGAGCCACCCAACGGGAGCGACCGCGGACGTCTCGGCACGGGCTTGCGACCCCGCGGCCGCTGTGGTCAACTAGGCGTCTCGAGCGGATGTGGTGCAGCTGGTAGCACGTCAGCTTCCCAAGCTGAAGATCGCGGGTTCGAGCCCCGTCATCCGCTCCATCCGCTGTCGTTCGCGCACCGTGTACTCTCTTGCGAGGCCCCCCGAAGCAGATCACGACGGGCGGCCTCTTGACCAAAGTCAGGATTCCCTAGCTCTGTTGAGTAGGGTATCCTAATCAGGCAGGGCAGGGCGACACGCCCTCCCCCTCCTCCAGGGAGCCTGACCCTTGACGACACGCACGCAGAACGCCGAGGAGTACCTCGAGGCCATCTTCAAGCTGCAGCGAGGCGAGGAGCCGGTCACGGTCAAGCGGCTGGCCAACGAGCTCGGCGTCGCTCCTCCCTCCGTCTCTGAGATGATCGGCCGCCTGCGCGCCGCCGGTCTCGTGGAGGAGCCGGCGGAGGGCCGCGGCATCACCCTCACCGAGGCGGGCACGTCCGAGGGCGCGACGCTCGTGCGACGGCACCGGCTCAGCGAGCGTTTCCTGGTCGACTACCTGGACATGCCCTGGGACGCCGTCCACGAGGAGGCGTGCAAGCTGGAGCACGTGCTCAGTCCCGAGGTGGAGTCGCGCCTGGCCGAGCAGCTCGGCAACCCTCTGACGTGCCCGCACGGACACGCCATCCCCGCCGAGGACGGCTCTCTTGTCGAGGAGAGCATGCGGACGCTCTCTGAGCTCGAGCCGGGCCAGGCGGCGGTCATCGGCTGCATCACCGAGGAGCAGAGCGACCTGCTCCGGTACCTTGCCTCCCTCGGGCTGGTCCCGGACACCACCATCACCGTCGAGAGTGTCGCGCCGTTCAACGGACCGCTGCTCGTGCGCGTCGGTGGCTCGCAGTACGCCCTGGGGCGTGAGGTCACTGACAAGATCATGGTCCGCGGCTGAGGGCCATGGCCACCGCGTACCACCCCCGGCGCCATGAACAGGTCGACGTCGGCTCGGGCGGCCGGCCGGTGGTCGTCTGTCTTGCCGGCAACCCCAACGTCGGCAAGTCCTCGCTGTTCAACTCGCTGACCGGCGAGTCGCACGAGACCGCGCATTGCGCCGGTGTGACGGTGGAAGCGTGCTCCGTGTGTGCGCGCTGGGACGATCGGCGCATCGAGGTCGTCGACCTGCCGGGCAGCTACGCGCTCGACGGCCTCGGCGAGGATCAACTCGAGGCCCGGCGGGCCGTGCTTGACTGGCGCCCCGACGTGGTGGTCGCTGTGGCCGACGCGACCAACCTTGCGCGCAGCCTGTACCTGCCGCTGCAGCTGCTCGACCTCGGGTACCGGGTCGTCGTGGCACTCAACCTGGCGGACGAGGCGCGCCGTCGCGGTCGCATGCCGGACGCCGAGATCCTTTCGCGGGACCTCGGCGTCCCTGTGGTGGCCACCGTGGCGCCGCGTGGCGAGGGTCTCGCGGCGCTCGAGGACGCCGTTCTGCAGGTCGCCGCCGGGGACAACGTCGGCGAGACCGCGGGGACGCCTCTGCCGCCGCCGGTGGAAGAGCGTGTGGAGCAGGTGGCGCTGCACGTCGCGGCACAGTCAGACGAGGGGCGGAGCATCCCCGGCGGCCTCAGCCCCAGAGCGGCCGCCCTCGCGGCGCTCGAAGGCGACGAGGAGGTCGCACGCGCCCTCGGTCTCACGGACAACGGCGCGCTGACGGACGCCGACGAAGGCCTCGCACTCGAGATCTCCACCGCCCGTCACACCGAGGCGCGCGCCCTCGCCGCGGCCGCCCAGTCGGCCGCGTCGACCGCCGATCACTGGTGGCGGCTCACGACGGCGCCGAAGACCGGCATCCCCATCCTCCTCGGCGTCATCGCGGCGGTGTTCGCCACCCTGTTCATCGTCGGCGACCTTCTCGCACGCGCTCTCACGGCGGCGTGGACGGCGTGGATCTCGCCGGCGGTGACGGACGTGGTGACGGCCGTCTTCGGAGACGGGACGCTCGGCAGGGTCGTGCTGTGGGGTGTCGACGGCGGGATCCTCGCAACGCTCGCCGTCGGAATCCCGTACATCCTCACGT
>DAIQNY010000227.1:0-5398 GCA_036788155.1 Actinomycetota bacterium | reverse complement strand
GCTCCCGGAGGAGGCCGACAAGGCGGCCCGCCGGGAGCTCGACCGCCTCGCCAAGATCTCTCCGCAGAGCGCCGAGTACCCCGTCATCCGCACGTACCTGGACTGGATCATCACGCTGCCCTGGACCGTCAGCAGCGACGACAACCTCGACATCGCCCACGCGCGCGAGATCCTCGACCGCGACCACTACGACCTCGAGAAGGTCAAGGACCGCATCCTCGAGTTCCTCGCGGTGCGCAAGCTCAAGGACGACCTGCATGGGCCGATCCTCTGCTTCGTCGGCCCGCCCGGGGTGGGCAAGACCAGCCTCGGTCACAGCATCGCCGAGGCCATGGGCCGCAAGTTCGAGCGCATCAGCGTCGGCGGTGTGCGCGACGAAGCCGAGATCCGCGGGCATCGCCGCACGTACGTGGGGGCGATGCCCGGCATCATCGTCCGCGCCATGCGGGACGCCGGCACCAACAACCCGCTGTTCATGATCGACGAGATCGACAAGATGGGCGCGGACTGGCGCGGCGACCCCTCGAGCGCCATGCTCGAGGTGCTGGACCCGGAGCAGAACGTCACCTTCCGCGACCACTACATGGACCTCCCGTTCGACCTCAGCAAGGTCCTCTTCATCACTACCGCCAACCAGCTGGAGCCCATCCCGGGGCCGCTGCGCGACCGCATGGAGATCATCAACCTCGCCGGGTACACGATCGAGGAGAAGCTTCATATCGCCCGTAAGTACCTGGTGCCCCGGCAGGTCGAGGCCAACGGCCTGCGGCCGGGGCAGGTCACGTTCCGGGACGACGCCATCACCGAGATCATCTCGAGCTACACGCGGGAGGCCGGTGTGCGCAACCTCGAGCGCGAGATCGGCACCATCTGCCGCAAGATCGCCCGTGAGGTCGCGGAGGCGGGCAACGGCACCCGCAAGCGGTTCACGGTCAACGTGAAGAGGGTGCACGAGCTGCTGGGTCGTCCGCGTCTCTTCAGCGACGTCAAGCGGCGCACCAGCGACCCCGGCGTCGCCACGGGTCTGGCCTGGACGCCCGTCGGCGGCGACATCCTCTTCATCGAGGCCACGTCGATGCCCGGAAGCGGCCATCTCACCGTCACCGGCCAGCTCGGCGACGTGATGAAGGAGTCGGCGATGGCGGCCATGAGCTACGTGCGCACGCATTCGCCCGAGCTCGGGCTGGACGACGACTACTTCCAGAAGCACGACATCCACATCCACGTGCCGGCCGGCGCCATCCCCAAGGACGGGCCGAGCGCCGGCGTCACGATGGCAACCGCCATCTGCTCCCTGGTCACCGACACGCCGGTGAGCAACGACGTCGCGATGACCGGAGAAGTCACGCTCACCGGCCAGGTGCTGCCCATCGGCGGCCTCAAGGAGAAGACGCTGGCCGCGCAGCGGGCCGGCATCACCACGGTCATCCTGCCGAGCCGCAACGAGGCCGACCTTGAGGATGTGCCGGAGGAGCTGCGTGAGGGCATGACGTTCGTGCCCGCCGATCGCCTGGAGCAAGTCTGGGAGGCGGCCATGGGCCTTCGGCTGGACGAGCGTGCGGCCGCGCTCATCGAGGCCGGCGACCTCATCGAGGAGGCCGGCGAGCTTCTCGAGAAGGCGCGGCGCAAGGCCGGCGACCGGGTGGTCGCGGCCGCCGACGGCCGCGCTGACGGCAAGACGGCGGGCGAGGGTTCGCCGGCGCGCAAGACGCCTGCAGCGAAGAAGCCGGCCGGGCGCAAGCCGGCGCCGGCCCGCAAGGCGGCCGGACCCGCATCGATGCCGGCCAAGCCGAGGGGATCTGCCAAGAAGGCCACGGCCGCCCGCGGCAGGAGCGGCCGCAAGAAGTGACGCGCGCGGCCGCACAGGCCGCGAGTGTGCGCAGCCGCACCGGCCGCACGAGGAGACCAGCGACGGGCCGGGGAGGCGAGCACAGCCTCCCCGGACCGTCGCGGCCTGCAGGAGTCTGTGCGGCGGCGCTGAAGGGGCGCCGTGACGTCGGCGTGGCGCAGTCCGGCTCGCAGTGCGGTCCGGGCACATTCATGCGAGGCGGCGCGCGCACCGATAGCTGTCGGAAGACCCGTACCGGGTCGGCGGATCAAGGAGGAGAGGTGCCCACGGGAGACGCACCAGGCGGCGAGGCCGGGCCAGATGAGGCCGGGCCCGAGCGACTGTTCGAGGCGACCACCGGCACCATCCCGGACGTCATCGCCTTCATCGCCGGGCAAGCCGGGGAGTGGGGGCTGCACCCCCAGCGGCTCATGCAGCTCGAGCTGGCCGTGGAGGAGGCGGTGGTCAATATCTGCCTCTACGCCTACGAGGTCCCGCCCGGCGAGGTCCTCATCCGGGTAGAGCCGCACGAGGAGTCGTTCGCCGTCGAACTCGTGGACGAAGGCGTGCCGTTCGATCCGCTGGCCGTGGGCGAGCCCGATTTGAGGGCCCCGGCCGATGAGCGGCAGGTCGGCGGTCTCGGCATCTTCCTGGTGCGACGAGTGATGGATGAGGTCAGCTACCGGCGCGACGGGTCCCGCAACGTACTCAGGCTCGTCGTCCGTCGGGCGTGAGGTGGCGCTCGATCCTGCCGAATGACGACGGCACAGTGCGTGCCCGGCCGGATCGACTCGAACCAAGATAGTACCGTCGCGTTCGACGCGGCGCCGGCGGTGCGGACAGGAGGCAAGGCATGCAGGTCGAGACCGTAGGCGACGTGAATGTGGTCACGCTGCCCGAAAGGGTCGACACCACCACGGCTTCGGACGTGGAGTCGGTGTTCGGCGGGCTGCTCGAGGCCGGGCCGGCGCGTCTCGTCGTCGACTTCTCCGGAACGGAGTACGTCTCCAGCGCGGGTCTCCGGGTGTTCCTGAGCGTCCTCAAGCGGATCGGGAAGAGCGGCGGCGCCATGGTCCTGTGCGCCATGCAGCCGTTCGTCGCCGACGTTTTCGAGGTCTCCGGCTTCTCAGGTCTTTTCAGCATCGTCGTCACCCGCGACGAGGCGCTCGCCGCCTGCGGCTGACGCGCCGCTCGGCCGGCCTGCCGCTTGCCTGCGGCTGACGTCACCGCTCGGTCGGAACTCCGCGCCGGGGAGAGGCTCCCGGTCGGTCAGCTCCTGCGGCGAAGCGCGAGCAGGGTCAGGTCGTCGTACTGCTCGGCGCCGGCCACGAACGCGGAGACGGCCTCGACGACCGCGGCGGCATCCTGGTCCGCGGCCCGCGGCCCGGCGCCGCACAGCGCCTCCATCAGCCGCTCGGCGCCGAACATCCGCGCCCCCGCGTCCATGGCCTCGGTGACGCCGTCGGTGTAGCACAGGATGCCCTGTCCGGGCGCCAGCACGACGCGCTCGGCGCCGAACGACGCCGCGACCGACACCCCGAGGCCGGCGCCCGCCGTGCGCGGGAGCGCCTCGACGCCGCCGCGCCCGTCGACAAGGTACGGCGGCGGGTGTCCGCCGGTCGAGTAGATCAGCTCGCCCGTGCTGATCGTGTAGACGCCGTAGAACAGCGTCACGAACATGGCGGCGTCGTTGTCGCGACACAGGGGCTCGTTGACGAGCGCGAGCACGTCGCCAGGCTCGCGCGTCTGTTGCCCGGCGGCGCGCAGCAGCGTGATCGTGACCGCCATGAACAGCGATGCCGGCACGCCCTTGCCCGAGACGTCGCCGATGGCGAGCGCCAGATGGTCGTCGTCCAGCAGGAAGAAGTCGTAGAGATCGCCTCCGACCTCACGCGCGGGCTCGAGCGAGGCGAAGAGGTCCAGCTCCTCGCGCTCGGGGAACGGAGGAAAGATGGTCGGCACGATCGAGCGCTGGATGTCGCGCGCGACCGTGAGCTCGCCCTCCATGCGCTCCTTCTGCGCCGCCGTCTCGCGCTCTCGCCGCTCGTTGTGCACGATGAACACGAAGAGGCCCATGCCGGCTGCGTTCACCAGGATCATGGGCAGCATGACCTCCTCGACGAGGACGACGGCTTCGCTGAAAGGCCGTGCCATGAGCAGGTTGAGGCCCATGAGGACGCTCTCGGTGAAGACGGCGAGCAGCACGGCCGCCCACACGGGCGCGACGCGGCGGCCGAAGAGCAGGAAGACGACGCCGCCGGCGAGGCCGGCGGCCAGAGTGCCCAACGCCGACGGGACGGCGGTCCAGCCGCCCAGCGAGAGACGGTGGAGGCCGCCGATGACGCCGGCGCCCAGGCCGACGAGAGGCCCGCCGACGAGACCGCCCAGGGCGGGCCCGAGATTCCGCGTGTTGGCGATTGCCTCCTGGATCTCCACCCCGCTGAGCGTGCCCCAGATGGAGAAGGCGCCGAAGATCAGGATGAGCAGCAGCCGGCCCTGCCTCCCCAGCTGCCGGTCAAGCACCTGCCGGAACAGCTTCGTGCGCGTGAACAGGTACGCCACGACGATGACCACCGCCATGCTCTCGACGAGGTCGATGAAGAGCTCGAGCTCGAGGCCCTCCAGGCTCATGGCTCCTCGTGGCGGTCGGCGGCCCGGATGGTCGTCAGCAGCTGCCGCGTGGCGTCGTCCTCCACCTGGATGGCGTCGTAGTCCACGAGCACGCCGTTGAAGTACTGCATGATGAGCCAGTCGCCGGACCTGCCGCCGGGGAGGATACCGGTGAACAGGAACCCGGCCTCCTCGAGGGCCGTCGCGACACGTCCGGTGCCCGGCGTGCTCAGGTCCAGGTAGACGTTGACGACGGCGATGTTGTCGCGCAACTGGCGCAGGACCTCCCTGCGGATGCGTTGCGCCAGGTCGCGGCCGTAGGTGGGGATCCGGAGCGTCGCGACCGCCCGGCGGGGGTTGACGCTCACGTGGAGGCGCGGCTCGCCTCTGTGGAGACGGCGCGAGACGGCGGCGAACTCAACCTCGACCCCGAGCCGCTCGTAGATCCCGGCGATGGTCTCGCGGTGCCGGCGCGGGGCATGCACGCGCGTGACCATCGGCGTCGTGAGGTACTTGAAGCCGAGGATCACCGAACGCCGCGCCTGGATCTCTTCCGCGATGCCGCTGAACGCCATGGTCGCGGGCGAGTACGCCAGCAGGAAGCCCGTGTCGACGAAGCCCAGCCGATGGCAGAACTTCTGCGTGAAGGTGTGGACGGTGACCTCCTCGATGAAGAGGCCGTGCAGCCCGCGCGCCAGCGCCTCGTCGTCCAGGTACTCCCCGAGGCGCCTCGCGATGGACTGCCCGCGGAACCTGGCCTTCGTGGCGACGACGGCGAGGTCTGCGATCTCGTGAGTATCCTCCGGGAAGACGAGCGCCGCGTGGCCGGCCACCTCGCCGTCGGGCGCCGCGGCGACCGCCGACACCATGTCGCCGCTCTCGTTGAGCGCCACGATCCGGTCGGGGTAGTACATGTGCTCGTTCACGTAGCTGTAGCGATAGGCGTCGTAGATGCAGCGG
>DAIQNY010000226.1:0-5470 GCA_036788155.1 Actinomycetota bacterium | reverse complement strand
CCCCAGACGAACGCACGTCGAGCGGCGCCGCGCAGCCCGGCGTCGCGCAGTCCAGCGCCGCGCAGCCCGCCGCCCTCGCAGACCACTCCGCCGCGCTGCGCCGGCTCATCGCCGCCCGCCTCAGCGAGATCGAGGTCCTCTACCCGGAGCTCGTCCCCGAGCGCCAGAGCACGGCGCAGGGCACGCAGTGTCGTGACGCGTGAGCGCGGGGCGGCACAGACGCCGCAGCGTTTCGCGTGACGCAGCCCATGGCAGGCACCAAGGGGCGGCGTGGGGAGGCCGACGGGCATGGCGGCGCCCTCCTGCCGGCTCAACGCAGCCAGAGCCGCAGCGCCGGTCGCGGCGGCGCCACGAAGTGCTTCGCCGTCGGCACGGTCCCCTCGCGGAGGTACCTCTGCAGGTCCTCCTGAAGCACCTGGTCGGTGACCGTGCGTCGCTGGTGCTGCCGCAGGTGTTCGTCCCAGCTCGGGAGCACGAACGTCTCGACGAACCGGTAGGGTTTGTCCGCGTCGCGATACACCGACCAGTCGCTCGCCCCAGTTCGGCGCCGCACGCGTCCCACCAGCCGCAAGGCACGGAGGAAGTCGTCCTCGGCGTCTTCCCGCACCTCGTAGGCCACCACGACAAGCGCGGGGCTGTCGGCGTCTTCGCTCGGCACCAGTCGCGCCTCCGGCGCCGCCAGTGGCGCAGGCCGCAGGTCGACCTCGTCGATGCGGTCGAAGCGCCACCGCCACGCCAGCGCGATGGTCACGACGATGGCCGCGGCTCCCCAGACGTACGCGACCGGCACCCCGGTCGAGTCGGCGAGCCTGCCCCACAGCGCGCTACCCAGCGCGATGCCGCCCGAGATGGCCGTCAGGTAGAGAGCGAGGCCGCGAGCGCGCACCCACCCCGGAAGGACCTCCTGTGAGGCGACGTTGAGCGTCGACAGGCAGAACAGCCAGCCCAAGCCGATCATGAACGAGACGGCGACGGCGGCGACCGGTTCATGGAGCGCCGCCAGCGCCAGCAGCCCAGCCGCGACCAATGCACTCCCGACGGCGAACACCCCATCGGCACTCAGACGCTTGCGTATCGACGGGATGACGGCGGCTGTCGTGACGGCGCCTACTCCCATGGCCGCGAAGAGGATGCCGAGGCCACCCGAGCCCCACCCGAGCTCCTGACTCGCGTACACGGGTAGGAGAGACATGAAACCCGCGCTGGCGACACCGAACGCGAACGAGCGCACCAACACCCCGTGGAGGTTGTGCGAGAACATCGCGTAGCGGATGCCGGCGCGCACCGCCCCGGCGAAATGCTCTGCTGGCCCGGGGTCCTCTTCGACCGGTCGCTTCCAGCGCCACAGGACCGTGAGCACGAACGCGAACGAGGCGGCGTTCAACGCGAACACCAGCCAGGCGCCGGCGGCGGCGATCAACAGACCGCCGACCGCCGGGCCGATCGCCCGGCCGATGTTGAGGTTGGCGCCGCCGAGCGTGACCGCCTGCTTCAGCTCACGGGGAGGCACGAGGTCGGGCTGGATCGCCTGCCACGCGGGAAAGTTGAAGGTCGCCCCCAGCCCGAGCGCGAACGTGAAGGTCAGCAGCAGCGTCGGCGTCACGGCGTCCAGCGCCGCGAGCACGGTGAGGCCTGCGGCCGCTATGAGCATGGACCCCTGGGTGATGAGAAGGAGGCGCCGCCGTTCGACGAGATCAGCGGCGGCGCCTGCCGCCACGCCCACCACGACGGTGGGCAGGTAGGTGGCAGTCTGCACCAGCGCGACGATGGCCGGCGAGGCGTCCAGTTCGACCATGAGCCAGGCCGCTCCGACGGCCTGCATCCAGGTACCCACGTTTGAGGCGAGCAGCGCGATCCACATGACGCGGTACACGCGGTAGCGGAGCGGCGACCAGGCTGACATGGAGACAGCCTACAGGAGGGAGCGCCCTCCCTGCCTCGCGCGGCCGGCGTGCCGGCGGATCGTGGTGCACGTCGCCTGTGCCGCGACCGACCGATCATCCACACGAACATCTGTCCGCCCCACCTGCTACGCTCCCCGCGCCCACCATGCCCACCAGGACCAGAGGAGCCGCCATGTCCCGCCCCACTGCTCCATCCGCAGCGCCGTCCTGCGGCTCCGGACCTTCCGACGACGAAGGCCTCCGGCTCTCCCGCGCCTTCTCGGCCTGCGCGCCGGCACGCGGTCTTCGGAGCGGTCCGGTGACCGCCGTCGCAGTCGACGACGACCTCGTCTGGGTCACGCCGGTCCCAGCGGTCGCCGCCGGCGCGACGAGGGCATCCTCTCCAACCGCCCTCCTTCATCTCGGCGTGCTGCTCGCGCAGGAGCTTGCCGCCGCGCAGGGCGGCGTCCTCGAGGGCCCCATCACGGAGGCCGAGCTCGTCGACGCCGCGGCACGCCTCGTCGCCGGGTATCTCGACGACCTTCCGGAGCTTCCGTTCGTCGGCGAGCCGTTCGGCGGCGAAGAGGGCACGGACTGAGACCCAAGGGCAGGCGCATGTGCCTGCCCCATCTATTTCCTCCTCAAGGAAGCGAGGGGGGGCGCCGACCCCGTTGAAACAGAGCCTGCACCCCCCGCCGGGCTAGGGTCGCGTCGTCGCCGGCGTTAATAGGTGCAGTGACAACGACGACGGAGGAGACCGGCGACCTCATGATCCGTGCATCGGCAGCCAGACATCCACGTTTCGCACGCACTATGACTGGTGTCATCCTTGGGGTGACCTTGCTGCTGGCCGCAATCTGGGTCTCTCCGCGAGCCAGCAGCGCGGCGGGCACCTGGATCCGAACCCCCAGCGTCCGTCTCCAGACCGTGTCGCCGGGCGGCGACGGACGACTCGCGGTCGCCGCCTCCCCCTCGGCGGGCGCACGTGGCGTGGCTCAGGTAGCGACCCTCGACCCGGGCATGCGGTTCACGATGGCCGGCGTCACCTGCGACGCGCCGGCCGTCGGCGCCGTCACCATCCGTCTCCGCACCAGCATGGACGGCGCCTCCTGGGGCCCCTGGCTGGAGGCGCCCCTCGAACTCGCCGGCGAGAGCACGAAGCCCACGGCCTACGTCGACGCCATCTGGACCGGGCCGGCGCGCCATGCCCAGGTCACTGCGGTGGCGAGCGACGGACGCCTCGGACTGCTCACCGGCGTCCGGCTGGTCGCCATCGACCCCACCGAACAGAGCGGCGTCGCGGCCCGGATCACCGGCGCAGCCCGGCGCTTCGCAGCGACGGTGGCCGGAGTCACCTTCGACGCTCCGGCCGGAGCGGCGCCCTCCAAGCCGGCCATCGTCACGCGCGCCCAGTGGGGCGCGGACGAGTCGCTGCGCAACGCGGCGCCGTCCTACGCCACCGTCAGAATGGCCTTCGTGCACCACACCGCGAGCGGCAACACCTACTCCCCCGCCGACGGCCCAGCGCTGGTGCGCGGCATCTACGCCTACCACACTCGCAGCCTGAAGTGGAACGACATCGCCTACAACTTCCTCGTCGACCGGTACGGTACCGTCTACGAGGGGCGTCGGGGCGGGGTCACGCGCGGCGTCGTGGGCGCTCATGTCTACGGCTTCAACACGGGCAGCACCGGTGTGTCCGTCATCGGGACGTTCACGGACGAGCAGCCGCCCGCCGCCGCGGTGACGGCCTTGGAGCGGCTGCTCGCGTGGAAGCTCAGCGTGCACGGTCTCTCCCCCACCGGGACCGCAAAGCTCACCTGCGGCGCAACGGACAAGTACGCCAAGGGCGCCGTGGTCAAGCTCCCGGTCATCGCCGGCCACCGCCAGGCCAACTACACCGAATGCCCCGGGACGGCCTTCTACCCCCTGCTCAACGCCGTGCGCGGCGGTGTAGCCCGACGCATGGGAGCGGCGGCGGCCGCCACGCTCACGGCGTCGTCCTCGCTCATCAGCCCCAACGGCGACGGCATGCTCGACACCACCGTCCTCACCGTGAACGCCACGACAGACCTCACGTGGCGCCTCACGGTGACCGGCGCCGGCGGCGAGCAGGTCGCCGCCTGGAGCGGCGACGGCGCAGGCGCGAACATCGAGTGGGACGGCCGGTCGAGTGGCGGCGGCGTCCCAGACGGCGTCTACACCGCGAGCCTCACGGCCACGCCCGAGGGTTCCGATCCGATCACCGAGTCTGTCGTCATCACCGTCGACACCACGGCTCCCCGCCTGACGAAGGCCGCCGGCCCCGGCTGGTTCAGCCCGGACGGCGACGGGCAGGCCGAGAAGGCGGCGGTCACCTACGCCCCCGCTGAGGACTGCTCGGTGCGCGTCGGCATCATCACCATGGAGGGCAAGGTACTCCGCTGGCTGCACGGGTGGAAGGCCCGCGCCATCAAGTCGTACTCCGTCAACTGGGACGGACGTATCGGCTCGAGCAGCAACCTCTCCCCGGCGAGTGACGGCCTCTACCGCTTCGTCGTGGAGCGCCGTGACGCCGCCGGCAACGTCGCTCGGCAGGGCGTCAAGATCACAGTGGACCGCACGCTCGGGTTCCCCTCCGCCGCGCCCGGCACCTTCTCCCCCAACGGCGACGATGTCCGCGACACGACCGCCCTTCGCTTCAGGCTCACGCGCAGCGCCGTGGTCACCGTGCGTGTGCTCAATGGCGCCGCCGAGGTCCGCACCTTCGAACTCGGCACGCTCGGCGCCGGACGGCGGAGCGCGACGTGGGACGGCACGACGAACTCCGGCGACTCCGTCCCGAACTCGCGTCTCTCCGTTGAGGTGACCGCCTCGTCAGACCTCGGCGAGAGCCGGGTCACTTCAGCGCTGATCGCGGACCTGTACCGCCCCCGGCTGTACGCCGGGGGCGGCAAGAAGACCGTCGCGCGCAAGAGCACCAAGCTCACCTACAAGGTCGTGGACCCCTACAGCGACAAGGTGGACGTGCGGTTCACCGTCAAGAATGCCAAGGGTCGCGTCGTGGCCAAGGGTCACCCCGGCTGGAAGCCGACCGGCAAGTCTCTCGCCATCACGTGGCGGCCCAAGGCTCGCGGTGTCTACACGGTGACGTACCGCGCCGTCGATCGCGGCGGCAACGTCGAGGCGGCACGGGCCAAGACGCGCGTCACCGTGCGCTGACGGCCACTCTCAGAAGACCTCGGGGACGAACGTCTGGCTTTCGACGGGCGGCCGCACGTAGCCCTTCTCCGGCGGCCGCTCGGCAAGCTGCAGGTCGTGGTGCGTGACGTCCTCGTAGGGGATCTGGCTCAGCAGATGGTGGATCATGTTCAGTCTGGCCCGCCGCTTGTCGTCGGCGTTGACCACCCACCAGGGTGAGTCCTTGGTGTCCGTGTAGGCGAACATCTCGTCCTTGGCCTGCGAGTACTCCACCCAGCGCATGCGACTCTCGAGATCCATGGGGCTGAGCTTCCAGACCTTGAGCGGGTCCTTGAGACGCGCCTGGAACCGTTTCTCCTGCTCCTCGTCGCTCACGCTGAACCAGTACTTGAGCAGGATGATGCCGC
>DAIQNY010000225.1:0-5477 GCA_036788155.1 Actinomycetota bacterium | reverse complement strand
AGACGACGGAGGGAGTAGTGGGATGTTGAAGGACCTGCTCGAGTATCTGGCCAAGTCGCTGGTCGACAATCCAGACGAGGTCCACGTGGAGGCTACGGAAACCGACACCACCGTCGTGTTGGAGCTCTCAGTGGCGAAGGACGACGTCGGCAAGGTCATCGGCAAGCAGGGGCGCATCGCCAGGGCGCTGCGCACCATCGTCAAGGCCTCGGCCGTGCGCGACGGCAAGCGTGCCATCGTGGAGATCGTAGACTAGCCCGGCGCAGCCGGGCTGACGAGTGGGTGGGCCCTGGGCGCACCGCTCAGTCGGCGCCGCAGATTCCGATGACTGATTTCTCTCTCTGGTCCGTAGGCATTCTCGGCAAGGTCCACGGGCTCAAGGGCCAGCTGTACCTGAATCTCGCCCCCGGCGGCCTCGAGAGGCTCGAGCTGGGGGAGAGGTTCTATCTCTCGGACGAGGGCGCTGGTGAGCCCCGCCCCTGCGCGGTCACGCGCGTGGGCGGGACGGACCAGCGCCCTCTCGTCGTGCTCGACCTCGCCGCCACCCGCGAGCAGGCCGTCGCCCTGCAGGGGCGCGAGCTCCTCGCGGCGGGCGTCGAGCTCGACGCCCAACCCCACTACCGCGTCGGCGATCTCCTCGGGCTGCCCGTGGCCACGGCCTCCGGGCGCCCGCTCGGCGAGGTGCACGACGTGGTCGAGGCGCCCGCCCACGAGATCCTGGCGGTGCGGGCGCCGGACGGCGCGGAGGTCCTCATCCCGCTCGTCGACGAGCTCGTCTCGCTCGAAGAGGGGGTGCTCGTGGTGATCGACGGCTTGCTGGACGAGCCTGAGCAGCCCGACGCCGCGTCCGGGGCGCCGGCTCCGCCGGATGAGGGGTGAGGCGTGCGCTTCGACGTCTTCACGCTGTTTCCGGAGGCCTTCGACTGGTACCTCACACAGGTCCACGTCCGCGCTGCCCAGGCGCTCGGGCACGAGTTCGTGCTCACGAACTACCGGGACCACACCCCGCTGAGCCACCTGCAGGTGGACGACACCCCGTATGGCGGGGGAGCCGGGATGGTGCTGCGCATCGACGTCGTCTGCGCCGCGTTCGAGGCCGCGTTCGGCGTGGACGCCGAACGCGTCAAGCACACGCGGCGCGTCGTCGAGCTCACCCCCAAGGGGAGGCAACTCGACGACATGCTTGCCGGCGAGCTGGCCGCAGGCCCCGATCTCGTCCTGCTCTGCGGCCGCTACGAGGGCATCGACGAGCGGGTCACCCACCTCGTCACCGACCGCGTGTCCATCGGACCCTACGTACTGTCCGGGGGAGAGGTCGCGGCCATGGCCACACTGGACGCGGTCACGCGGAAGCTGCCCGGCGTGATCAGCAACCCGGCGAGCGTCCTGAGCGAGTCGCACGCGGCCGAGCTCGAGGGTGGGGCTGAGTACCCGCACTACACGCGACCGGCCGAGTTCCGCGGCTGGGAGGTGCCCGAGGTGCTGCGCAGCGGGCACCACGCCGAGATCGAGCGCTGGCGGGCGCAGCAGGTCAGAAAACGGTAAGATACCTCTTCGTGGCCGGAGCCCGGCTGTTGTTTTGCCACGCCCGGCCGGCCCTGCTAGACTAGCCGCCGCTTTTGAGACGAAAGAACGAGGGTCCGTTGAACATCATCGAGAACATCGAGCGCGAGCAACTGCGCGACGACATCCCCCAGTTCAAGGCGGGGGACACCGTGAAGGTCCACTTCAAGGTCGTCGAGGGCAGCCGCCATCGCATCCAGGTCTTCCAGGGCACCGTGATCAAGCGCCAGGGTCAGGGCGTACGCGAGACCTTCACCGTCCGCAAGCAGTCTTTCGGCGTCGGCGTCGAGCGTACGTTCCCCGTGCATTCGCCCAAGATCGACAAGATCGAGGTCACGGCCATCGGCGACGTGCGTCGCGCCAAGCTGTACTACCTGCGCCAGAAGGTCGGCAAGAAGGCGCGCGTCCGCGAGAAGCAGCGCTGATCTGACGCGGCCGTTCGGGCCTCGGTGCTGTGAGGCGCGCCCTCGAGTACGCCCTCGTCGTGGTCGTCGCCGTGCTGACGGCGCTCGCCGTCCAGGCGTGGCTCGTCAAGCCGTACCGGATCCCGTCGGAGTCGATGCTCGACACGCTACGCCCAGGTGATCGCGTGCTGGTCAACCGCGCCGTCTACCATCTTCAGGACCCGGAGCGCGGGGACATCATCGTCTTCCGGTACCCGCACGACCCGGACATGGTCTTCATCAAGCGTGTCGTCGGCGTGCCGGGCGATGTGCTCGAGGCACGCGACGGCCGGCTGTGCGTGAACGGCCGCGAACTGGAGGAGCCCTACGTCCATCGCACGGGCGGCCGTACCGATCCCACCGTCGCCCAGGAGGCGATCGCCGGCAGTACCCTGCACGACCCATGGTCGCTCGCCGAGCCGTACCGTGTGCCCAACGGCACCTACTTCGTGATGGGCGACAACCGCGTCGACAGCGACGACAGCCGGGACTGGGGCACGGTCCCCAGGGCGGCCATCGTCGGTGAGGGACTCGCCACGTACTGGCCGCTCTCGCGGCTCCGGGCGCTCTGATACACTCGCGCCCGGCGGATCAGGAGTGACATGAACCACACGCACGACGACGACGCCGGGCAGGACAAGGGCGGCAAGCAGGCCGCCACCGGCCGGACCATCCTCGAATACGTCGTCCTGGCGGTCGTGGCGATCGCCGTGGCCCTTCTCATCCAGGCGTTCCTCGTCAAGCCGTACCGCATCCCCTCCGAGTCCATGGAAGACACCCTGCTCATCGGCGACCGGGTGCTCGTGGACCGTATCTCGTGGCGCTTCTCGGAGCCGGAACGGGGGGACATCGTCGTGTTCCATCCGCCGTTCGAGGGCCCAGTCCTCATCAAGCGCATCGTGGGCATGCCGGGCGACCAGATCTCGCTTCGGGAGGGCTCCGTCTTCGTCAACGGCGACCCCATCGATGAGCCCTACGTGCGTATCGGCCTGGAGGGGACGCCCGAGCCCACGGAGCCGTTCGACAACGGCCTACCGTGGTCGCTGCAGGAGCCGTACACGGTGCCCGAGGGCAACTACTTCGTGATGGGCGACAACCGCACCGACAGCGGCGACAGCCGCGAGTTCGGCCCCGTCACGAGAGGCCAGCTCGTGGGTCAGGCGTTCGCGCGGTACTGGCCTCCCAGCCGCATCGGCGGAGTGGCCGCGGAGTGACGCGGGTGGCGAAGGCGGCCGTGGACGAACGCTTCGCCTTCGACCTGGCGGCCGCCGGCGCGGAGCGTGCGGCCGTCGCCGGCGCCGACGAGGCCGGCCGCGGGTGTCTGGCCGGCCCTCTCGCCGCCGCCGCCGTGTGTCTCGACTACGCGGCGCTCGACGAGGCCGGCCGCGCAGCCCTCTCCGGCCTGGACGACTCCAAGCGCCTCACGCGCGAACGCCGGGAGGCGCTCTACACAGAGATCGTCCGTCTCGCGCGGCAGGTGGTCGTCGTGCTGTACTCGCCGGCGGTGATCGATCGCGACGGCCTGCACCGCTGCAATCTGCGCGGCCTGGCGCGCGCGGTGGAGAAGCTCGACCCGGCGCCGGACGTCGCGCTCGTCGACGGGTTCCGGCTGCCGGACTGCACCCGCGAGCACCGCGCGGTGGTGGGCGGCGACCATCTGTCGGCAGCCGTCGCCGCGGCATCCATAGTCGCCAAGGTCACCCGCGACAGGGTGATGCTCGGCCAGCACGAGCGCCACCCGGTCTACGGGTTCGACAGCCATGTGGGATACGCTACCCAGTCCCACCACGCGGCTATCTGTGAGCACGGTGTCTGCGAGCTGCACAGGCTCTCGTTCGCCAGCGTCGCCTACCAGCAGCTGGGACTCGGCCTGGAGACTCCGGCGGAGGGTTGACCGCGGCGAGCGGCGGTCGCCGCGCCGCAGTCCGGGACCCCGGCGCGTTCTGCGCAACGCCGGGGTCGCCAGACCGGTTCGCAATCGGCGAGCGTCACCCCGGTACCCCGATCGGCAACCTGGGCTGCGGAGCGTCCGGGCTCTACGCTGTCGCTCGTGAACGCGAGGCAACAGTTCGGTCGCGCCGCCGAGGCGGCCGCGGCGCGCCACCTGGTCGGGAAAGGCTGGACCATCCTCGGGCGCAACGTGCGCATAGGCCGCGGTGAGCTCGATCTCATCGCCCGCCGCGGCGGGGTGCTCGCCTTCGTGGAGGTCAAGGCGCGCCGCTCCACACGGTACGGTGCGCCGGAGGACGCCGTGGACGGGCGCAAGCGGCGCAAGGTCGCGCGGCTTGCCGAGCTCTGGCTCGCGGCGCGTCCCTGGGCGCTCTGCGGTTCGAGCGAGGTGCGGTTCGACGTCATCGCCGTCGACGCCACGACGCACCCGCCGGCGGTCCGCCATCTCGAGGGCGCGTTCACGCTGGACGGGTGAGACCGACGGTAAGCGCGCGGTCGGTCGCGACGGAGAAGGGAGGGAGCCGTGCTGGCGCGGGTCGAGACGGAGGCGCTGAGCGGCCTCCAGGGTCATCCGGTGGTCGTGGAGGCCGACGTGGTCGCGGCCGCCCCGGCGTTCAGCGTCGTGGGGCTTCCCGACGCGGCCGTCCAGGAGAGCCGGGAGCGCGTGCGCGCCGCCATTGTGAACTCGTCCTACGAGTTCCCCTCGCGGCGTATCACCGTCAACCTGGCGCCCGCCGACCTCCGCAAGGAGGGACCGTCGTTCGACCTGCCGATCGCCCTGGCGTTCCTGCTCGCGACGGGGCAGGTGCGGGACGGCGCGAACGGCCGGGGGCCTCTTGCCGCGCTTGGAGAGCTCGGGCTCGACGGGTCCCTGAGACCGGTCGCCGGCGCCCTGGCGGTGGCGCAGAGCCTCGAGGCGAGGGGAGTGCGAGGACTCGTGCTGCCCAACGGCAACGCGGCCGAGGCCGCCCTGGTGCCCGGGCTCGAGGTCTACCCGGCGGCGACACTCTCGGAGGCGGTCGCGCAGGTGGAGGCCGGCGGGGGCGAAGCCGCTCCGCCGGCCGATCTGGACGCGCTGCTCGATGCAGTTCCTGTCGGCGAGGCGGACTTCTCGGACATCGTCGGGCAGGAGGTCGTCAAGCGCGCCCTCGAGATCGCCGTGGCCGGCGCCCACAACGTGCTGATGACGGGCCCTCCAGGCGCCGGCAAGACCATGCTGGCGCGCCGGCTGCCGGGGATCATGCCGCCGCTCACGCGCTCCGAGGCGCTGGAGATCACGCGTATCCACAGCGTCGCGGGGTTGCTGCCCTGCGGAGAGCCGCTGGTGGTGCGGCGTCCCTTCCGCGCGCCGCACCACACCATCTCGTCGCCCGGGCTTGTAGGCGGCGGGAGTACGCCGCGGCCGGGCGAGGTGAGCCTCGCCCACCTGGGCGTCCTGTTCCTCGACGAGTTCCCCGAGTACCGGCTCTCCGCCCTCGAGGGCCTGCGCCAGCCGCTCGAGGACGGAGAGGTGACCATCAG
>DAIQNY010000224.1:0-5486 GCA_036788155.1 Actinomycetota bacterium | reverse complement strand
CAGTGCCACGAGCGCGACGAAGGCGAGGGCCAGGATGGACGAGATGCGCACGGCGGTCCGCCGCGCTGAGAGATCGGTCGATGCAGGACTCATCGCTTCCTTATCCCCGCTGGGGCGGGGGGAGTCAACCCCCCTGGCTCCCCCGGCACGCCCGGGTTCCCCGCCGTACCGCGGCATCGTAGTATGGACGCCACGATGGGAGGTACGGTCACTGCACAGAGGCTCCCGGCGCGGGCCGGCGTCCGGAGCACCGCCCGCGATGCGCGCGGCACGGCGGTCCTTCCGCTCCTCCTGCTCGTCGCGGCGCTCGCGGTCAGCCTCGCCATCTTCCCCGCGCCGGCGGCCGCCGGCGTCGCCGACCGCATCGACGAGGCCGTGCGATCGTCCGGGTACGGCGGGTCGGGCACGGGCGTCTATGTGTGGGACCTCGATGCGGCGCTCCCCGTCTACGAACTCAACGCCGATACGGCGCTGACGCCGGCCTCCAACCTCAAGCTCGTCACCAGTGCCGCGGCCATCTTCGGGTGGGGCTTCGACCATCGGTTCACGACCGGGTTGTACACGGCCGGGGAGCCTGCCGATGCGGACGGCACGCTCCCGGGCGACCTCTACCTGCTCGGCCGCGGCGACCCCAGCCTCTCCACGCGCGCCTACCAGAAGGAGGCCCTGGAGATGAAGACGGCCTCCTTCGAGGAGTTCGCCAGGGCGGTCAAGCGCGACGGCATCCGCACGATCGAGGGCAGGGTCCTCGGGGACGCCAGTTGGTTCGACAAGCTCACCACGGTCTCGACGTGGAAGAACGGACTTCATCTCGAATGCGGGCCGCTCTCGGCTCTCTCCGGCGACCAGGGACTCGAGAACGGCAACCGTGTCGCCGCCCCAGCCACCTTCGCGGCCCGTCTGATGACGAAGGCGCTGCGCAAGGCCGGCGTCAAGGTCAAGGGCAAACCGGGCACCGGAAAGGTGCCGGAGACGGCCGACCTCGTCGACCAGCAGTACTCCGCCTCGCTGCGCGCCGTGCTGAAGCACATGAACAAGGAGAGCGACAACTTCTTCGCCGAGATGGTCCTCAAGGGCCTCGGCAAGGACTTCCACGGCGAGGGCAGCACGTCCGTCGGGACCCGGGCCAGCAAGGACGCCCTGCACTCCCTCGGCGTCACGACGGGCACGTACGTCATCCAGGACGGGTCCGGCCTGAGCTACGGCAACCGGATGACGGCCGAAGGCCTGGTCAAGGTGCTCGGGGCCATGCGCCAACGAGACGACTTCGAGGACTTCTACGACTCGCTGGCGATCGCCGGCAAGGACGGCACCCTGCGCCACCGCATGCGCGGCACGGCGGCGGCGGGGAACGCGCACGCCAAGACCGGCACGCTCAACGTCGCCATCTGTCTCTCGGGCTACGTCACCAGCGCCAACGACCACCTGGTGGCGTTCGCGATACTGATGAACGGCGGGTCCATCGACTGGTGGAGGGCCACGCGGGCGCAGGACGACATCGTCGTCGCCCTGGCCAAGGCGTCGCTGCCCGGCGCGCCGGTGCTGACCGTGACGCCGGTGCTCCGGCAGCACTCGGTGTCAGCGGTCGAGCCGGTTCACGGCGTTGGCGGCGACCTCAAGCCCGGCGTCCAGCCATAGCTCCACGGCGTCGGCCGCGTCGGCCGTGAGCGCGTCCACCTCCGCGCGGCTCTCCCGGAACTGGCTCAACACGTAGTCGGCCACCACGTCGGGGTCGGTGCTCGGCGGCCGATCCACGCCGACTCGCAGACGCGTGTAGTCCGGTCCTATGAGGCTCGTCACGCTCTTCACGCCGTTGTTGCCGCCGCTGCCGCCGCCGAGCAGCAGCCGCAGCCGGCCGAACGGCAGGTCGATGTGGTCGTGCACGACCAGGACGTCGGCCGGCGGCAGCTTCAGGGCACGCAGGGCGGCAGCGACACTGCGGCCTGAGTCGTTCATGAACGTCGTGGGCTGCAGCAGCAGCACCGAGCGGCCGCGGATGGAACCTTCGGCCACGCGGCCGTCGAACCCACGCTTGGCGCGCGGGAACCCGTGCCGCCGCGCGAGCTCCTCGACCACGCGGTAGCCGACGTTGTGACGCGTGCCCTCGTACGCCGGCCCGGGATTGCCCAGGCCGGCGACGAGGCGCTCGACATGTGGTGAGGGACGGAACAGGGCCACGGCGCCTCGCGGTCAGGCGGCCCTCAGGCGGACCGTCAGGCCTCTTCCTCTTCCTTCTTGCCGACCAGCTCGGGCTCGGCCGCGGCGGCCTCGACCTCGACCTCGGCGGCCTCCTCGCCCTCGACACCCTCGGTGACCTTGCGCGGCGGCAGCACCGAGCACAGGACATCCTCGGGGTCGTCCAGGACTTCGATGCCGTCCGGCACCTGGAGGTCGGCGACCTTGAGCGTGGCGTTCATCTCGAGGTCCGTGATGTCCATGACGAGGTGCTCCGGGATCTCCGTCACCACGCCCTTGACCGTGACCTCTCGCACGGTCTCCTCGAGGAGACCACCGGCCTTGACGCCCTTGGACTCGCCCTCGAAGTGGATGGCCACCTGCGTCTCGATGGTCTCGTCCAGACGGATCTCCTGGAGGTCGACGTGGATGACGCTCTGCTTGACCCTGTCGAGCTCAAGCTCCTTGACGATCGCCTTGTGGCCGCGCTTCTGACCCTCGAGGGTCACGTCCAGCACGGCGTGCGTGCCGGCGGAGGTGCCGAGCGCCTCACGAAGCACGTGCGGCTCGACGGCGATCGCCGTGGCGGCCTTACCGTGGCCGTACAGGATGCCCGGGATGAGGCCGGACTTGCGCAGGCGCTTGGCCGCGCGGGTCCCGGTGACGTCGCGCTTGTGCACGACGATGCTGACGTTGTCCATACAATTGTCTCCTAGAACAGCTGGTTGTCGCCGGCGAAGATCTCGCTCACCGACTCGTCTTCGAACACGTTGCGGATTGTGCGGGCGAGGATGTCGGCCACCGAGAGCACCTTGACCTTGTCGCAGCTGGCGGCCTCGACGTGCACGGTGTCGGTGACCACGACCTCCTTGACCTCCGAGGACCGGATGCGGTCGAAGGCCGGGCCGCTGAAGATGCCGTGCGTGGCGGTGACGTACACCTCTTTGGCGCCGTTGTCGTAGAGCGTCTCGATGGCGCTGGTGATGGACCCGGCGGTGTCGATGATGTCGTCGACGATGATCGCGATCTTGTCGCGCACGTCGCCGATGAAGTGCATGGTCTCGGCGACGTTGTGGTCGGGGCGCATCTTGGTGAGCACCGCGAGGTCGCATCCGGGGATGCGGTTGATGAACCGCTTGGCGAGCTTGACGCCGCCCGCGTCGGCCGAGACGGCAACGAGCGGCGTGCCGCCGAAGTCCTTGTATCGGAAGTAGTCGGCCAGCATGGGAACGGCGGTCATGTGGTCCACCGGGATCTCGAAGAAGCCCTGGATCTGGCCCTGGTGCAGGTCCATCGAGAGCACGCGGTCGACCTTGGAGGCTTCGAGCAGCGTGGCGACGAGGCGCGCGGAGATGGGTTCGCGGGCCGCGCTCTTCTTGTCCTGCCGCGAGTAGGGGTAGTACGGCATGACGGCGGTGATGCGCTTGGCCGAGGCCAGCTGTGCCGCCTGGATCATGATGAGGAGCTCCATGAGCTCATCGTTGATGCTGTCGCAGGGCGACTGGACGATGAACATGTCGGAGCCGCGGACGTTCTCCTCGAAGCGCGCGTAGATCTCACCGTTGGCGAACGTCTTGAGCTCGACGCTCCCGAGTTGGACGTCCAGCTTGTCGGCGATCCTCGCCGCGAGAGCGGGGTTGCTGCGCCCTGAGAAGATCATGAGCCGCTTGCGCGGCGAGGTCACGCAGCAGGTGCTGTCCGCCACCGTTCGCCTCTCTTCCTGTCCATCCACCGGCCGGTCGATGATTCTATCAAAGGGGGGCGGCGAAGGTCGCCAGCCTCAGTCCTGCTGCTGCTCGCGCAACCGCCGTGCCGCACGGCGCTCGGCATACCCCTCGATGTTCTTCTGCTGCTCGCGCGCGACGCCCAGAGACCCGGGCGGCACGTCGCGCGTAATGACGGACCCGGCCGCAGTGAAGGCATCGTCGCCGATCGTCACCGGGGCGACGATGGTGGTGTCGCTGCCGGTACGTACGCGGTCGCCGATGGTGGTCGCGTGCTTGTCGTATCCGTCGTAGTTGGCGGTGATGTTGCCGGCGGCGATGTTGCTCTCCTTGCCGACCACCGCGTCGCCCACGTAGCTGAGATGCGGCACCTTGCTGCGCTCGCCGATGCGGCTGTTCTTGATCTCGACGAACGTGCCGGCCTTCGCACCCTCGGCGAGCACCGTGTTGGGCCGGATGTAGGCGAAGGGCCCGACTGTGCAGCCGGAGCCGATGACGCACTCGTAGAGGTGCGAGCTGACCACACGGGCGCGGTCGCCGACGAAGGCGTCCCTGAGGAAGCAGCCCGGCCCCACCTCGCTGGCGGCACCCACGGTGGTGCGGCCGAGCAGGTGGGTGTTGGCGCGGATGAGCGTGTCGCGGCCGACCTCGACACCGTAGTCGACGAACGTCGTGTCCGGGTCCTCCACGGTGACGCCGGCGAGCATGAGACGCTCCAGCAGGCGCCAGCGCATGGCTGCATTGACGACGGCCAGCTCGACGCGCGAGTTGACACCCATGCACATCTCTTCGTCGTCGCTCTCGAAGCTGGTCACCGCGTGGCCGGCGGCGAGCAACAGGTGCACGGCGTCGGTGAGATACAGCTCGCCCTGGTCGTTGTCGCCGTCCAACTGCTCCAGCACCGGTCCGAGCGTGTCGGCGTGGAACACGTAGAGACCCACGTTGATCTCATCGATCTCCCGCTCCTCCGGCGAGGCGTCGCGGAACTCCACGATGCGCGCCACCTCGCCGGCCTCGTCGCGCACGATCCGCCCGTAGTGCTCGGGATCGCCCAGTTCGATGGTCGTGAGCGTCGCGGCGGCGCCGGTCTCGAGGTGCCGCTGGTGGAGGGCGGCGACAAAGTCGCCGTCGACCAGCGGCACGTCGCCGTACAGCACCATGACGTCGCCGGAGAAGCCCCGCAGCGGCTCGAGGCCGGCGCGGACGGCGTCGCCGGTACCGCGCCGCTCCTGCTGCACGGCGCGCTCGCAGCCCACGGGCAGGATCTCGGTTATGGCGTCCTGGTCCGGGCCGGTGACGACGACGATACGCTCCGGCGAGACGCTCAGCGCCGCATCGATGACGTAGGCGAGCATGGGCCGGCCGCATACCTCGTGCAGCACCTTGGGGACGTCCGACTTCATGCGCGTGCCGAGACCCGCCGCCAGGATGACGACGGCGAGCGGCGGACGCTTCGTGTCTGCTGTGCTCATCTGGATCACCTTGAGGACGACGCCGGGGACAGCTGCCCGCCGGCTCTCGGCTGGCATGTGCTGGCTGGGGCGGGAGGATTCGAACCTCCGGATGCCGGGACCAAAACCCGGTGCC
>DAIQNY010000223.1:0-5489 GCA_036788155.1 Actinomycetota bacterium | reverse complement strand
CCGGCGCCGCAGACGCCGGCGCTCGCGCCCGGCGTCGCCGAGCGCCGCACACTCATGCTCATCACCTTCCTGCTCGTGGTGTACGGTCTCGTGATGGCGTACAGCGCCTCCGCCGCCCAGGCCTACTTCAACTACGGCAGCAGCTTCTACATGTTCGGCCGCCAGGTGCTCTGGGTGGGGCTCGGCGTCACGGTCATGATCGTGCTCTCCCGTCTGGACTACGCCTGGTTCCGCAAGGCGGCCGTCCCTGTCGCCGGACTGGCGCTGGCCGGTCTCTGCCTCGTCCTGGTGCCGGGCGTCGGAAGCGTCGTCAACGGCGCCCGGCGCTGGATCATCGTCGGCGGTCAGGGCGTGCAGCCGTCGGAGTTCGCCAAGATCGCCTTCGTCGTGCTTGTCGCCGCGCTCGTCGTCAGGCGGCCGCGTGAGGTGCTCACGCTGCCCGGCTTCTTGCGGCTGGCCGCGATCGGCATCCTGCCGGCCGCCGCACTCATCATGCTCGAGCCGGATCTCGGCACCACGCTCGTGCTGGTCACTGCCGTGGTCGCGGTGCTCATCGCCGCCGGCACTCCGCTGCGCTACCTGTTCGGCCTCGCCGTGACCGGCGCCCTCTGCATTCTCGCGCTCATCCTCATGGAGCCGTACCGGCTCGAGCGGCTGGTCACGTTCTTCGACCCGTGGAAGGACCAGCAGGGCAGCGGGTACCAGGCGACGCAGTCGCTCATCTCCATCGCTTCAGGTCGCCTGTTCGGCGTCGGCCTGGGCAACTCGGTTCAGAAGTTCGGGTTTCTGCCGGAGCAGACCACCGACATGATCACCGGCATCATCGGCGAGGAGCTCGGGCTCGCCGGCCTGCTGGTGCTGCTCGCGCTGTACGCGGCGCTGGCCTGGGTGTGCTTCCGCATCGCCCTCAACTGCAAGGACCTGTTCGGCAAGCTGCTGGCCACCGGCATCACGGGCATCATCATCGGCCAGGCGTGCATCAACGTGGGTGCGGCGCTCGGCGTGCTGCCGCTCACCGGGGTGCCGCTGCCTCTGGTCTCGCTCGGCGGGACCAGCGTGCTGGTCGTGCTGGCCGGCCTCGGCATCATGCTGAACATAGCGACCAACCGAAGGAGTCACATTGCCGTCAGCGCTCAGCGGCGCGACGGTGCTGCTGGCGGCAGGGGGGACCGGCGGTCACCTGCAGCCGGCGCTCGCCGTCGCGGCTGAGGCGCAGGCCCGCGGCGCCCGTGTCGTCGTCGTGACGACGCCGTCGCAGGTCGAGCGCGTCCGGGACCAGTACGCCACCTACGCGCTCGAGCTCAAGGGGTTCGAGCGGCGTCTGGACGTGCCCGCGTACGCACGCACGTTCAAGCTGCTGGCCGCCGCCGTGCCGCGCGTCAGGCGCATCCTCAAGGAGGCTCGGCCGGACGTCGCCGTCGGCGGCGGCGGCTTCGCCAGCGGTCCTGTGGTGGCCGTGGCGGCGGCGAGCGGCGTGCCGGGGCTCGCGCTGGAGGCCGACGCCCACCTCGGCGTCGCCAACAGATTGCTGCGGCCGTTCGTCAAACGCTTCTGTCTGAGCTTCCCGATCGAGGGGCTGGAGCCGCCCCGCTACGTCGTCACGGGGCGGCCGCTCGCCCCGCAGCAGCTCGAGGCCACGCCGGAGCACGGCCGATCGGTCTTCGATCTGGAAACGGACGTGCCGGTGGTGCTGGCGTTCGGCGGCAGCCAGGGTGCGCAGAGCATCAACAGGGCGTGTATCGACGCCTTCGGCGGCGCCGACCTCGGCTTCCAGCTGGTGCACGTGTGCGGGCCGAGAAACGAGGACCAGGTGCGCCGGGAGTTGGAGGAGCGCGGCGAGCGGTTTGAGCACTACCGCCTGGTCCCATACACTGACCGCCTGGCCGCCGCCATGGCGGCGGCCGATCTGGTCGTGGCGCGGTCGGGCGGTTCCGTCGCGGAGCTCGCCGCCCTCGGCAAGCCGGCGATCCTGGTGCCGTACCCCTACGCCACCGCCGATCACCAGCGCAAGAACGCGCGTGAGATGGTCGCGAACGGCGCGGCGCTCCTGGTGGCAGACGCCGAGCTCGACGGCGAGCGGCTGAAGCGCCTCGTGGTCGACCTGCTCGGCGACCGCGCCCGCCTGGCCGGCATGGCGGCAGCCAGTGCCGCGCTGGGCCGGCCGGACGCCGCGCGGCGGGTCGCCGACCAGATCGAGGACATCCTGACCACGACACGAGGGCGAGGGGCGCGATGAGCCACGACGTGAGGGACTTCCCGCAGCCGGTCCACTTCATCGGGATCGGCGGAGCGGGGATGAGCGGCATCGCCGCCGTGCTGCACGAGCTCGGCGTCGACGTCCGCGGCTCGGACCTCAAGGCATCCCGCTACACGCGCCGCCTGGTCGAGACGGGCGTCCCCGTCGTCGTAGGACACGACGCCGACAACCTCGGCGACGCCGCGGTGGTCGTGACCTCCACGGCCATCGGAGCTGCGAACCCTGAGCTGCGCGCGGCGCGTACGGCAGGACTGCCGATCCTGCGCCGCGCCGAGATGCTGGCGCGTGTCATGGAGCTGCGGCGCGGCATCGCCGTCGCGGGTACCCACGGCAAGACGACTACCTCGTCCATGATCTCGCACGTGCTGCGCCAGGCGGGGCTGGACCCCACGTTCCTCGTGGGCGGCGAGCTCAACGACGTCGGCTCCAACGCCGGCGTGGGGCAGGGTGAATGGCTGGTAGCCGAGGCCGACGAGAGCGACGGGAGCCTGCTCTACCTGCGGCCGGAGGTCGCCATCGTCAGCAACGTGGAGCTGGATCACCACGCCAACTACGGCTGCCTCGACGACGTACGAGACGTGTTCCGCCGTTTCGTCGCCCTGCTGCCGGAGGACGGCCTGCTCGTCCTCGTCGCCGGCAGCGGCGGGGAGGAGCTTGCCGGGCACACGCCGGCTGCGGTCGTCGTCGTCGGGCTCGACGCGGGCGACCTGCGTGCCGACGTGGAGCGCGTGGACGACCGCGGCAGCCTGTTCACGGTGCGCGACGCGAGGGGCGAAAAGCTCGCTCGGGTGGAGCTGCGCGTGCCGGGCGAGCACAACGTCCTCAACGCGCTCACGGCGATCGCCGTGCTGCGTCACACCGGCGTCTCGCCGCGGGAGGCGGCGCCGCACCTGCTCACCTTCAGCGGCGCCGCTCGACGCTTCCAGCTCATCGGAGAGCACGACGGCGTCCTCATCGTCGACGACTACGCGCATCACCCTACCGAGATCGCCGCCACGCTCAGGGCCGCCATGAAGGGCGGTCACGAGCGGGTGATCGCCGTCTTCCAGCCGCACCTGTATTCGCGCACCCGCTACCTGCAGCACGAGTTCGGCAGGGCGCTCACGCTCGCCGACGAGGCGATCGTCACCGAGATCTTCCCGGCGCGCGAGGAGCCGGAGCCCGGCGTGAGCGGCAAGCTGATCGTGGATGCCTATCTCGCGGAGCGGCCAGGCGGCCCCGTGTCGTTCCTCCCTCGGATCGGCGACGTCGTCGCCCGTCTGGCCCCGCGGGTGCGCGCGGGTGACCTCGTCCTCACGCTGGGCGCCGGGGACGTCTCGCACGCCGGTGAGCGGTTGCTGGCAACGCTGAACGGCCAAGGGGAAGGCGCCGGCGGCGCCGAATAGTCAGGGGTACGTCCACCCCGACAGAAGGTCCAGCCGCATGACGAGGGCACGTGGGGCGAGCCGCCCGCGATTCCGTCTGCTTCCCACCGTGCTGCTCACGCTTGCGATCCTGCTCCTGCCTACAGTGGTGTACGCCTGGGGCAGGAGTTCCTCCTCATTCGATGTCGTGACCATCACGGTCGCCGGCACACGACTGGCGCCCGAGAAGCAGGTGCTGAAGCTCCTGCGGCGTGACTACGCGGGCCGCAACCTGTTCACGGTGACGAGCGAGGACGTGCGCGAGACGCTCGCGCCGCTCTGCTTCGTCTCCGGCGCGAGCGTCGACCGCGACTTCCCGGACACGCTGGTGGTGAACCTGACGGAGTACGAGCCGGTGGCGTACGCCCTTGCCGGCCGGCGGTGGTACGTGCTGGATCGCGAGGACCGCGTCGTCTGCAGAGCCGCGGAGGCGGCGGATCAACTGGTCGGCAAGACTGTGGGCACGCGCGGCGAAGAGCAGGCCGACGGACAGTCGTCCCCGGCCGCCGGCCCGAGTGCCGAGGCCTCCTCCGGCGAGACCTCAGCGGAGACCGCCTCGACCGACGGCGCCTCTGACGGCGGCGACGGCAGCGGCGACGAGGACAGCCTGATCGGCCGCCTCGTCGCCGGCCCGGGTCGGGCGGTGCTCCCGTTGCCGAGGATCGCCGTCTCCGGCAGATTGCGCACCGGCACGAAGGTGGCCGACCCTGCCGCCGCCGACATGATCCATGTCATCGTGGCGCTACCGCGGTCGCTGCAGCGGCAGCTGGCCGCCGTCGAGAGCGACGGCGGCCAGCTCACCTTGCGCTTCGACGGTGGACCGGTCGTCGTATGGGGCGACGCGGAGCGCACCCTGGCCAAGACGGTCGCCATGCGCACCGTGCTGCGGGAGTACGAGTCGGCCGGCAAGGCGTGCACACAGATGGACGTCTCCATACCGGACAGGACCCTCGCGAAGCCGGTGCTCCAGTGAGGGTCGAGGCCTTCTTCAAGCAGTGGTCGAAGGCGCCGCGATTCCTGCCATATGCAGGGAGGTTGTTTGACACCCCGGAGGGGCGTGGGTAAGGTAGGTCCAAGGCCGGGTCGTCAGGTTCGCCCGGCCTTTACGGTATGACAGGAACCGCTGCAAACAGGGTGGTTTTTCGGAACTCATGCAAGCGAAATCAGCAACACTCAAGCGGGGCTTGAGGGTTCGCCAGGGGTCTCGACGGCGAGTCTCGACCACGACAGGAGGGTCAGCACGATGATCGACGCGTCAGCGAACTATCTCGCCGTCATCAAGGTCGTGGGCGTGGGCGGCGGCGGAACCAACGCCGTCAACCGCATGGTCGACGCGGGCCTCCGCGGCGTCGAGTTCATCGCCGTCAACACAGACGCACAGGCGCTGCAGATGTGCGACGCCGACGTCAAGATCCACATCGGCAGCAAGATCACCCGCGGCCTCGGAGCCGGCGCCAACCCAACCATCGGCTATCAGGCCGCCATGGAGAGCAAGGACGAACTGCGCGACGCGCTCAAGGGCGCCGACATGGTCTTCGTCACGGCGGGCAAGGGCGGCGGCACGGGTACCGGCGCCGCCCCGGTCATCGCCGAGCTGGCGAAGGAGCTCGCCGCGCTCACCGTCGGCGTGGTCACGCGCCCGTTCGCCTTCGAGGGCAAGCGTCGCGCGCGCCAGGCCGAGGACGGCATCTCGAGCCTGCGTGAGAAGGTCGACACGCTCATCATCATCCCGAACGACCGACTGCTGCAGGTCGTCGAGCGGCGCACCTCGGTCATCGAGGCGTTCAAGGTCGCCGACGACGTGCTGCGCCAGGGCGTGCAGGGCATCA